>NZ_JBSFJZ010000008.1:0-255742 GCF_053598315.1 Streptomyces sp. NPDC001153
CCGCCGAGCCGGCAGTCGGCCTGACTGGTACGGCCGTCCGAGCCCATGACCAGGATGTTGATCGGGGTACGGCCGAAGGCGTCGGCCTTCTCGGTGCCGCCCTTGCCGTCGAGCGCGACGCTGTTGATGTTGCCGTTCAGGTGCTGGTAGAACCACCAGCCCGCACCGGCGGTGATGACGATCAACACGGACAAGGTGATCGCGGCGATCTTGAGCACCCGTCGGACACGCCCGACGGGATGTGCGCGGCGCCGCGACCGGCTTGCGCCCCGGGACCGGGTTCCACCGCGAGACCGGGAAGCCGCCCGGGCCGCGGCCCGGCCGCCCGGTGGGCGCGTGCCCTCCGCCTCGGACGTACGCTGTCCGGGCACCCGGGTGGTGGTGCGGCTGCGCGTGGCCTGGCCGGCCGGGCCGTCCCACGGGTCGCTCATCTTCCACTCCCATGTACGGTCGGGCTCGTCAGGCCGGGCCATCAGGGGTACGGCCGGGCATGCGCGGCTGGGTACGGACAGGCGAGGGTGGACCCCACCTCGATTGCGTAGTTGCGCAATCTAACAAACCCGTGGCGCGGGTTGTACAGGTCCTTACGTATCTCACGGGCGACGGGTCTCATGAGCGGGTGGACCGGCGCTCCCACGCCCGGTCGGACCCGGCTGCCTCAGTGGTCGTTCCTTCCGTACCGCGCGATGATCCACGCGGCGCCGCGTTCCGCCAGGGCTCGCCGCCGTCCCCGGCGCGAGCGCTGACCGGCGGGGCGTGGCGGCGGAGCCTGCGTCGGCATGGCCGCCACAGCCGCCAGACGGCCGGCGGCGCGGGCCAGCTCCGCCTGCAACCCCCGACGCCGCTCGGAGGAACCGGCTCTCAATAACGCCGCGTAGAGCCCTTCGACCTCGGCCAGGGCCGCCCCCAGCCGCATGTTCGCATCACGCACTCGCCGAATGTCACCGCGCGGCATGAACACCCTTCCTCCCCCGATCACGGGGTTTTACCCCCGCTGACTGCGATTATTGCGCAACCCGGCAACTCAGCCTGCGTCGACGGCCCTTCCCGCTTTCGCCCAGTTCTGGTGCAACTGGTCCAGATATGACCGGGCCCGACTGCCCAGGGTGGCGCCGCGGGCGAAAGCGAGCATGTTGCCCGCACCGGCGTTGTACCCGAGCGCCAGGAGGTCGTTCTTCGTGTAGGAAACCGGCCAGTGCGCGGGCAGTTCGGCTGCCAGGTCGTGCAGGTACCAGGCTTCGGCTTCGATCGCCAGGTCGCGGTCGTCGGGCAGTTCCTCCCAGCGGCGGCCGGCGAAATCCCGGCCTCTCCTGACCTCGTCGAAGGTGGCGCGGTGCATGTCGGCGATGCCGAAGGCGGCGTCGGGCTTGTACTTCTGCCAGGCCCGCTCGAAGGACGGATCGTGCGGTTTGTACGACTCGTTGTAGAGGATCGCCATCACCAACTGCGCGCTGACGCCCGCCTGGCGGGCCCGGGCGCGAACCTGGGAAGCGTGGTCGGCGGGGTCGTACGAAGAGGAGACCGACGTCGACGGGGAGGAAACGGACGGGCTGACAGACGGGGTTGGCCCGGTGGACGACGCCTTGCCCTGAGGCGGGGTGGTGTCGCCCTGAGGGGTGCCGGCGGCACGGACGATGACGTACAGCGCCAAGGCGAAGACCACCAAAGGCAGCCACCGCTTGCGCCTCGGTGCCCCGTGTGCCGTGGGATCGCTCATGGCGTGCGTGCCCTGGCCACCAGGAGGGCGGCGGCGTACAAGGCCAGGACCACACCGAGCAGGAGGTAATAGGCGGTCGGCAGTGCGGCGAGGCCGACCAGCGGGCCGAGCGGTGAAG
Source organism: Streptomyces sp. NPDC001153 (assembly GCF_053598315.1). Lineage (NCBI taxonomy): Bacteria > Bacillati > Actinomycetota > Actinomycetes > Kitasatosporales > Streptomycetaceae > Streptomyces > Streptomyces sp. NPDC001153. Next base: position 1,836 of record NZ_JBSFJZ010000008.1, read on the forward strand.
GCGGCAGCACCAGGCCGATGACGGACAGGGCGATCGCGGCCCAGCCGACCGGGCCCGGCCTGCGGCTCTGCGCGCCCTGCCGGCCGGCCCGGAGCAGCACCATCACCAGGGCCTGGGTGAGCAGGTTCTCGGTGAACCAGCCGGAGTGGAACACCGCCTCGTCGCCGCCCGTGCCAAGCCCGTGCAGGGTGAAGGCGAGCACGGCGAAGGTGGCGAGGTCGGCCACGGCGTTGAGCACTCCGAACCCCGTGATGAAGCGCAGGAGGTCACCGGGGCGCAGCACGGTCGGCCGACGCAGCGCCGGCGGGTGCGGACGGTCGTGGGCAAAGCTGAGCTGGGCCGCGTCGAAGCAGAGGTTCTGGGTGAGGACCTGGGCGGGGAGCATCGGCAGGAAGGGCAGCAGCAGGCCCGCCGAGAGCATCGCGATCACGTTGCCGAGGTTGGAGGACAGCGTGACCCTCAGGTAGGTGGCGATGTTGCCGCCCGCATGCCTGCCCGTGTCGATGGCATGGGTGATGGCGGTGAGGTCCTTCTCGGCGAGCACCACGTCCGCGCCCTCGCGGGCCACGTCGGCGGCGCCCTGCGGAGCGATGCCGACGTCGGCGGCGCGCAGGGCGGGCAGGTCGTTGACGCCGTCGCCGAGGAAGCCGACGGTGTGCCCGGCGCTGCGCAGTGCCTGGGTGATCCGGGCCTTGTGGTCGGGGGTGCAGCGGGCGAAGACGGCCGTACGGGCGACCAGGGCGGTCAGTTCGGCGTCGGTGAGGGTGTCGATGGCGTCGGCGGTCACAACGGCGTCCTCGGGGGCCGGGACACCGAGGTCGCGGCAGGCCCGGGCGGCCGTGCCGGGGTGGTCGCCGGTCAGGACCTTGACGGTGACTCCTTGCCCGGTGAGGACCTTCAGCGCCTCGGCGGCGGTGGGCGCGAGCGCGTCCCGCAGGGTGACCAGGCCACGGAAGGTGAGGCCGCGTTCGTCGGCCTGTGTGTAGCCGCGGGTGCGGGCCGGGCGTTCGGCGGTGGCGACGGCCAGGATGCGCAGCCCCTCGCCGGCCTGCCGGGCGGCGAGGTCGCGCAGCCGTGCGCGTTCCTCGTCCGGGAGGGCGCAGCGTGCCAGGACGGCTTCGGGGTCTCCCTTGGCGACCAGGGTGTGCGTGCCGAGGCGGCCGGGGGTGCGGACGACTGCGGTGGCGAGGCGGCGGGCCGGGTCGAAGGGGATGGCGGCGATGCCCTCGTACGCGAGGAGGTCGTCCTCGTCGACCGCGTCCAGGACCGCCTCGTCCAGGGCGTCGGGCTCGGGCAGGTCGGCGAGTTGCAGGGTCCACCAGGCGTTGACGGCGGCCCAGTGCAGGACGTCGGGGTCGTCCCGGCCGTCCGGGCCGAGGCTGCGGTCGACGACGGGCTGGTCCTGGGTGAGCGTGCCGGTCTTGTCCAGGCACAGCACGTCGGCAGCGCCGATGTCGTACAGGGCGGGGAGCCGTCTTACGATCACCCCGTGGGTCCGGGCCAGCAGTGAGGCTCCGCGGGACAGGCAGGTGGTGACGAGGACCGGCAGCATCTCCGGGGTCAGCCCCACTGCCACCGCGACCGCGAACGGCAGGGTCTCCAGGCCGCGTCCGCGCAACGCCGCGTTGGCCATCAGCACCAGCGGCGGTGTCAGCAGCATGAACCGGATCAGGATCCAGGAGACGCCGTGGACGGAACGGTCGAAGGCGCTCGGCTCCGGCCGGCCTGTCGTACGGCCGTGCGCGGCGCCGAACCGGGTCTCCGCACCGGTCGCGGTGACGACCGCCGTGGCACTGCCGGAGGCGATGCTGCTGCCCTGGAAACACCACTGCGGCTGATCGAACGGTCCGCTCCCGCTGCCCGCAGGCGCGTCGTCGGTGTGCTTCGCGACGGGCGCCGACTCTCCCGTGAGCGCGGACTGGTGCACGGTCAGGCCGCTCGTGCGCAGCAGGCGTACGTCCGCCGGCACGAGGTCACCGGGCCCGAGGCGAATCACGTCGCCGACCACGAGTTCGTCCACGGGGATCTCGCGAGAGGTGGGTACCGCGTCCTCGTCGGCGCGCCGCAGCACGGTCACGGTGGTGGCGACCAGCTGACGCAATGCGGCCGTGGACCGGTCGGCCCGGTGCTCGCCCGTCGCGCGCAGCCCGCAGCTGACCACGACGAGGGAGAGGATCACCGAGGCGGTGCCCCAGGCGAGGACGGCCGCCGAGACCAACCCGAGGCAGAGCAGGACCGCGGTGAAGGGATCGCGCAGGCTGCGCACGAACAGTCGGGGCCAGGAGGCCACGCCCCGAGCCGGAACCGTGTTCCCGCCGAACCGGGCCAGGCGCGCCTCGGCCTCGGCCTCCGTCAAGCCGCGCGGACCGCTGTCCAGCCGGCGCAGCACCTCCAGCAGCGTCGGCGCGGAGGTTCCCGGACCCGGCGCCCCGAGTACCCCGGAGCCTGCAGCTCCTACCGCGGATACAGCCACCGGAACGGTCGGGTCGGCGTCCCGGTCCGAGGCCGCGGTGGTCTCAGCCACTGGTCCCGTGCAGGAGCCGTACCGGCGCGGAAACCTGGTGAGAACGTGCCGTCAGCTGCCCGATCATCACTCGCACGAGCGTCACGACGTCCGGGTCGTCGATGTAGTAGACCTGCCGCCGGCCCTCACGGCGAGAGCGCACGAGCCCGGCGAGCTTCAGCTTCGCCAGGTGCTGGCTGACGGCGGGCAGTGCCCCGCCCACCCGGTCGGCGAGGTGCGTGACGTCACTCTCCCCCTGCGACAGCGCCCACATCAGGTGGAGCCTGACGGACGAGGCGAGCAGCCCGAAGGCGCCGGCAGCAGCCGCCAGCACGTCGGCCGACGGGTCCTCGAAGCCACCGACGTTGTCCGTCACAGTCCTGTCCCCTCCCGCCCACACTTCACAGTCGACGTACATGCGCCCACACAGTGTAGGCGCCGGGTCCGGGCGGTCCCCCGCAATCGCAGTGCCCGGCCGGACGGCTGCCGACCGGGCTCACGGGGCTCGACGGGTCGGAGCACCGGTGCCGCAAAGCGGGTCAGCCGAAGCGGCCCTCGACGTAGTCCGCTGTGCGGGGGTCGGTGGGGGTGGAGAACATCGTGGTGGCGGGGCCGTGTTCCACGATGGCGCCGAGGGTGCCCTGTCGGGCGAGGAAGAAGGCGCACAGGTCGGAGATGCGGGCCGCCTGCTGCATGTTGTGGGTGACGATGACGATCGTCACCTCGTGGGCCGGCTCGCGGATCGTCTGCTCGATGCGGAGGGTGGAGGTGGGGTCCAGGGCGGAGCAGGGCTCGTCCATCAGCAGGACCTCGGGGCGTACGGCCAGGGAGCGGGCGATGCACAGGCGTTGCTGCCGGCCGCCGGAGAGTGCGCCGCCGGGCTGGCGGAGGCGGGAGCGGACCTCCTGCCACAGGGCCGCCTTCGTGAGGCACTCCTCGACGAGGTCGTCGCGGGCGTCGCCGTTCACGTGCGTGCCGGTGAGCTTCAGGCCCGAGGTGACGTTGTCGTAGATCGACATCGCGGGGAAGGGGTTCGGTTTCTGGAAGACCATGCCGATGCGGCGCCGGGTCTCGGTCAGACGGCGGCCCCGGGCGTAGATGTCCTCGCCGCCAGGACCGCTTCGCGGGCCTGCGTGCCCGGCTCACCCTCGCGGGGTCGTCCGCTGTGCGGCTTCGGTCAGCGTGGTCGCCGTGTGTACCGCGCTGGCGATGGCGTCGTCGGGGGCGAGGCCGCACAGGTCGGTGAGGGAGAAGAGGGCCTCGGCGCTGACGACCACGGCGAGGTCCCGCTTGAGCTGGGCGAGGGCTTCCGGATCCGTCGCCCCCAGCGTGTCCTCCAGGGGCTGGAGCGCGAGGTCGATCAAACCGAACCGGATACCCGGCCTGGCGGTCGCCGCCTCGGGGCGGGTGATGGTGGCCGCGATCATGGCGCGCACCGCTCCCTGCCGGAGGAGTACGCCGCGCAACAGGAACTCGCAGGCGTAGGCGACCCGTTCGACGGGGTCGGTGGAGTCCGCGACCGGAGCGAGGGCCTCGGCGGGGGGCGGCCAGGCGCCGGCCAGGGCCTCGCTGATCAGCGAGGGGAGGTCGGGGAAGTATCGGTAGGCGGTGGCCTCGGAGACCAGGGCCGCGCGCGCGATCGCGGGCATGGTCACCTCGCCGCCCGTGCCGATGAGTTCACGGGCGGCTTCGACGATCGCCGCGCGCGTGCGCCTCTTCTGATTGCTGCGGCCGGTGCCTGTGTCCGCCTGCGTCGCCACCCGGTACGCCCCCTCTCCCCTTTCGCGTCCGTCCATCCGCCGTCAGTTTATCACTGCCTGCTCTCGTCGTGAGAGTTCACTTGCATAACGAGACACCGCCCTCTAATCTCCTTCATGAGAGCTGACTCTCACGAAGGAGATGGCGATGACCGAGGTTTCCGTGGTCGGCCCCGACGACGGCGAGACGATCCGTCTGGGTCCGGCGCAGATCCGCATCCTCGAGGACGGCAGCACCACCGGGCACCGTCTCGGCATCGGCGAGATCACCCTCGCCCCGCACAGCGCAGGGCCCCCGCAGCACCGCCACGCCCAGCACGACGAGGGCTTCTACGTGGTCTCCGGCACCGTGCACTTCACCGTCGGGGAGACGACCCACGTCGCGCCGGCCGGCACCCTCGCGATGATCCCGCCCGGCGCCCCGCACACCTTCGCCAACCCCGGCGACGAGCCGGCGGTGATGCTCAACACCTTCACGCCCGACCTGTACGTGCAGTACTTCCGCGACCTGCGGGACATGATCGCCGGCGGCCGGGAGCTGACCCCGCAGGCGACCGTCCAGGTGATGAGCCGGTACGCCACCGAGCCGGCGACCGACTACGCGTGACGGCCCGCGTCAGCAACCCCTGCCACCAGAAACCGACTTGGAGACGTCCATGACCAGCACCGCCCGCACGATCACCCTCACCCTCGACTCCGGCGACGTCGACGTGAACTTCACCGTCGACGAGCGGGGCAAGGGACACCCCTTCCTGCTCCTGCACGGCGGGGGCGGCCCGCAGACCGTCACCGGGTTCGCCGCGCTCCTCGCCGAGCAGCGGCCCGCGCGGGTCATCACCCCGGTCCACCCCGGCTTCGGCGGCACCGCCCGGCCCGACTGGCTGACCGACGTGCCCACCCTCGCCCAGATCTACGGACGGCTGCTGGACGAACTCGGCCTGCAGGACGTCACCGTCGTCGGCAACTCCATAGGCGGCTGGATCGCCGCCGAAATCGCCCTGCTCGGCAGTGACCGGATCAGCAGCGTCGTCCTCGTCAACGCCGCCGGCATCCAGGTCCCCGGCCACCCGGTCGCCGACCCCTTCACCCTGACGCCCGCCGAACTGTCCGCCCTGGCCTTCCACGACCCCGCGAAGTTCGCCGTGGACCCGAGCACGTTCTCCGAGGCGCAGCTGGCCGCAGCGGCCGCCAACCGGGCCGCGCTGCAGGTCTATTCGGGCCCGCACGCCATGGCCGACCCCACCCTGCGCGAGCGCCTGGCCAAGGTCACGTCCCCGGTCCTCGTGGCGTGGGGCGGGAGCGACCAGGTCGTCGACACCGCGTACGGACGTGCGTACGCCGCCGCCGTCCCCGGAGCCCGGTTCGAGCTGCTCCCCCGCACCGGTCACATGCCCCAGATCGAGACCCCGGGGCAACTCCTCCCCGTGGTCTGGGACTTCGCCGACACGCACGCCACCCGTCGGCCCACCGACTGAGCGCGGGAGCCCACGTGCCCGATCCCGTACCGGGGCGGCGCGCCTCCGTCCTGGCCGTCTGCTGCCTGAGCGTGCTGCTGGTCAGTCTCGACGTCACCATCCTCAACGTCGCACTCCCCTCGATGCAGCGGTCCCTGCAGTCCTCCGTCTCCGGCCTGCAGTGGACGCTCGACGCGTACACCATCGTCCTGGCCTCGCTGCTGACCCTGGCCGGTGCCACCGCCGACCGCGTCGGACGGCGGCGCGTCTTCCAGCTCGGTCTCGTGCTGTTCACCGGTGGCTCGGCCCTGTGCAGTCTGGCGCCCACGACGGGCTGGCTCGTCGTCTTCCGTATGGTGCAGGCGGTGGGCGGCAGCATGCTCACCCCCGTCGCCATGGCCATCCTCGTCAACACCTTCACCGCACCACGGGAGCGGGCACGGGCCATCGGCGTCTGGGGCACCGTGGTCGGCCTGAGCATGGCGGCCGGGCCGGTTCTCGGCGGGGTCCTGGTCGAGTCGGCCGGATGGCGGTCGGTGTTCTGGCTGAACGTGCCGATCGGGCTGGCCGCGCTGACGCTCGCCGCGCTGTTCGTCCCGGAGTCCCGCGCCCCGGCCGCCCGACGCGCCGACCCCGTCGGCCAGCTGCTGGTGATCGTCCTGCTCGGCACGCTGACGTACGCCATCATCGAGGCGCCCGGCCAGGGCTGGACCGCGCCGCCGATCGTGACCTGCCTGGTCGTGGCAGCGGGCACGCTGGCCGCCTTCGTACCGTACGAGAACCGGCGCGCCGAACCGCTGATCGAGCCGCGGCTCTTCCGCAGCGCACCCTTCAGCGGGGCCACCGCGACAGCGGTCCTCGCCTTCGGCGCGCTCGGCGGCTTTCTGTTCGCCAACACCCTCTATCTGCAACGGGTGGTGGGGCTGAGTGCCCTGGGCACCGGGCTGCACCTGCTGCCGATGGCGGTGCTGACCCTGGTGTGCCCGCCGCTGTCCGGGCGGATCGTGGGCAGCCGCGGTCCACGGATTCCCCTGCTGCTCGCGGGGGCCGGCATCGCCGCCAGCGGTGTACTGGCCGTCGCCGTCACCCGCTCCGCCCACCCCCCGGGCATCCTGCTGTACGTCACGTACGCGCTGTTCGGTCTCGGCTTCGGCTTCGTCAACGCGCCGATCACCTACACGGCGGTGTCCGGCATGCCGCGCGCCCGGGCCGGGGTCGCCGCCGCGGTCGCCGCGACCAGCCGTCAGGTCGGATCCTCGCTCGGCATCGCGGTGATCGGCGCCGCGGTCGCCTCCGGCGCGCGGCCCACGGCCTGGTGGATCATCGCCGGGTGCGGGGCGGCCATCCTGGTCCTGGGCACCGTCACCTCCGGCCGCTGGGCCGCCGCCACCGCGGAACGTGCCGCCGCCGTGCTGGGGCCCAACCCGCCGCGCGCCGCGGCGGACACCGCGGGGTGACCGCCGGCGGATCCTGATCCGCAGACTGCCGAGGTCCGCGGCCCGGTGGGGCGGCCGGGGTGCGTGCGCCCCGGCCGCATCACCGCCCCGCTCAGTAGCGGGGCTTGCGGGTCAGGGCGATGCCGCCGAGCAGGAAGGCGACGCCGAGGACACCGGCGACGATGGCCGAGGTGGTGTCGGCCGGCTTGTGGCTGGCGTCCATGACGGCGGTGAGCAGGCCCGCCACGGCGCTGATGTAGCAGAAGATCGTGATGAAGATCTTCACGTTGGGGTTCACTTGGGTGCCTTTCGTTCGGTGGTGCGAGGGGTTTTCCCAGGGGTTTCCTGCGGACCGCGACATGCGGGAGCGGTCGCGGCGACGGTGAGACCGAGCAGCATCACCCAGGCGTCGGGATCCGCACGGAAGCGGTTCCAGCGATCCGAGGCGAGGGCGAGTTCGGTCAGGGAGAGGACGCCCTGGGCCACGAGGGGCTCCAGGCGCTGCGGGCCCAGTTGCGGGGCGAAGGCGTCCGTGGGGTGATCGTCGTTGGTGGTGGCGAACGGTCGCAGGACGACGTCCTCGAAGCCCGCCGCCCTCAGCAGCCGGGGCAGGCGGCGGCCGATCGCACGGTCCCCGCCCGCGGCACGTTGCGCGGCGGCCATCTTGGCGTGCACGCCGCCCAGTTCCGGGTAGGACGGGTCGGCGACGCCCCAGCAGGAGGAGTCGACCTCCGTGCAGGCGACCCGGCCGCCCGGCCGCAGCACCCGGCGTACCTCGGCCAGTACGGCGGCCGGGTCGGGCACGTGCTGGAGCACATAGCGCAGCAGGACGAAGTCGACGCTGTGGTCCTCCAGCGGCATGTCCGCGGCATCGGTGACCAGCAGGGTGACGCCGGGACCGGCGGCGTGGGCCAGGAGTTCGGCGTCGATGTCGGCGGCGACGAGCCTGGTGCCGCCCGGCAGCGCGGGGCGGAGCCGGCGGGTCACCGCGCCCGATCCCGCGCCGACTTCGAGCACGGTGGGGCGGGGACTGCCGGCGGTGGAGCAGATGCCGAGGTCGCGGAGGATGCGCAGTTCCTCGGCGAAGGAGAGTTCGGCCTGGGACTCCAGGCGGGCCAGCTCCGCCGGCAGTCCGCCGCCGGTGGTGCGGGCAGGGTCGTACGAGCCGCCCGGCGGGCGGACCGTTCCTGGGACGGGCGTGCTCATCGGGGCCTCGCGATCATCGTCATGCCGTGCTTCGGGCGCAGAGTGACCAGGGCCTCGGGCTCCACCTCGAACCCCCGGGCGGTCTCCAGCCGCACGGACTGGGCGAGAGTGGCGAGCACCAGCACCGCCTCGAGCAGGGCGAAGTGCTGACCGACGCAGATCCGGTCACCACCGCCGAACGGCAGGTAGAGGTGGCTCGGAAGCGAGGCACCGTCGAAGCGGTCCGGGCGGTACGCGTCGGGGGCGTCCCAGTACGCGGGGTGCCGGTGCAGCACCCACTGGCTGACACACACGAGCGTGCCGGGCTCGACGTGGTATCCGCCGATGACGTCGGCGCCCACCGCCCGGCGGGAGATCAGCCACACGGGCGGGTAGAGCCGCATCGCCTCCTTGACGGCCCGCTGGCAGACCGGCAGGTCGGCGAGGTCCTCGGCGGTGGGAGGACGGCCGCCGAGCACCCGGTCGACCTCCTCGCGGACCTTCGCCGCCTCGTGCGGGTGCCGGTCCAGGAGATGAAGCGTCCAGGTCAGGGACTTGGCGGTGGTCTCATGGCCGGCCATGACGATGGTCAGCACCTGGTCGCGCAGGTCCTCGTCGGAGACCAGGTGGCCGGCGGACATCATGGTGTCCAGCAGGTTCCCGGCATGGCCGGAACCGGGACCCGGGCCGGGCGCCGACGGCCCCGCCGCACGCCGTGAGGCGATCAGCGTGCGGGTCACCATGTCCAAAAAGCCCCGCGCGCGGCTGAAGTCGGCGAACCGGCGTGCGGTGTCCGCCGGGTCGGGGTCCGGGTCGGGCACGTAGTGGCCGATGCACCGGTTGACGGCGTCCACCGCGCGTCCGAAGCCCTCACCTATGCCGTCGAGGTCGGCGCCGAGGATGGCCCGGGTGAGAATGCCCAGCGTGAGCGCGGTGAGGTGATCGTCCACCGCGAGCGGGGTGCCGGACTCGATCGCCGGACGCCAGCGCTCCAGCATGCCGGAGGTGGCCTCGGTGACGATGCCGTCGAAGGTCCTGACCGAGCTGGGCCTGAAGGCCGGGGCGGTCAGATGGCGCTGGCGGGCCCAGTCGTCGCCGTTACTGGTCAGCAGCCCGTTTCCGAGCAGCGGACGCAGCATCGCGTCGTCCGGGGTGCCTTCCTTGGTGTAGTTGGCGCCGTTGTCCTTCAGTACATGACGGGCGTATTCAGGGGTGTTGAGCAGGTAGACGGTCTCGCCGTCGGCCCGGTGACGGGTGATCCCGCCGTAGGTGCGGGCCAGTTCGGTGATGAAGGCGAGCGGCGACTCCCGCATCACCGCCATGTCGATGTCCCCCGGCGGGCCCGGTGGAAGGGCCTCGCCCCGGGGGCCTGACCGCGGGACGCGCGGCGTCGTGTGCGTAGGCACGGTGCGGACCACCTCCGTGATTCCTCTCATGTCATGTCAGGTCAGGCAGAACCGGATCGAGTCGGCCTCGGCGGGCGTACGCGCATACGTATTCCGCGCACCATACGTACTCGGAATTCCCGAATACGTACTCGCCGATCGACGATACGCATTCGGATGCGTATTCCGATGCGTAATCCAATACGTATTCACGGCTTCACCCGACCCGGAATCTACCGCACCAGCCGAACGTGCTCAATACTTACCTCTGGAGCCGGAACTGACGTCTTGGCAGCCTTCCAGACGGCGTGCAATTGTTCATTCGCCGGCAGCGACAAGAAGGCGCCGCAGGCAAACCGGAACCGAGAAAAGGAAAAGTCTTATGGCTTTGGACCAGCGGAAGCGGGCCGAGTTCGTCAACGGCTACACCCGCGCCCTGATCAGCGCCTGGTCGAGCGAGGAGTACGCGGCCCGGCTCCAGTCGGACCCGCGTGCCGCGCTCGCCGAGGCCGGCCTGGAGCTCCCGGCCGACGCGGAGATCGTCATCGTCTCCACCGCCGCCGAGGGCGAGCAGGAGGGCAACCTCGAGGTGCAGGTGGAGCTCTACGAGATCGGTCTGGCGACCGGTCGCTACGAGTTCCACATTCCCCAGACCCCGCAGATCGACACCGCCGAGCTGAGCGAGGGCGACCTGTCGGACATCGCGGCCGGCGGCAACTCCTGCTGCTGCCCGTGCTGCTGCTGCACCTGATCCACCCGATCAATCTGATATCCACCCAGGAGCGATCCAAGTGGCAACTGCCGTCGGGGAGAACCCCGTCTCGGTCCGTGGTCTTCGCAAGAGTTACGGCGACTGGCACGCGGTGCGGGGACTGGATTTGGACATCCATCCGGGAGAAGTCTTCGCACTGCTCGGGCCCAATGGCGCGGGAAAGACGACGACCGTCGAGATCCTGGAAGGCGTCCGCCAGCGAACCGGCGGTGACGTCCGGGTCCTCGGCTGTGACCCAGCCGAGGACCGGCGGGGGTGGCGCGCACGCATCGGCGTGGTGCCCCAGAACACCGGCGCCTACGCGGACCTGACGGTACGCGAGGTCGTCGAGCACTTCGCGGCGTTCTATCCGGCGCCGCTCCCGGTCGGCCAGGTGATCGACATGGTCGGCCTGGGCAAGCACGAGAAGAAGCAGAGCACGGACCTGTCCGGAGGACAGGCCCGGCGCCTCGACGTCGCGGTGGGCATCGTCGGCGACCCGGACCTGATCTTCCTCGACGAGCCCACCACCGGGCTGGACCCGGTGGCCCGCCGGGAGGCCTGGGATCTGGTCCGGTACTTCTCCGAGCGCGGTACCACCACCGTGCTCACCACCCACTACCTCGACGAGGCCGAGGCGCTCGCCCAGCGCGCCGCGGTGATCGTCGCCGGCAAGGTCGTCCTGTCCGGATCCCTTGCCGAGTTCGGCGCCCGTTCGCAGACTCCGACCACGGTCTCCTTCCGGATTCCGCCGGAACTCACGGGACGCGCGCTGCCTGTACTGCCGCCGGGGGCGCAGACGCTCGCCGACAGCGGGGACGGCGTGCTGCGCATCGCCACGCACACTCCCACCGCGCTGCTGTCCGCACTGACCCCCTGGGCGCACGAGGCGGGCGTCGGGGAACTCCCCGAGCTGCGGGTGCACCGCCCCACGCTCGAGGACATCTACCTCGACCTGATCAGGGAGAACGTCAGCGGCACCGACCGCGGCACCGACACCCTCGGCCGCGCCGACGACGGCACCGACGACCTGACCGGCGACCGCACCAGCGAGGCGGGCATCCGATGACACTCACCGAACCCTCCACACCCTCTCCGGGCCGCATCGACCCGACCGTGCCGAAAGCGGAGCGTGCGATGGCCGAGTCCCCTCGGATGCCCGGCGTCTGGCGGGCCTCCGCGGCCCGTTCCAAGGTCGAGCTCAGGGCGTTCTTCCGCAACAAGCAGTCACTGGTCTTCACCCTGATGTTCCCGGTGATCCTGCTGGTCGTCTTCGGCTCGATCTTCTCCGGCAAGGTGGCGGGCACCCAGACCGACCTCAAGCAGGTCTTCATGGCCGGCATCGTCGCGGCCGGCGTGATGAGCACCGCCTTCTCCGGGCTCGCGATCAGCATCGCGATCGAACGGGACACCGGTACGGTGCGCCGGCTCGCGATGACGCCGATGCCGAAGTCCGCCTACTTCGTCGGCAAACTGGTGCGCGTGATCGTCACCACCGCGCTGGAGACGGCACTGCTGCTGGGCATCGCGCTGACCCTGTTCGGCCTTCCGCTGCCGAGCACGGGCGAACGCTGGGCGACCCTGGGCTGGGACCTCGCTCTCGGGACCGTCGCGTGCGCCATGGCCGGTGCGGCGTACTCGGCGCTGATCCCCAACAGCCGTTCCGCGGCGGCGATCGTGACGCCGGTCTTCATGGTGCTGCAGTTCATCTCGGGCGTCTTCTTCCCCTTCGGCCAGCTGCCGCGCTGGATGCAGACGGTGGCCGCGTTCTTCCCGGTCAAGTGGATGGCGCAGGGCTTCCGTTCGGTCTTCCTGCCGGACTCCTTCACCGTGGTGGAGCCGGCCGGCAGCTGGGAGCTGGGACGCACCGCGCTGGTCCTCGCGCTGTGGGCGCTGGGCGGCCTGGTGGTCACCGCCCTGACCTTCCGCTGGCGCGGGCCGCGGGTCCGCTGACGGACGGTCGAGGGCCTCTGGAACCCCGGGCCGCTGACGGCCTGGGGACCACTGACGACCAAGGGACCGCTGACCACTGAGGGCCACTGACGACCAAGGGACCGCTGACCACCGAGGGCCACTGACAACCGAGGGCCACGCGTCTACCGACCACCGGTCCGCCGACGATCCCAGGAGCAGGACCATGACCACGGCGCCGGTGCGCCTGCCGGAGCACCTCGACCACCCCTTCTCCCCCGCGGGGCGGACCAACCCCCATCCGGCGTACCGGTGGCTGCGGGAGAACGATCCGGTGCACTACGACGCCGCCTCCCGGTTCTGGCTGGTCACCGGGCACGCCGACTGCCAGACGGTGCTCCGGGACCCGCGGTTCTCGGCGGCCGGGGGGCAGCGGGAGCGTGCCCGTGACGACCAGCTCCCCCCGTCGATGCTCACCACCGACCCGCCGGACCACCACCGGCTGCGGGCCCCAGGGGCACTGCTCCTGGGGCCGTCCGCCGTCCGGTCCGTCGCCGGCGATCTGGCCCGCGATGTCGACGAGCTGCTCGACCGGCTCGCCCGGCGCCCGGGGGCCGAACGCCCGGACGCGGTCACCGACATCGGACGGCCGCTGGCCACCGCCGCCTTCGGGCGTCTCTTCGGGCTCGCGCCCGATGAGTACGCCCGCTTCGAGACCCTCGCCCGGGCCGCCTCCATCAACCTCGACCCGATGGTCCCGCCGGCCCGTGCCGCCCTCGGCCGGACCGCTGCCGCCGCCCTCACCCGCTATCTGGACGCGCACAGCGCCGCGTCGGCGCCGGGCGGCTGCGCCGCACCGCTCGCCGCGTTCGCGGCCGACGACCGGCTCACCAGACCGGAGATGCTCGGCGTCCTCAACCTGGCGGTGGTGGGCGGCTGGCAGCCGCTCGCCGAGCTGGTCGGCAACGCGCTGTGCACCCTCCTCCCCGACCGCGCCGCGGTGCGCCGGCTCGTCGCCGGGGACGACGCCGACGGGGAGACGGGCGACGGGGACGGAGAAGCGGCCCGCCGCGCCGTCGACGAGCTGCTCCGTCTCGAGGCGCCCATCCCCTTCACCGCCCGGGTCACCACCGACACCGTGGACCTGGCCGGCGGCACCCTCCCGCCCGGCGCGCGCGTCCTTGCGGTGATCTCCGCGGCCAACCGCGACCCGGCCGTCTTCACCGACCCCGACCGGCTGCGCGTCGACCGGCACCCCAACCCGCACCTCGCCTTCGGCGGCGGCCCGCACTTCTGCTTGGCCGCCCAGCTGGTACGGCAGGTGGGCGGCCTGCTGCTGCCGCGGCTGCTGCGCCGGTTCCCCGAGATGCGCGGCCCGGACGGTGCGCCCGACTGGGACCGCTGCCTGGTACCGCGGCGCCTGCGCGCCTTCCCCGTGGCCCTGGGCGTCCCGGGCCCGGACCCCCAGGGCCCCGGCACGGCAGAGGAGGACCACGGCTGATGCGAGCCGACGTCATCGTGGTGGGCGCCGGCGCCGCCGGCCTGGCCTGCGCCGGGCGCCTCCACCGGGAGGGGCTGAGCGTGGTCGTCCACGAGGCCCGGGACCGAGTGGGCGGCCGCATCCACACGTTCCACCCCGCCGACGGCGGGCCTCCGCTGGAGCTCGGCGCCCAGGTGGTGCACGGCGCGCGCAACCCGGTGCACTCACTGGTCGGCGCCGACCGGATGGTCACCGTGCCGCGCCGGATCACCGCCCGCGTCGTCGAGGACGGCGGCAACCAGGACATGGGCGTCCTGAGCAGCCATGGCCGTCGTCCCCCCTGGCTGCTGGAAGCCGGGCTGCACCGGGACCCGCACCCCGGGGGCCAGTCGGTCGGCGCCTGGCTGCGCGCCCGCGGCAGCGGGCACCTCGAGGCACGGGCGGCGCGAGAGTGGTTCCGACAGAACTGGGCCGCCGAACCGGACGAGTTGAGCGCCCGGGGCGTGTCGGGCGCCCACCGGGGCGACACCGGCGCCGGCGAGGGCGAGTTCGCCGTGCGGGGCGGATTCGACCGGCTTCCGCTGCTGCTCGCGCGGGGCCTGCGGATCAGTCCCGGCGATCCCGTACACGAGATCCGCTGCCTCCCCGGACGGGTCGAGGCCGCCACCGTGCGGGGTACGACCAGCGCCTTGGCCGCCGTGATCACCGTGCCGCCCCCGGTGGTGGCGCAGGGTCGGCTGCGCCTCGTCGGGCCCGGGTCCGCGGCACTCGACGCGAAGACCGCGGCCGCCGGCCGGATACCGCTCGGCGACGGGTACTGCGCGGTGGTGACCCTGACCCGCGCAGCGCCCGGCACCGCCATCACCTTCGACGCCGACGGCAGGGGCGGCTTCGTCCGCTGCTCCGCGGGCCGGCCGGAGGTGCTGTTCGTGGCGAAGGCCGGGGCGGCCGGCGCCCTGCGCGCCGCCGTGCGCAGTACCCCGGCGCTGTCGTCCCTGCTGGAGACCGTCATGCCCTGGACCGCGGGCGCCCGGGTGGCCGGCCTGACCACCGCGGACTGGGGTCGGGACCCCTGGACCTCCGGCGCGTTCACGGCCCCGCGCACCGGCTGCGAGGACGCCGTACGGCAATGGGCCGCGCCGGTGGACGACACCCTCTTCTTCGCCGGCGAGGCGACCGTCACCGGCAGCCGGCTGCCCTGGGTGCAAGGCGCCCTGGCGAGCGGTGAGCGGGCGGCGGAGGAACTGCTCAAGGTATTGGCGAATCGATGACCATGGAATCCACAACTGTGCACAACGGCTGGTATCTGCTGGCCTTCCGGTCCGAACTGACCGAGGAGATCACCCCGCTGGAGGTCGGCCACCGCCGCCTGATGGCCGTGCGGGAGGACGACCGGATCCGGGTCTTCGACGCCGTGTGCCCGCATCGCGGCGCGCATCTCGGGTACGGCGGCAAGCGCCAGGGCGACTGCGTGGTCTGCCCCTTCCACGGGAAGCGGATCGCCCTCGCGGACGCCTCCAAGCGCTGGTCCGTGGCCGAGCACACGGTGCTCGCCTGGGGCGAGGCCCTCTTCGTCCGGCTCACCGGCGACCCGGGCGGCGACCGCGGCTTCGAGCGGGCCGTGCAGGCATGGGAGACCACGTACCCGCTGGTCAAGGCCGTCACCCTGCCCGTCGCGGTGGCGTCCGAGTACGTCGTGGAGAACGCCTTCGACCCCGACCACTTCAAGGCCGTCCACGGGGTGCCCGGCACCCGGGGGATGGCGACACGGACGGGCGGCAGCGGGGAGCTCGTGATCGAGGGCGAGTTCCTGATGCAGACCTCGCCCTGGCAGGACGCCCGCCGGCTGGAGGAAGTGCGCTGGGAGGCGGTACGCACCGGGACGGTGCGCTGGGACTACAAGCCCCGTTTCCTGGCCCGCGCGTTCAGCCCGTCCGTGGTGGTCACCGAATTCGGGCCGCCGGAGGAGGTGCATGTCATCGTCACCGGCTCGGTGCCGACGGCCGGGGGCGGCTGCGTCGCCCGGGTCGCGATCGGCGTGCGCGGCGATCAGCGGTCCGCGCTGCCCGCACTGATCGCGGGCAGCGATAAGGCCCTCGGCGAGGACAAGGTGGTCTGGGAGCACCTGGACCCCCACGCGACCGCCGACTACGACGCCCGCGACACACCGGTACGCGCCTTCCGCATGTTCTGCACCGGCTTCGGCGACCTGGGCGGAGCGTCGGGCGAGGCGGGCGCGACCGACGAGGCCGGTGCGGCGGGGGCGGCGCGATGAACGAACTCCGTCTGCACCGTTCCGGCAGTGGACCCGCCGTGCTCTGGCTGCATGGTTACACCATGGACTCCACCGTGTGGCGGCCGCTGTGGGACCGGCTGCCCGGCTGGAGCCATATCGGCGTGGACCTGCCCGGCCACGGCGGCTCCGCCCCCGTCCCGGCCGGGCTGACGCTCACCGAACTGGCCGGGTGGCTCGCCGAGATCGCCGAGGACACCGGGGCCCGCCGGGTCGTCGCGCTGTCCTTCGGTTCGATGGCCGCCGTGCAGCTCGCCGTACAGCGGCCGCGACTGGTCGAGCGCCTGGTCGTGGCGGCCCCCACCCTGGCCGGTACGGCGAACGACGCGGCGGCGAAAGCGCGTTACCGCCAGCTGGCGATGCTGTACCGGATGACCGGTCCGGGGGAGCAGCTGGCCGACCTGTGGATGCAGTCGCCGCCCGACATCTTCAAGGGCACCGAGCGGCACCCGGAGGTACGGGCCGCGCTGCGGGCCGTCGTCGCCCGGCACAGCTGGGCGGAGCTCGGCAACGGCGCGATGGACGGCCTGACCGCCTGCCGTCACACCGAGGACGATCTGCGCCGGATCACCGCGCGCACCCTGGTGATCGTCGGTGACGACGACATGCCCGCGTTCGTCCGCAACGGCGAGCTGCTGCAGGCCGCGGTCCCGGACTGCCGGCTGCTGACCCTCCTGGAAGCCGGGCATCTGCCCCTCCTGGAGCGTCCCGCGGCGGTGGCCTCCCTGATCGCTTCGCATCTGGACTGAACGGGCGTGCGGACGGGGGGCAGGGCACGGCGCCCTGCCCCCCGTCCGCCTGCGCGGCGGTCGCCTCAGCGGCTGCGGCGCAGCGGGTTGATGACGCCGAAGGCGCCGGTCAGCGTCGAGGGGTCGACGAAGGAGCCGCCGGGACCGTGGGTGCGCCGGAAGTTCTCGACGAGCCCGGCGAAGGACGGGTCGGCCTTGACGCGGTAGGCGGCGAGCATGTTGACCCGCTCGGGCGTCGAGATCTCCTGCTCCGCGCGCAGCTCGTGGCTGCGGGACAGGTGGTACATGCCCTCGACCGTGTAGCCGCGGTCCAGCCAGCTCTGCCACAGCGCGTCGCGGTCCGCCTCCTGGCCCGCGAAGTACTCGAGGGCGCGCGGGCGTGGGCCCTCGGGCGCCGGGACCGCCGGCACCGGGTCCGCCCGCAGCTCCACCCGCCGCCCGCACAGGTACAGCACGCCGATGCCCTTGCGGACGCAGAGGTTGAGCGCCTCCGCGGCCGTGTCCACGATGGCCTCGCCCTTGTCGTTGAGCGAGGTGTTGCACAGGATCGGCACCCCGGTCGCGGCCCGGAAGGCGTCCAGCGCCCGGTGCAGCGCCGGGTTGGCCCGCGCGGTGACGGTCTGGTGCCGGGCCGAGCCGTCCAGATGAACGATCGCGGGCACCAGATCGCGCACTTCGGGCCGCACCTGGACCGCTTCGAGCATGTACGGCGACTCGCGGTCCGAGGCGAACCACTGCGGTGCGTGCTCCGCCATCACGACGGGCGCGACCGGCCTCCACCACTGGCGGCGCTTGATGTCGTTCAGCATGTCCTTGACCTTGGCCGACCGCGGGTCGCCGAGCAGGCTGCGGTGGCCCAGCGCGCGCGGCCCGAGCTCCGCCGAGCCGTCGACCCAGGCGATGACGCCGTCGGAGACATCGCCGACGAACCGGTCCGCCGAGAAGTCGGTGACCGAGGCGATCCACGGGGCGAACTCGGCGAGGGCGTCCTCGGCGTCCGTCACGTCGCGGCCGAAGTAGGCCGAGTCGATGCGGAGTTCGGCCGTCCGAAGCGCGCCGGAGCCGTACAGGCCGAGCAGGCCCAGGCCGATGCCCTGGCCGGAGTCGTTGGCGCAGGGCGGGGTGATCAGCCCCTTGAAGCCGAACCGGTCCATCAGCAGGGTGTTGGTGGGGCAGTTGAGCGCGTAGCCCCCGCTGGTGGACAGATAGGTGTCCTCGGCCCGGATTCCGCCCGCCGCGAGCAGCCGCTCGACGTTGCGGACGGCGATGGACTCGCAGCAGCGCTGGACGACCTTCATCACGGCGCTGCGCAGGTGGTCCTCGCGGCTGAGCGCGGGGTCGAGGGTCCTTCCCTCCAGCCGGCGTTCGGCTTCGGCGACGATGTCGCGCACCAGATCATGTGCCTGCTTCCACGGTTGCGTCGCCGCCCCGCCGAAGAACGTCACATCCTCGATCGCGGCTTCGGTGTCGAACGGGATGCTGGTCGGTGAAGCCGAGGCCAGGGCCATCAGTGAGCCCGGTTCCAGGCCGAAGACGGTCTCGGCGGCCGTGTAGAGGGGTCCGGGTGACTCGACGGGCTCGAAGGTGATCTGCCCGGCCTTGGACACGCAGCCCGCGTACCAGTAGCGATTGGGGCGGTTCTCCTGCGCGTAGTCGGGGAGCGCGTCGATGGCCAGACCGATGATCTGTTCCTCGCGGAAGAGCCTGGTGTCGCGCATGACACCGCTGAAGAGGTGGGCCAGGCTGTGGACGGGGAAGTCCTCGGCACCGGCCGGCTTCGGCACGGGCCGGTCCTTCGGCAGACCCGGGGTGCCCCAGCAGGCGCTGATGTCGGCGAGGGTCAGGCCCTCCTCGGCCAGCAGGGCGTCCAGGAACGCCGTGGCGCGCTCCTCGGTGTAGAGCGGCCAGAAGTGGTGTTTCTGCCCGCTGACCCGTTCCAGCTCCCAGACGCGGACCAGCGTCAGCGCCGATCCCTCCTGCCGCCAGAGGGCGACGTTCTGGTCGTGACGCACGGAGAACACCGCGCCCGGTCCGGGCGGAGTGAGATAGGCGGACAGGAAATACTCGGTCACGATTCCTCTTTCCTCTGGCTGCCAGGACGAGGTATTTCCGGTCCACCGCGAGGGAAGGAGTCATCCCCGCCAAAGACCAGCCGCCTTCCCCGGCGTCGGTGACAACGCGGTCATTCAAACACGCCCACCGGAGCCCGTACATACCGAAAAACCGCGGTACGTACGGCCGCTATTTCCGGTGTACGTATGCGCAGTAACCGAATTCGGCATTCCGCTGTTCTCGCGCCGGACGGCCGTCGCGGGTCAGAGCCAGCCGCGGCGGCCCGCGTGGAGTCCGGCCTCGAAGCGGCTGCGCGCACCGAGCCGTTCCATCAGGTCCGCCATCATCCGGCGGACGGTGCGCAGCGACAGTCCGAGGTGCTTGCCGGCGGCCTCGTCGGTGTAGCCCTGGCCCAGCAGCCGGAGCAACTGCTGTTCCTGGCGGGTCAGTCCCTGCTCGTCCCGCTCCTGCGGGGTGCCCAGCGGTGTCGCGTCGGCCCAGACCTGCTCGAACAGGGAGACCAGGGCGGTGATCACACCCATGGAGGTGATCTGGACCGCGCCCTTGCGGGTGTCGGCCGGATCGAGGGGGACCAGGGCGACCTCCCGGTCGAAGATGACCATCCTCAGGGGCAGCGCCGGTACCGTCCGTACCTGGCCGCCCAGTTCGGTCAGCCACTCGGCGTGCTTGGTGGTCGCGCGGTCCTTGCGGACGCTGTCCAGGAAGACGGAGCGCATGCGCACGCCCCGGCCGAGGGCCTCCATGTTGAGCGGACGGCTCGCCTCCAGGGAGGCGGCGGACCGGGCTCCGCCGGGGCTGAACGCGAGGCACTCGGTGGAGATCGAACGGGTCAGCTCCTCCAGCCGGGCCTGCACGGTCGCCATGCCCATCAGCCGCTCGATCCGGTTGTTCTGCTCGCTCGCCGACTCGTCGCGGTACTCGGCCAGCATCCGGGTGATCGCGGCCTGGCTCTCCTCGAACTCCTGCTCACGGCGCTGCCGCTGCAATTCGTTGTGCTGCAGCAGGGCCGCCAGTCCAACCCGCGGATCGACGGGCAGCAGTCCGCCGGGGGCTTCACCGGGCACCTCCTCGGAAGGCCGGAGCAACCGGAGGTCGGCGAGCTGGTCGAGCGCGGCCCGCACCTCGGACTCGCTCATGCCCAGCCGTGACGACAGCTCCTCGACTCCCAGCTGATGGTCGGTCAGCATCAGTCGGTAAACCGCCTGTGTCGCACCATCGATTCCCCGCATGGCTGGCGTATCACCCCTCGCACGCACGGCCCTTGATCCCCCCGGCCCCCCGTTCGGGCGTACCGCCGACCGATCATCCCACGCCGCCGAGAGGGACGACAACCAGCCACGGCGTGATCCCCGCCGCAGCCGGCCCCACCGCTCCGCATTTGCGTGGCACCAAAGTGCCAAGGTGCTTTTCATGCCGCCCCGAAGATCTTCCGAAGCGTGGACGGCTCCAGCAGAATCCTTCCTGCCGGGAGGCCACGGGGGCCTTCCCAATCCGATACGCCGGCCGATGATGATTTCGCCCTCACCCGTGATGGCGGCACATCAGGAATTGACCTGCGGCCGTATATCGGAGCAAAGAATTTCCTGGGGGAATCATGCTTTCCTGTACCAAGCTCTCTGCGTCCGCTCTGCTCACGATGTTCGTTTCGCTGGGCGTGCTGGCCGGCCCGGCCCACGCGGCGGCGCACGGCACCCTGCCGGCCGGCACGACCACCGCCGTCTCCACCGCCGTCTCCACCGCCGTACAGACCGCCGTGCACGGCGGTGGGTTCGTCGGTGACGAGGACATCCACTGGGACTGAGACCGGCCCCGCCGTCCGCACCACCGATCCAAAAGGGCTGAGACAACCGTGCACATGGCCACCGCCACGCTGGTCGGACCGACCCCGGAGCACGTCCTGGACGGGACCCTGCTGGGCTCGCTGCTGTGGGCCGTGGCCGAGGAACGCAACGGGCTGGAGCACGTCAGCGTGGCCGCCCGTCCGGGGCGGACCGATGTGGTCCTCTTCTACACCGGCAACAGCCCCTGCGCGGCAGACGCGGCCGGCGCCGATCTGTGCCGCCGGGCGCTGTGGGCGGCCTCTCAGCTCCACGGCTGGCGCCTCGGCCCCGGGCCGCACTAGGGCGCGTCCGCGCCCGCGCACCGCACCGCTCAACGGAATGTGCAACAACCCGTCAGGAGACGCTGTGACGGCATGGGAACCGATCGTGCTGAACTTCTTCGGCATCGAAGTCGCTGTCATCTCGGCCGACCGGGACGAGGTCGCGTTCCACTTCGGTCCGCACATCGTGAAGAACCCCGGCGGTCCCGGTCAACTCCGCGTGGAGTTCTCCCCGTCGGCCGGTCCCGCCCCGGCGGAGTTCCTGGTGCGGCGCGGTGACGGCACCCCCTTGCTGCGCCGGGCCTTCCGGGGCTGGGGGAACGTGCCTCCTGCCCTGCCGCCCTTCGCCGCGCTGCAGGACCGGTTCTGCCTGGTGCCGGCCGTCGTGCTCGCCAAGGCAGGCGCGACGGTGGCGCTGATCGGCGGACCGTACGCGGAGCAGGCCAACGTCGGGGCGGCGCTGGCACACCGGTCCTGGGAGTTCGTCTCCGGCCGGCTGCTGGTGCTGGACCGCCGTACCGGGGAGGTCCTGCCGTATCTCGTCCCCCTGCAGGCGCGCGGCAGGGCAGCCGCCTGGCTGCGGGGCGCGGGACTGCCGAACGAGCTGTGCCGCGCGGTCACCTCGCCGGCCGGCGCCGAGGTGCTGCTGGTGCGGCCGGAGTGTCTCGGGCCGGTGGCGCCGGTCCGGGCCAGGCTGGGCCCGCCTACGCTGGTCCAGCTGTGCCGAAGTGCTGATGAAAGCGTCCGGTTGACGCCCGCCGAGTTCGCCGTGCAGGCATGGCCGGAGGGTTCTGCCGGGCTGCTCGACGCAGCGCCCGCCCACCGTCTGGAACTGCCCGGCGTCAGCGGGGCGGAGGAGGCGGCCGGGTTGATCGACCAGGAAGTACCTCACGAGGAGGGGGAAGCATGCCTTTACGTACCGACTACGCCGCCGGCACACCGTGCTGGGTTGACTGCATCACTCCGGATCTGACCGCGAGCCAGGCGTTCTACACGGCGCTGCTGGGCTGGGAGTTCACCACCGAGACGGCCGGCTACCACCTGGCCACGCTCGACGGGCACATCGTCGCCGGCTTCGGTGGCAGTCCGGCCGGAATGCCCCCGAACGCCACCTGGAACGTGTATCTGGCCACCAAGGACGCCGACCACACCTGCGTCGAGGTCGGGCGGCTGGGTGGACGGGTGGTGATGAACCCGGTGCCGGCGGGTGACGACGGGCGGCTCTTCCTCGCGGTCGACCCCTCGGGCGTGGTCGTCGGCTTCTGGGAGGGCCACCACGACGAGGGAGTGGTGCTCGCCGGGGAGCCCGGGACGGTCTCCGGGCACGAGCTGCGGGTGCCCGACGCCGTACGGGCCGCCCGCTTCTACGGCGAACTGTTCGGCTACCGGCTCGCCTCGCAGGACGAGCGGCTGGAGCTGGAACTGGACGGGTCCGCCCAGGCCCGCGTGGTCGAGAGCGACCAGGGCCGGCCGCTGTGGCTGCCGTACTTCGGCGCGGCCGACGCGGCGGACGCCGTGCGCCGGGCGCTCGCTCAGGGGGCGACGGTGGTCCGCTCCGGCCCGGGAGAGCCGACGGTGCTGCGGGACCCGTGGGGTGCCGAGTTCGGGTTGATCGGCGTCACAACGCCTTGACGGCCGCGCCGAGTTCGGCACGTCCCTTGATGGCGAGCTTGCGGTAGATCCGGCCCAGGTGGGTGTCGACCGTACGCTTGCTCAGGCAGAGCCGCTCGGCCACCTCCAGATTGCTCAGCCCCTGCAGGACGAGCTCGGTCACCCTGCGCTCGCTCGGAGTGAGCCGGACCGGGCCCGCGTCGCGCGTACCGATCACCGGGCCGCGATCCGGTGCCGGGCGGGGACGGGTGTCCGTACCGGGCGGCGGGTCGGCGGCGATGGTCCGGGCCGCGGCGTACTCGCCCAGCATCTGGTACGCCATGGCGGCGTGGGTGCGCCACGGGACGCTGGCGGGGTTGGCGATGCCCCGCACGGCCAGCTGGTGGCCGCACTCCAGGAAGAGGCGGAGTGCCTCCTTGTGGTCGCCGCGCGCCGCCGCGACCAGCCCGCGGGCCTCCAGCACCACCGCCCGGACCAGCGGATGGGTGTCGGCGGGCAGCGCGGCCCGGGTGAGCCGCGACTCGTCGGGAACCTGGCCGCGCCGCAACAGGACCCGGATCCGCAGTGCGGTCGCCGCGCCGACCAGCTCGTCGGCATGGATCTGCGCCGCCAGCCGGGCCGCCCGGTCGGCGTCGGACAGCGCGGTGTCCAGGTGCCCCTGCCGGTAGGCGATGTCGGAGCGGGCCAGCAGCGCCAGCGCCAGCTCGCCCGGGTGGTTCATGCGCTGGGCGGAGCGGACCACCCGGCCGGCCCAGGCGGCCGCCTCGTCCAGCCGGCCGCTCCAGGCGAAGGCCATCGCCGCGCCGAGCACCCCGATACCCGCTTCGGCGGGTGAAGCGCCGCTCACGCACCGGGCCGCCAGCCGGACCGCGCGCCGGGGTGAGCGCCCGCCGGCCGCGGCCATGGCGGCCAGCGCGCCCAGGAAACCCGAGGCGGCGGGCCCGTCCTCGGCGGCCCGCAGCGACGCGACCGCGCGCCGGACGGCGGTGCGCCGTCCGGTGAGGACCGCCTGTGCGGCGAGCGGCAGCAGCAGCTCGCCCGCCGGGGCCTCGGTGGCGGCCAGTGCGCCCGCCGCCTCCGCGAACGGCACCGCGGCTCCGGCGGCGGTGAGCGCCAGCAACGGATGGGCGAAGGGCAGCAGCAGCCGGGCCCGTTCGACCGGGTCGGCGGCCGCCGCGAGACCGGCGGCGTACCGGGCGCAGACGGCCGGGTCGCGGTGCAGCTCGACGGTGCCCAGCTGCACGGTGAGCGACTGGATCAGCGCGGGATCCGTCGCCTCGGCGAGCGCGCGCTGCAGATAGCAGGCCGCGTCGTCCAGCCGTCCGTCGGCGGCCGCTTCCCTGGCGGCCGCCCGCAGGACCGGCAGCGCCCAGTCCAGGCCGGTGGTGCCGGACGACATCAGATGCTCGGCGACCCGGCCCGCGGGTGCGCCGAGCCGGACCAGCAGGGCCGCGGCCCGCTCGTGCAGCGCGACCAGGACGCGCGGATCGGTGCGGGCCAGCACGGCCGTGCGGACCAGCTCATGGCGGAAGGTCTCCGGCGGGCCGGGGTCGATCAGGTCGGTGCGCCGCAGCGCCTCGCGGGCCTCGTCGGCCAGCAGGTCTCCCTGGCCGGCCAGGAGCGCGGCGGTGGCCAGGTCCGCGCCGGGGCCGAGCACGGCGAGGGAGGTGAGCAGCTCCATCGCCCGTGGACGGCTGCTGCGCAGCCAGCTGAGCGTGGTGTCGGCGAGGGTCGCGGCGCCGATCCGCAGCACCGCGTCCATGTCGGGCGCGCCGGGTGACGTACGGGCGTCCAGCAGCCGGGCCGTCAGCTCCTGGAGGACCAGGGGGTTCCCCCGCGAGAGGTCGTGGCAGACGGAGGCCAGCTCCGGGTCGACCGGCGCACCGAACGCCGAGCTCACCCGCTCGGCCACGCAGCTGTCGCAGAGCGGTCCCGGGGTGACGGTGCGGGTGTGGCCGAGCACGCCGAGGTCGGCGGTGAGCGGGTCGGCGGCCTCGGCGGCGGTGGTGGCGAGGAGCGCCACGGGAAGGCCGTCGAGCCGGCGGGCGAGGTAGGAGAACCACTGCCGGGACGCGTCGTCCGCCAGGTGCAGATCGTCGATCGCCATCACCACCGGGGTGCGGGTGGTGAGGGAACGGGCGGCGTGGAAGAGGTTGTTCAGCACATGGTGCCGGCCGTTTCCGGATTCCGTGCCGGAGGCGTTCGGTTCGACGACCGGGAGAGCCTCCGCGAGGTATCCGCCGGGGGATTCCGCGGGGAATTCCGACGGCTGCGCCCGTTCCGACCGGTCCGGTCGGCCGGGCCCGTTCATGAAGGGGTCGAAAAGCTGGCGGACGACGCCGTAAGGAAAGTCACGTTCGTTGTCGTGGCACCGCGCCCGCAGCACCACGGCGTTGGCGGGTGTCCGGCCCAGCGCGGCGCGCAGCAGCGCGGTCTTCCCGATTCCCCGCGGCCCCTGGATCAGCACCACGGCGGGCCGTCCGGCCCCGGCCTCGTCGAGTGCCCGGCCCAGTTCCCCCAGTTCCCGCTCGCGATGCAACAAACTGCCTGCCGACAACGTGTCCCCCCATTGTCCCGTCGGCACACCAGTATCGCGCACCCGACCACGCTGTCAACGCGCGGCAGGATACGTATTCGCCTACGTACTGGGGGCGTCGAATACGTAATGAGCGCCGATACGTAGGGATTGCCGGGCGCCGAATTTGCAGTATGTACAGGGGTTTTGACACGTGTTCGAATGCCCGGAGGGTATTTCACCGCTCAACCGGCGGAGACAGCAGAACTCGTGAACACGGGGGGATGACGCATGGAACGGCCGCGGCTCAAGGCCCATTTCCTGAGCGAAGTGGTGGACGGAAAGGTCTTCCTGCTCGGCGAGGGTCAGGACTATCTGGTCCCGGGAGCCGCCGCCGTGCGTCTCCTGCCGTACCTGGACGGCCGGCGCACCGTCGCCGAGATCCTGCAGGAGCTCGGGGGCAGTGTGCCGCTCGGCCAGGTGCTGACCGCGCTGCGGCGTTACGAGGCCGCCGGGCACCTCGCCGAGGGCCGCCCCGACCTGCCCGAGGACGTGCTGGCCTACTGGGACGCCCAGGGCGTCGACCCGGCCGCCGTACAGACCGCCCTGGCCCGCACCGAGCTGCTGGTCCTGGCCCTCGGGGGGACCTCGGCCACTCCGGTGGTCGAGGCGCTGCACGCGACCGGTCTGCGGGCCCGCGCGGTGGACGAGGCCGGGGCGTTGGCCGCCGGTGCGGACACCCTGGTCGTCGCGCTGGCCGACGACTACCTCGACCCGGCGCTGGAACGGCTCAACACCGCCCGGCTGGCCGACGAACGCCCCTGGCTGCTCGCCAAGCCGACCGGCACCAGCCCCTGGCTCGGCCCGCTGCTGCGCCCGGGCGTCACCGGCTGCTGGACGTGCATGGCGCAGCGGATCAGCGGCAACCGGCAGGTCGAGCGCTACCTGGCCGGCAAGCGCGGCCAGACCACCCCGTCCCACCCGACGCGCGCGGCCATCCCGGCCGGCCCGGCCATGCTCGGGCAGCTGCTGGCGGCGGCGACGGCGAAGTTCCTGGCGAGCGGCTCCTCCGCCGCGCTGGAAGGGCTGATGGTCACGTGGGACCTGGCCACCCTGCAGACCGCCGAGCACACCCTGGTCCGCCAGCCGCAGTGCCCGAGCTGCGGCGACCCCGGCCTGATCGCCGAGCGCAGCCCCAAGGTGGTGCTGTCGCCGAGCCCGGCCGGGCACACGACCGACGGCGGATACCGCGTCCAGGCACCGCAGTTCACCTACGACCGGCTGAAGCACCACATCAGCCCGCACCTGGGTGCCATCACCCGCCTCGGCGCGCATGACGACACCGGCAACGGCATCACCTACAGCTTCACGGCCGGCCACAACTTCGCGATGGTCAACGACAACATGGACCTGCTGCGCCGCAACATGCGCGGCCAGAGCGGCGGCAAGGGCCGTTCGGAGATCCAGGCCAAGGTCAGCGCCGTCTGCGAGGCGATCGAGCGCTACTCGGCGGTCTGGCGCGGCGAGGAACCCGTGGTGCGCGCCGCCTACCGGGATCTCGACCCGGACACCGCCGTCCACATGGACCGTCTGCTGCTGTTCTCCCAGGCCCAGTTCGAGGGCCGCGCCGAATGGAACGCGCAGCCCGCGCACCGGCTGCACCTGGTGCCGGACCCCTTCCCGGCCGAGGCCGCACTCGACTGGTCGCGCGCCTGGTCGCTCACTCACGACGCCGAGCGGCTGATCCCCTCCGGCTACGCCTGGTACGGCCACCCCGACCTGGCACGGCACTTCTACTGCGTCGGCGACTCCAACGGCTGCGCCAGCGGCAACACCCTGGAGGAAGCGATTCTGCAGGGGTTCTGCGAGGTCGTGGAGCGGGACGCGGTGGCGTTGTGGTGGTACAACCGGCTGCCGCGGCCCGCGTTCGACCTGGACTCGCTGAACGACCCCTACGTGCGGACCATGCGCGACTTCTACGCCTCGGTCGACCGTGAGCTGTGGGTCCTGGACATCACCTCCGACCTGGGCGTGCCCACCTTCGCGGCCGTCTCCCGGCGCAGGCACGACGTCGAGGACATCATGGTCGGCTTCGGGGCGCACCCGGATGCGCGGATCGCCGCGATCCGCGCGCTCACCGAGGTCAACCAGTTCCTTCCGTTCGTGGACCGCCGCGACGACAGCGGCGCCACCCTGTACCGGACGGACGACCCGGAGACCCTGGAATGGTGCCGGACGGCCACCGTCGCCCAGGAGCCCTGGCTGCTCCCGGCCCAGGACCTGGCGCCCACCGTCGTCACCGACTTCGCTCCGCCCGCCGGCGACGACCTGGCCGACCATGTGCGGGACTGCGTGGAGCGCGCGCGGGCCCGCGGCATCGAGATCATCGTGCTCGACCAGAGCCGGCCCGACCTGGAGCTCAGCGTGGTCAAGGTGATCGCCCCCGGCATGCGCCACTTCTGGCGCCGGCTGGCTCCCGGGCGGCTCTACGACGTGCCGGTCGAGCAGGGCTGGCTGGCCACCGCGCACACCGAGGAGCAGCTCAACCCGAAGAACGTCTTCTTCTAGAACGGGCCGGGAAACCCAGAGATGACCGCAGAGACGTCCGCCGCGCAGACCGCGGCACAGATGACCGCTGCCCGGACCGGTGCGGAAGCCGGTGCCCAGACCGGTGCGCAGACGGCCCCCGCATCGACGCCCCCCGCATCGACGACCGCCGGCCTCGCCGCCCCCACGGCGACCGGGACCGGCACCGCCCGGGTGGTCCGCCGCGTCCGGCTGCGCCGCGACGCCGTCTGCGAGCCGGCGCCGGCCGCCGCCCGTACGGTCCGGCTCACCGCCCCCGTCGGCTCGCTGAACCTGCCGGACCTGTCCGCCGGAGCCCGTGAGGCGGTGGCCGCGCTGGCCTTCGCAGAGCACACCGAGGAGGATCTCGGCGCCCTGGTGGCCGCCCGGGACGGCGAGACGGGGCTGCTGCGCTGGCAGCTGACCTTCCGCCGGCTCGGCATGGCCGGAATGCTCGAGACCTCCGTCCACCTGGTGTCGGGGGCCGCCGACGAGCCGCTGGCCCGGCTGCGGCCGATCGGCCGGGGCGCCGCCCTGCCGGGGCCCGTACCCGACCCCACCCGGCAGGTGAAGCTCTCCCGCTTCGCCACCGCCGGGGCCGAGGACGGCGCGCTGGTGGTCCGGGCGCCGGGCAGTGCGCTGGCCGTGGAGCTGGGCACCGGGGCGGCGGGGCTGCTTCCCGGGCTCGCCGGATGGACCAGCCCCGCCGCGCTCGCACAGCTGCCGGGCGGGCTCACCCTCGACGCCGTACGCCAGGTCCTCCGGCTGTTCGACGTGGCCGGGCTGCTGGCGTACGGCTCGGCCGGGCAGGAACCGGAGGCGACCGAGCGGCGGTTCGTCCAGTGGTCGGCTCTGGACCTGATGTTCCACTCCCGCACCAGGCGGCCCTCGACGGTGGCCGGGTACGGCGGCACGTACCGCTTCGGCGACCGTTTCGCGCCCGAGCCCGCCTCTCCCCCGCCCTTTCCCGGCGAGAAGGTCGCGCTGGCCGTTCCGGATCTCGCCGCGCTCGCCCGTACGGACAGGCCGCTCACCGAGGTGCTGGAGCAGCGCCGTTCGGTCCGCGACCACGACGAGCAGTCGCCGCTGACCGTGGACCGGCTCGGTGAGCTGCTCTACCGCACCATGCGCCGCCGGCAGACCTTCACCGGCGGCGACCGCCAGGAGCACGCCGACCGCCCGTACCCGAGCGGCGGCGCGGTGCACGAGCTCGAGGTCTATCCGCTGGTGACCCAGTGCGCGGGCCTGAAGCCGGGGCTGTGGCACTACGCGACCGACCGGCATGAGCTGGAGCTGGTCGCCGAGCCGGGCCCGGCCACCGCGGCGCTGGTCTCCGGTGCCCGCGAGTCCGCCCTGATGACGGCCGATCCCCAGGTGGTGCTGCTGGTCACCGCCCGTTTCGGCCGGGTGATGTGGAAGTACGAGACGGTCGCCTATCCGCTGATCCTCAAGCACGTCGGCGTGCTCTACCAGACCTTCTATCTGGTCGGCACCGCGATGGACCTCGCGGTCTGCGGCCTCGGCGGAGGCGACGCGGCCGACTTCGCCGCGGCCAGCGGTCTGGACTTCTTCACCGAGGGCACGGTCGGTGAACTGATCGTCGGCAGCAGGCCCGTGACGCTGCGTCAGGACATCGGCGTGCCACGAAGAGAGCCCAAGAGATGACATCCCGAGGAGGGGATCGGCGATGAAGTTCCGTTTCAAGGCTCTGCAGCGGATGCGGGAGCCGGACGAGCTCGACTCCCCGACCTTGCTGGCCGCGCCTCGCGGCTGGATCGCGCTGTTCGTCGTCCTGATCACCATGAGCGCGGCACTGCTGTGGACCTTCGCCGGCCGGATCCCGGTCACCGTGGACGCGCCTGGCCTGCTCACCCGTCCCAGCGGCACCGCGGTGATCCAGAGCCAGTACGCCGGGATGGTGCACTCCGTCCTGACACGGCCCGCCGACCGTGTCCGGCCGGGGCAGACGGTGATCAAGGTGCAGGACACCCAGGGCCGTCTGCGGGAGATCACCAGCCCCTTCGGCGGGCAGGTGGTCGGGCTGTCGGTCACCGACGGACAGGTGGTCGCGCCGGGCTCGCCCGTCGCCTCCGTCGAGCGCACCGACGACGCGCGGGACCGGATGGTCGCGATGGTCTTCGTCCCCGCCACCCGCGCGGCCGGACTGCGCCGTGGCGACCTCGTGGACCTCTCGGTGTCCACCGCGCCGGCCGGCGCCTTCGGCCTGCTGCGCGGAAGGATCAGCTCGATCAGCCCGTACGTGCTCACCAGGGAGGCCGTGTCGGGCCTGGTCGGCGGGGAACTGGCGGCCCAGCCCTATCTGCACGGGGCACCGCCGCGGCTGGTGGTGGTGGACCTGATTCCCGACGCGTCGACCCGGACCGGCTTCGCCTGGACCTCGCAGAGCGGTCCGCCGATGCCGTTGAGCACCCAGGTATCGGTCACCGCGACGATCAACGTGGGCCGGCAGACGCCGTTCGACCTGATTCTCGGCCGCTGAGGGGGGGCGCTGCGATGACATCCACGATGCCTGAGACCCGGCGGGACGCGCCGGGTGCGGGCTCCGGCGGCACCCCCGGACACGGCGGGCGCCGTACCGGAAGCCGCCGGGGATCGCGGCCCCGCCGCTGGCGGCACGCCGTTCCCACCGTCCTGCAGATGGAATCGGTGGAGTGCGGCGCGGCCAGCCTGGCCATGATCCTCGCCTACCACGGCCGCCACGTACCGCTGGAGGACCTGCGCGGCGTGTGCGGGGTGTCCCGGGACGGCGCCCGCGCGTCCACGCTGCTCTCCGCCGCCCGCAGCTTCGGCCTGACGGCCCGCGGCTACCAGACGGAGGCCGACCGGCTGCGCGACCTGACCGGCCCGGTGATCATCTTCTGGGCCTTCCAGCACTTCATGGTGGTCGAGGGGATCCGCACCCGGTACGGCCGCACCGTCGTCGCGGTCAACGACCCGGCGAGCGGGCCGCGGCTGATGGAGTGGGACGAGTTCGACTCCGGCTTCACCGGGATCGTGCTGTCCTTCGACAAGGGCCCGGACTTCCGGCCCGGAGGCAGCAGGGGCGGGGTCGGGCGCGCCCTGCTGGAGCGCCGGCTGCCGACCGGCCGGGCGATGCCGCTGGTTCTGCTGGCCAGTGTGCTGCTGGTGATCCCGGGCATCGCGATCCCCGCGTACACCCGGGTCTTCATCGACCGGGTACTGGCCGGCAGCGGGAGCGGCTATCTCTTCCCGCTGCTGGCCGCCATGACCCTGACCTCGGTCGCGGTCTTCATCCTCACCTCGGTGCAGCGGCACTACCTGCTGCGGCTGGAGATCCGGATGGGGCTGGTGAGCTCGGCCCGGTTCTTCCGCCATCTCCTGCGGCTGCCCGTGGACTTCTTCCTGCAGCGGCGCCCCGCCGAAGTGGCCAAGCGGGTGGCCGGCAACGACACGGTCGCCGAGATCCTCTCCCGGGACCTCGCACTGACCGTGATCAACCTGGGTCTGGTGCTCTTCTACGCGGCGGTCCTGATCCGCTACGACGTCCTGCTCGGGGTGATCGGGGTGGGCATGGCGCTGCTCAACGTCGTCGTGCTGCACGCCGTGTCACGCGCCCGGACGGACGCGGTGGCCGCCCTGCGCACGGACCGCGGCAATCTGACGGCGACCACCTTCACCACCCTGTCGCTGATCGAGACGGTCAAGGCGACCGGCGCCGAACCCGAGGCCTTCAGCCGCTGGGCCGGCTTCCTGGCCAAGGTGGTCTCCGCCAAGCAGAAGCTCGGCATCCCCAGCGCGGTGCTCACCGTGGTGCCCCCGATGCTGGCCGCCCTCAACAGCGGTCTCATCCTGCTGGTGGGCGGGCAGCGGGTGGTGGACGGAGCGATGAGCGTGGGCCTGCTGGTCTCGTTCCAGACGCTGCTGTCCGCGCTCAGCCGCCCCGTCGCCCAACTGACCAACCTGGGCGGCCGGTTGCAGGACGTCACGGCCGACATCAAGCGGCTGTACGACGTCGAGCGCTACCCGGTGGCCGCCTGCTTCGCCACCGCCGACCCCCCGGCCACCGCCAAACTCGACGGCACGCTGGAGTTCGAGCACGTCAGCTTCAGCTACAGCCCGCTGTCGGAACCGGTGATCAAGGACCTGAGCCTGACAGTGGTGCCGGGCCGCCGGGTCGCCGTGGTCGGCGGCTCGGGCAGCGGAAAGTCCACCCTGGGCCGGCTGCTGACCGGGCTCTACGCCCCCGGCGAGGGACAGATTCTGCTCGACGGCAGACCCCGCGAGGAGATCTCGCGCACCGTGCTGGCCGCCTCGCTCGCCTATGTCGACCAGGACATCTCGCTCTTCGAGGGCACCGTCCGCGACAACCTGACGCTGTGGAACGACGACGTGTCCGACGAGGCGGTCACCGCGGCGCTGCGCGACGCGGCCGTCTTCGACACCGTGATGACCCGGCCCGGCGGTGTCCACAGCCCGGTCCTGGAGGGCGGCCGCAACTTCAGCGGCGGACAGCGCCAGCGCCTGGAGCTGGCCAGAGCACTCGCCACGGAGCCCACCCTGCTGGTGCTGGACGAGGCGACCAGCGCGCTCGACCCGGAGACCGAGCGCACCATCATGGACAACCTGCGCCGACGGGGCTGCGCCTGCCTGATCATCGCCCACCGGCTCTCCACGGTCCGCGACGCCGACGAGATCGTCGTGCTGCAGCAGGGCCGGATCGTCGAACGAGGCACCCACGAGGAGCTGCTGGCGCTGGGCGGCCACTACACCGCCCTCATCGAGTCCTCGCGACGCGAGGAGGAGGACGAGCTGTGAGTACCGCCGTCACCGGCAACACCCTGGTCACCGGCAACACCCTGGTCACCGGCGGCGCCCCCGCCGCCGGCAGCGCCTTCGCCGCGTTCTTCACCGAGGCGGCCGAACCGGTGGACCAGCAGGCGGACCGCTACCTGGTCCTGGACGACCCGGGCCGGATGCTGCTCGTGCTGACCGGAGCCGTCGACCTGTTCGCGGTCCGGCTGGGCGACCGGGAACCCAGCGGCCGTTGGCACTTCCTGTGCCGGATCGAGGCCGGCACCCTGCTCCCCGGCGCACCCGCCGGCCCGCTGCACGGCATCGTGGCCCGGCCGGTGCTCGGCGCCGAGGTCTCCTTCCTGGCCACCGCCTGGACCGAGGGACTCGCGGCACTGGGACACCCGTGCGGTACCGCGGCCGGTGCCGCCGCCCGGGCCCTGCCCCCGTCCGCACAGCAGCAGGCCGTGGACCAGTTCCTGGGCGGTCTCGCCAAGGGCATCACGGCACTCGCCGGCGCCCTGCGCGACACCCTGCCGCCGCGTGAGTTCACCCCGCTGGCCACCACCGGGCCCACCGCGCTCCGGAAGGGACAGGCGCTCCGCTCGGTGGACGGGGTGCGGTGGGTGCGGATCGAGGACGGCACCGTCGAGCTGCCCGAGGGGGCGGACGGCGAGCTCACCCCGGGAGCGGACGTCTGCCTCACCGAGCGGGACTGGCTCGTCGCGAGCAGCGCCGCCACCGTCCGCGCCCGTTCGCTGCCCGAACTGCTCGACGGGGGCGAGCTGTTCGAGCGGCTTCAGACGCACTGCGGCCGGCTGCTCTACACCGTGGACCGCCGGGTCGAGACCCGGCGCGCAGCCGAGACCGAACTCCTCGCCGCCCGCCGGGAGCGCGACGCCGGCACCCTGGCGCACTCCGCACGCGGCTTCGAGTCCGTCCTGCACGACACGTCCTCGCGGGTCCGCATCGGTGACGCCGCCGGCGACCCGCCGACCCTCGCGGCGGCCCGCCTGGTCGCCGGTCACCAGGGCTTCACCGTCAGGGCGCCGGTGGCGGCGGGCGGCCACGACCGGAACCTGGACGAGCTCCAGGCCATCGCCCTCGCCTCGGGCGTCCGCACCCGTACCGTCCGGCTCGACGGCCGCTGGTGGCGCGGGGACCTGGGCCCCATGGTCGGCTACCGCAAGGTCGGCGGCGACGCGGTCGCGCTGCTCCCGGTGAGCGGCCGCTACGTCCTGGCCGAGAACGGCACGGTCACCCCGCTCACCCCCGAGCTCGCCGGCGAGCTGCAGAACAGGGCGACGGTGCTCTACCGGCCGCTGCCGCTCACCGTCCGCACGGTCGGCGGGCTGCTGCGCTGGGGGATGCGCAACAACCGGCGCGATCTGTGGATGTTCGCGGGGATGGCCACGATGATCTCGGTGATCGGGCTGCTGGTCCCGGTGATGACGGGTGCGGTGCTCGGCACCTTCGTGGCCCACGCCCAGCGCAGCCTGATCACCGAGGGTGCGGTGGTGGTGATCGGCTCCGCGATGGCCGTCGCCGCCCTCTCGGTGGTGCAGAACATCGCCGTGCTGCGCATCGAGAGCCGCTCGACCGCCGCCATGCAGGTGGGAGTGTGGACCCGGCTGCTCTCGCTGCCCGCGTCGTTCTTCTCCGGCTACTCCACCGGCGAGCTGGGGACGACCGTGCTGGGTGTCAGCGCGGCGCAGGAGACGCTGTCGGGGATGACGACCACGGCGACCCTCGGGTTGCTCACCGGCCTGGCCAACCTGGTGCTGGTCTACTTCTACGATCTGCGGCTGGCGGGCCTGGCGACCGCGCTGGTGCTGTTCGGCGTCGGCTTCGGGCTGCTCGCCGGCCGGCTGGAGGTCCGCTGGCAGCGGCGGCTCTACACACACGAGCAGGCGATGTCCGCGCGCGTCTTCCAACTGCTCACCGCCGTACCGAAACTGCGGGTGACCGCGGCCGAGGACCGGGTGTTCGGGGTGTGGGCGGCGGAGTTCGGCAAGGGGCGGGGCCTGGCCGCCTCCGCACGCCGGATCCAGAACGCCGTCACGACCTTCAACTCCGGCTTTCCCCTGGTGTGTTCGGTGGTCATCTTCGGAGTGATCGCCGGCCCGCTGGGCGGCGACGTCCCGATCCCGGTCTTCCTCTCCTTCTTCACCGCGTTCAATCTGCTCATCGCGTCGAGCCTGCAGTTCACCTCGGCGGCGGTCACCGCCCTGGGCGTGGTGCCGATGCTGGAGCGGCTGCGGCCGATCCTCGAGGGCCGGCCGGAGGTGGACGACACCAAGGCGGACCCGGGCGACCTGTCCGGCCGGCTGGGCCTGAGCCATGTCACCTTCCGCTACGGCCAGGACGGCCCGGCCGCCCTGCAGGACGTCACGCTGACCATCGAGCCCGGGGAGTTCGTGGCGATCGTGGGACCCTCCGGCAGCGGCAAGTCGACGGTGCTGCGGCTGCTGCTCGGCTTCGAGCGGCCGGAGAGCGGGACGGTGCTCTACGACGGACAGGACCTGGGCGAGCTGGAGGTCTCGGCGGTACGCCGGCAGTGCGGCGTGGTGCTGCAGCACGGGGCGCTGCTGGCCGGGGACATCAAGGCCAACATCGTCGGCAGCACCAACCACACCCTGGACGACGCCTGGGCGGCGGCCGAGATGGCCGGGATCGACAAGGACATCGCGGCCATGCCGATGGGCATGAACACCGTGCTCTCGGAGGGCACCAGCACCCTCAGCGGCGGCCAGCGCCAGCGCCTGATGATCGCCCGCGCGCTGGTCTCCCGGCCCCGCATCGTCTTCTTCGACGAGGCCACCAGCGCGCTGGACAACCCGACACAGCGCCTGGTCACCGAGAGCACCCGGCGCCTGAACGCCACCCGGGTGGTGATCGCGCACCGGCTCTCCACGGTCGCCGAAGCCGACCGGATCATCGTCATGGACCAGGGCCGGGTCGTCCAGCAGGGCCGGTACGAGGAACTGCTCGCCGACCGCGACGGGCTCTTCGCCCGCCTGGCGAGCCGTCAGATGTAGCCGGTACGGAGGAGCCGACCGGTCATACCGCCGGGAGACCGGTGAGCCGCCAGAAGAGGGGACTGACATGGAATTCGCGCTGCTGGTCTTCGGGCAGGAGACGGACTGGGACCGGATGACCCCGCAGGAGCGCGAGGAGCGCTTCACCGCCAACCGCGCGTACGGCCGCGCGATGGCGGAGGCCGGCGTCCGGATCGTCTACGGCGCACGGCTCGCCCGCCCGGCCTCCGCCGAGCACGAGGGGCGCGCCGGCGAAGGGGTGCTGGAGGTCGGCGGACTGTGGGTCATCGACGTCCCCTCCGAGGAGGAGGCGCTGAGCTGGGCGGAGCGGATGCCGCTCAGCGATGCGGGCCGGGTGGAGGTCCGCCGCTGCGACGGCCCACCGCGAAACCGTGCCTCGGCCCGGCCGCCGGCCTGACCCTGCCCGGATCCCATGGAGCACCTCGGTGGCCCGCAGGCCCGGGCCGCCGAGCCCAAGAAGCCGTGCGGCGAACCCTAGTTGTCCTCATCCCGGTCATCCCGGTCGTCCTTCTCACCCCGCGCACTCGACGACGGCTTGGCAATGATGACTCGCCCGGGATTGCCGTTCCTCCCTCTCGGGCCGGGACGGCCCCTCCTGCCAGGACGGCCGTCATGCCCGCGCCGCCCCGGTCGGCCTGTCGGGCCGGTGGGGCCGGGCGGACCAGAGGGGCCCGAGGGGCCGACCAAGCCGGACTTGATGCCGGTCCCCTGGAGGTCGATGCCCCGCGACTGGAGTTCGTCGAGCCGCTGTTGATGGCCGACGAGCGCAGCCGACTGCGCGACGAGCAGGACAGTCAGCACTGCGCCGAGCACAAGGCGGCGCCGCGGGCCACGCAGAGCCTCGTTCACGCTGTTCACATCACTCCTCACGCTGTATGACATCGAAAGAGCACGTCGGCGCCGCAGTTCGCCGGGGTGCTGTCCGCAACCGACCGAGGGGCTAGCCCGACGCCGGCGGGCAGACGGCGTCCTTCCCGTCCGTCCCGTCCTTCCCGGAACGACCTTCAGTCCCGTTCTGACCGTCCTGTCCGTCTTTCCCGTCCTTGCCCGGCGGGCCGATGGGACCGGGAGGACCGGAAGGACCGGGAGGGCCGGACGGAGCGGCCTGGAGGCGCTCCTGGAGGCCGACGGGCTGTGTCTGCAGATCGTCGATCCACTTCTGCTGGGCGATGAGCGCAGCCGACTGCACCACGAGCGCGACGGTCAGCACTGCGCCGAGCACTAGGGGGCGCCGCGGACCACGCAAGGCTTCAATCACGCTTCTCACATCGTTCCTCACTCTGTGTGACGGCGACGAAAGTGTAAATCAGAAAGGCTTTGAAATGGCGGACCCCCACGCCGGTGCGCGAAGTCGGCGGTATCAAGGGGAGCGTGGGTCCGCACGCCGCTGCGGCGGTACGGTGTGCGGCAGTCGATCGCCCGTTCTGCGATCGCCGACCACCAAGGGGGTTCCATGAAACACCGCCGCCCGCGCCACCGTCGCAGAGCGATAGCCAGAGCGGTCGGTACGGCGGGTGCGCTGGCCGTCGCCCTGGGTGCGGGGATGACGCCGGCGATGGCCGCCGGAAAGACGTCCGCCAAGCCCGCGGCCACCGGGTTCTCGCCCGACCAGCCCG
This sequence comes from Streptomyces sp. NPDC001153, assembly GCF_053598315.1. Lineage (NCBI taxonomy): Bacteria > Bacillati > Actinomycetota > Actinomycetes > Kitasatosporales > Streptomycetaceae > Streptomyces > Streptomyces sp. NPDC001153. The sequence goes on from NZ_JBSFJZ010000008.1 coordinate 39,053, forward strand.
ACCACCCCGACCAGCCCGGCCAGAACGCTCCCTGGGCGCCCGAGAACGACGAGGCGCCGCTGCACCACAAGCCCGTACACCCCGAGGCCCTCGCGTCCGGCCGCACGGACGCGTCCGGTCTCCAGCTCAACATGCCCGCGCCGACCGGACCGTACAGCGTGGGCATGGTCGGCCTGCACCTCGTCGACAACTCCCGTACGGATCCGTACGTGTTCGGCAACACTCCTCGCGAGTTGATGGTGTCGCTCTTCTATCCGGCCACCGCCACGTCCGGGCACTACCAGGCGCCGTGGATGCCGTCGATCTCCGGCGCCCACTTCCTCGCCTCGCGCGGGCTGTCGCCGCAGGAGGTGACCCTGCCGAGGACGGCGGGCCATGTCCTCGCCCCGGTGAACACCAAGCTCGGCAAGCTGCCCGTCCTGCTGTACTCGACCGGGCTGCACTCGGACCGCGCGATGGGCACCGCCCACGCCCAGGATCTCGCCAGCCGCGGCTACCTCGTGGTCATGGTCGACCACACCCACGACGCCAACGAGGTGCAGTTCCCCGGCAACCGGCTCGAGGTCAACACGATGCCGGCGGGCGCCCACTCCTCCGACACGCTCAAGGTGCGCGCGGCCGACATCCGGTTCGTCATCAACCAGCTCGGCACGATCAGCAAGGGCGGCAACCCGGACCCCGGCCACCCCACGCTCCCCACCGGGCTGTCGGGCGCCGTGGACATGTCCCGGATCGGGATGTTCGGCTGGTCGCTGGGCGGCGGGGCGGTCGACACCGCCATGCAGCTCGACCACCGCATCGCCGCCGGTGCCGACCTGGACGGCCAGTTCTTCGGGACGGCGCCGAGCAAGGACCTGGACCGCCCCTTCATGCTGTTCAGCTCCGGCACCCACAACCGCAACAACGACGGGTCGTGGCGCACGCTGTGGTCGCATCTGAAGGGTTACCGGGTCGACGTCCAGCTCCATGGCGCGGCGCACCTGTCGTTCAGCGACAACGAGTGGATGGTGCCGCAGGAGGCGGGCCTGCTCGGGCTCTCCCAGGAGCAGCTCCAGCAGCAGTTCGGCACGATCGATCCCGGCAGAGCGGTCAAGGTCCAGTGCGACTACCTGGCCGCCTTCTTCGACCAGGAGCTGCGCCACCAGCACAGCAGCCTGCTCGACGGCCCCAACCAGAAGTACCCGGAGATCTCCTTCGTCCGCTGACCGGACATGCGCAAGGCGGGCCCCGCGACCCTGTGTGCGGGGCCCCACGCGCACCTATGTCACACCTACGTCACAGGGGCGAAGGTGTGATGGTTATGTGATCGCATGAGGCTAAAGTGTTCACTCTATCGAACACTCGGGCGCTCGGCGCCAATTGAGGAAGGACCCGCTGCCCTGCCCTCCGCACCCCGGGCGCCGCGCCGGCACCGCCTCCGCCGCCGCGCCGATATGCCGATGCTTGGCGGGGTGCGCCCGCCGATAGCCGCACTCGTCGTACTCCTGCTGGTGGTCGCCGCCCTGACCGTGATCGGCCTCGACGGCGTACACGCCGAGCGGGTGCCGCAGGCCGTGCTGAACGGCGAGCAGCAGATCGCCGCGGACACCGCCCAGTCGGTGCGCACCGCGATCGACGTCGAGGCGAGCACCGTACGCCGTACGGCCAACGCGTACCCGGCGACGAGCGCGTCGACCCCCACGACCGCGCTCAAAGCGCTGACCTCCACCAGGAAGGCGGTCCTCGGCAAGGCGCTGCTCGACCCGCGCACCGGCAGACTGCTGGCGGCCGGCGGCAAACCGGTGCCGCTGGCCGGGGTGGACGTCCCCAGGGCGGCGTCCGGCCACGGGTCGATCCCGCCCCGGCTGGTGACCTCGGGCGGCACGCGGCAACTGCTGTACTTCGCCCGGGTCACGCTGCCCGCGCAGCAGGAGGACGCCAACCAGGACCAGAACCAGACCCCGAGCCGGTCCGACCGGCAATGGCTGCTGGTGGTCTGCGAGACGCTCCCCGCCCTCACGACGTACGGCGACGGCCGCACCGCCGAGGTGCTGGACGCGCGCGGCACGGCGCTCGCCACCACGGCCCACGGCGCGGCCTCGCCGGCCGCCGCCGACAGCGGTCTGCCCGCGGCGGCGGCCCGCGCCGCGAACGGGTCGGGGCGTGACACCGACGCCTCGGGAAGCATGCTGGGCGCCGCCACGGGCTCCCGGCGCACGGTGGCCGGCTGGGCCCAGGTCGCCTCGGCGACCGGTCCGGGCGACACCGACAGCCTCGGTCTGGTGGTGCTCACCTCGCGCGCCGTGCCCACCACGACCGCCGCCGCCGACTACTCGCGCTTCGCGCTCGAGGCCGCGGGGGCGCTGGCCGGGCTCGCGCTGCTGCTCGGGCTGGTGCTGCACTTCTTCGTGCAGCGTCCGCTGCTACGGCTGTACCTGTCCGCCGGCCGCCTGGCCCGGGGCGCGACCGAGGACGGGCCGGGCGCGCTGGAGGAGCTCTTCCGGCCGGTACCGGTGCACGGCTTCGGGGAACTGGCCCGGATCGGGCGGGCACTGGAGTCACTGCGCCTGCAACTGCTCGGCGAGAGCGGCCCGCAGGAGTTCCCGGCCCGGCGCGGACCGGGCTACCGGGCGCTGGCCGTGGCCGGCGTGGTGGTGGTGGCCTGCTGGGCGGTGCCGATGATCTTCATGCTGAACCGGGCGGACACCGCGACCGCGGTTCCGGTTCCGGTCCTCGCCGACCAGCAGGCGCGCACCCAGGTCGCGGCGAACCGGATCCGGCAGTCCCTCGACCAGTCGTACACCGACCTGAGCGACGTGGCGGCGGGTCTGCCCGGCCGGAACCGCGCCGCCCAGACCGAGGTTCTGCGGCGCACCCTGGCCGACCACAAGCAGTACCGCTCGCTGTATCTCCTGGACCGCTCGGGCGGCATCACGCTGAGGGTGGGCGACACACCGCTGCGCACCCTCGTCCATGTGCCCGACGGCGGCGGGATCACCACCGTCAACACCTCGGGCCGGATCCCGGCGATCGCCGCCTACGCCCAGGTCCGCGCCGTCAGGGGCAAGGCCCCGGCGGCCGGGGTGGTCCTGTTCGGCGAGATCGACGTGAAGGCGCTCAACTCCGTGCTGGCCAGGCCGAAACTGGGCAGCGTGTGGGTGACGAACGACGAGAACAAGGTGCTGGCGGCGAGCGTGGGCTACCGCGCCTTCCAGTCGCTGCCCGACTCCGGCCTGACCCGTCTGGCCCGCGGCACCCAGGGCGCCCCGGGTACCGCCGGCACCGCGATCTCCGCGGTGCTCTCCTCGTCCTCCGGCCCGTCGGTCGACGCGGCCGCGCCGCTGGCGCAGAGCGGCCCGACGGCCCGCCTCGGCTGGCACGTGGTGACCGCGGAGCCCGCGGCGGCGCTCCAGATCCCCGCGGTGCAGGCCGAGCAGCGCACCATGCTCGCCGGGATCCTGGGCCTCAGCCTGGGCGCGGCCTGCCTGGGCTGGCTGCACGTCGTGGTGATCCGGCCGCTGCGCGCGGTCGCCGTGCTCGTCGAGCGGCTCGCCGGCGGAGACCGCCGCACCGTGCTGCACCCGGTCAACCACGACGAGATCGGCTCCGTCACCCGCGGCCTGGAACTGATGCGCCAGGCCCTCGCGGACCGCGACCGGGCGGCCAGGTCCGGCCACGCCGCCAGGGTCTCCGGATCCGTGCGCGAGAACACCCTCCAGCGGTAAAGGACGGAATCGGCATGCTCTTCCTCTATGTCATAGTCCTGCTGTCCTGTGCCGCGCTGTGGATCGCCGGAATCCTGGAGCAGCAGCGGCACTTCGCCTCGCTGGAGCAGATACCGACGCGGGTGCTGGTCAACGGCATCCGCGGCAAGAGTTCGATCACCCGGCTGTGCGCGGGCGCGCTGCGCGGCGGCGGCCTGGTCACGGTGGCCAAGACCACCGGCACCGCGGCCCGGTTCATCCACCCGGACGCCACCGAGGAGCCGGTGTACCGCAAGTTCGGGCTGTCCAACATCGTCGAGCAGATCGGCATCGTGCGGCGCGCGGCGACCTACCGGCCGGACGCGCTGGTGATCGAGTGCATGGCGGTGATGCCCGCGCTGCAGGAGATCAACCAGGAGAAGCTGATCCGCTCCACGATCGGCGTGCTGTGCAACGTCCGCGAGGACCACCTGGAGGAGATGGGTCCGACGCTGGACGACGTCGCCCGCTCCCTCTCCCGCTCGATGCCGGTGGGCGGGGTGTGCGTGACGGCGGAGAAGGACCGCTTCCACATCCTCCAGGAGGAGGCCGACGCCCGTAACTGCAAGCTGGTCTACGCCGACCCCGAGACGGTCACGGACGAGGAGCTGCGCGGCTTCAGCTGGTTCACCTTCAAGGAGAACGTGGCGATCGCGCTCACCGTCGCCGAACTGCTCGGCATCGACCGGCAGACCGCGATGCAGGGCATGTGGGACGCGCCGCCCGACCCGGGCGTGCTGTCGGTGGAGCGCTACGTCACCCCCGAGGGCAAGCGGCTGCGGTTCGCCAACGTCTTCGCGGCCAACGACCCCGAGTCGACGCTGATGAACGTCAAGCAGCTGGAGGACCTGGGCGCGATCAGACGGCCGCTCAGCGTCGTCATCAACTGCCGCCCGGACCGGGTGGAGCGCAACGGCCAGATGGGCGCGATCGTCTCCGACCTCGCCGCCGAGACGGTGTTCCTGATCGGCCACCCGACCAAGAGCGCCCGCGACGCGATCCCGGCCGGCTTCACCGGGCGGGTGGTCGACCTCGGCGGCGACCGCCGGGACCCGGAGGAGCTGACCGCGGCGATGCTCGCGGAACTCGGCCCGGCCTCCTCGCTGGTGGCGATCGGCAACATCCACGGCCAGGGCGAGCTGTTCCTGGAATGCCTCGCCGAGCTGCCGCTGGACGAGTCCGAGGACCCGCTCGACGCCGTACCCGACGGCGACGGCCTGGACCAGGAGACCATGCAGATCGCCGTGTTCCGGCCGCGGATCGCGGTGGCCCGGCCGCCCGAGCCGGAGCCGTACAGCTGGGTGGCGCCGCTGGAGACACCGGCGTACGGCTTCCACATCCCGGAACAGCGCGAACTCGCCCACCGGTTCGCCGCCCGCCAGGGCCGGCCCGACGGCGAGCGCGCCGCAGCGGACCCGCACCACTCCTACGACCCGCACCAGCCCACGAGGAACCCGTGATCCCCGCCCACCTCACCGCACAGACCGCCGCGCTCGGGATCGCCCTCGGGCTGGTCTTCTCGCTCGTCTGTTATCTGACCACCAACCTCTCCCCCGGGGGGATGATCACCCCGGGCTGGATCGCCCTCACGCTCGTCACCGACGTGCAGATGGCCGGCCTGATGGTCGGCGTCGCGGCGCTCACGTACTTCGGGACGAAACTGCTGCAGCGCACGGTGATTCTCTACGGCAAGCGGCTGTTCGCCGCCGTGGTGCTGTGTGCGGTACTGATGCAGACCACCGTGATGCTCGCCCTCAACCACGAGTTCCCCCTGCTGTACACCTCGCAGACTCTTGGCTTCATCGTCCCCGGCCTGGTCTCCTACCAGATGGTCCGCCAGCCGCTGGCGGCCACGGTCATCTCGACCACGGCGGTGACGCTGGCCACCTACGTGGTGCTGATCTCCGGTCTGCTGATCGGCGTCATGCCCACCGGCTGACCTGCCCACCGCCCTCTCACCTCGCACTTCCAGGAGGATCGGCCATGCACTCCCAACCCGTCGGCAGAGGCAGCCGCCCGACCCGCCGCGCCGTGCTCGGGACGATCGCGGGCGTGGCGGCCGCCGGAGTTGCGGGCGGGTACGCCTGGGACCAGCTCGGGCACGACAGCGGCGGTGGCGACGACCTCGGCGGTACGGCAGCCGACGGCACGGACACCGGCCCGAGCGCCCGGCCCACCGGGCCCCACACCTTCGAGCGGCTGTCCGCCCCCGACCGCACCGTGGTCCGCGCCGCCGACGGCGGCACGCTCGCCACGTTCACCGACGGCGCCCGTACGGCCGTACTCACCGGGCCCAACCGCACCTTCAGCGAGCCGCGGACCACCGAGGCCACGGTGACCACGGACGCCTGGGTGCGGGTGCTGCCGCACGAGTGGCAGCAGGGCATGGAGAAGTCCGCCTGGTTCAAGGGCTGGTTCCGCAAGGCGCTCGGCGACACCAGCCCGGACGTCTTCGCGGTGGCCTTCGAGTACTCGAGCGCCGGGGCGCCCGACAAGCACAACGCGTCCGGCGTGCGCTACGCGGGCACCGCCCACTTCGGCCCCCGCAACGCCAAGGTCAACAACCCGCTGGACTTCGCCTACCACGACGAACAGTCCGACTTCTACGACTATCTGGGCATTGACTGGACCTTCCCGGACGGCACGCGCGTGCAGCCGGAGCAGGCCCGCTACGGCGACGTCGACTGCTCCGGCTTCCAGCGTCTGGTGTGGGGCTACCGCATGGGCATCCCCCTGCACAACACCAACACCCGGGGCACCGGCCTGCCGCGCCGAGCCTTCGCCATCGCCGCCTACGGCCCCGGCCAGATCGTGATCCCGGACACCGGCGAACAGCCCACCGACCTGGGCGCCCTGCAACCCGGCGATCTGGTCTTCTTCGCCATCATCAAGGACCGGCCGCACTTCATCGACCACTGCGGCATGTACATGGGCCTCGACGACCAGGGCCGGCACCGCTTCTACTCCAGCCGCTCCGCCGCCAACGGCCCCACCCTGGGCGACCTGTCGGGCCGCTCACTGCTGGACGGCACCGACTTCTACGCCCGCGGCTTCCGGGCGGCCCGCCGCCTGTGACCCCGCCGCCCGATGCCCCCACCGCCTGTCCCCCCGCCGCCCGGTGATCCCGCCGCCTGTGCACCACCGCCTCACCTGACCTGCTGATCCGAGGACCACTGCCATGACCGCCATCCCCGCCGTCCAGCCCACCGGCGCGCACCGAGGCCGCCGGGCGGCGAACCGCCGCTCCGGCCCGCCGGAAGACGCCCCGCGCTGGGAGCGCCCGGCGCTCGCCGCGGTGCTGGCCGTCGCCACGGTGCTGTACTCCTGGGGCATCGGGCACGCCGCGCTCCACCCCTTCTACGGTGCGGCGATACGGTCGATGGCCGACAGCTGGCGGGCCTTCTTCTTCGGCGGGCTCGACGCCAGCGGTTCCATCACCATCGACAAACTGCCCGGCGCCTTCTGGCCCGACGCCGTCTGCGTCTGGCTCTTCGGCCCGCACACCTGGGCGGCCGCCCTTCCGCAGGTCGCCGAAGGCGTGCTCACCGTATGGCTGTTGCACCGGATCGTGCGGGCCTGGGCCGGGCCCTTCGCCGCGCTGGTCGCCGCGCTGACGCTCACCCTCACCCCGGTCACCGTGGTCCTCGCCCGGGCCACCATCCCGGACACCGCGCTCACTCTGCTGCTGGTGGCGGCCGCCGGAGCGCTGCAGAAGGCGGTGCGCACCGAGCGGCTGCTGCCGCTGATCACCTGCGGGGTCTGGGTCGGGCTCGCCTTCCAGACGAAGATGCTGCAGGCGTGGCTGGTACTGCCGGTCTTCGCCGCGGTCTACCAACTCGCCGCGCCCGGAAGCCGGTTGAACCGGGCCCTGCGCGTCCTGCTGGCCGGTGCGGTCGCCCTGGTGGTCTCCTGCTCCTGGGTGCTGATCGCCTGGGTGACTCCGGCCGCCAGCCGCCCTTACCTCGACGGCACGTCCAACAACGATCCGTTCACCCTGGTCTTCGGCTACAACGGACTGAGCCGCTTCGGCAGCGACTCCACCGCCTTCGGCGCCGTCGCGGGCACCGCCGCCAGCCGCACCACCGGCAACACCGGCTGGAACATGCTGATCAACCACAGCGTCGGCCCGCAGATCGCCTGGTTCCTGCCGCTCGCCGTGCTCGCCGCGGTCCTGGGCGTCCTCTGGCGCGCCGGGCAGCCGCGAACCGACCCCCTGCGCGCGGGATTCGTGATGTGGGGCGGCTGGCTGGCCGTGCACGCCCTGGTGTTCAGCAGCTCCAACGGCAACCACGCCTACTACACGGCCGTCATCGCCCCGGCACTCGCCGCGCTGACCGGCGGCGGGCTCGCGCTCTTCCGGTCGGAGTACGAGTCGGGGTCCGCGCCGGGGTCCCGGCCGGACGGCCGGCGGCACCTGGCGCTGCCCGCGGCGATCGTGCTGACGACGGCGTGGGCGCTGGTGCTCGACTGGCCGACCCGATTCGTCTCCTGGCTGCTGCCGGTCGCCGTGATGCTCGCGCTGTGCGGCGCGGTGGGCCTGTGGACCCGCGGTCCGCGGACCTCCCCGCGGATGGTCCACGGCGCCCTCGCCGCCGGTATCGCGGCCACGCTGGTCGTACCGGCCGGCTGGGCCGCCTCCAGCCTCGACCCGCTCTACGCGGGCGCCGCCACCTCGCCGATGGCCGGTCCGGTCGGCAAGGCCTACCATCCCCGACACGCTCCGCGGGGGGTGGGGCTCGACCGGCCCAGCGCCCGCGACACCGCCCTGCTCGGCTACCTCACCACGCACCGGCACGGCGAGAAGTACCTGGTCGCCACGCAGGCCGCCTACACCGCCGAGCCCCTGCTGCGCGCGAAGTCCGAGCCCATCCTCGTCATGGGCGGCTTCACCGGCAACACCCCCTTCCCCACCGCCCAGCAGCTCGGCAGTCTCGTCAGCGCCCACCAGCTGCGCTACGCGCTGCTCACCACCGCGCGCCCCACCACTGCCGCCACCACCTGGGTGAAGGCCCACTGCACCCGCATCCGGCCCGCCGCCTACGGCCGCCGCACCGGCGGCACCTTCACCCTCTACGACTGCAGCCCCCAGAGGTGAGGGGGTGCCGAGGCGCCTGCCCGTGACCGGACGCGCCGCTCAGTCCGAGTGAGGCCGGGCCAGGCCGTGGTCGTAGGCGAAGATCACCGCCTGGATGCGGTCCCGGGCGCCGATCTTGGACAGGACGCGGCCGACATGCGTCTTCACCGTGGACTCCGACAGGACGAAACGCGTGGCGATCTCACCGTTGGTCCAGCCCTTGCCGATGGCGACGAGGATCTCGCGTTCGCGGTCGGTGAGGGCACTCAGGCGCGGATCCTCGGCGGAGCCGTTGCCGCCGGGCGGCACGAGACGGGCGAACTCGTGCAGCAGGCGGCGGGTGAGCGCGGGCGCGATCACCGCGTCACCGACGGCCACCGCGCGGATGCCGGCGAGGAGTTCCTCGGGGCGGGCGTCCTTGAGGAGGAAGCCGCTGGCTCCGGCGCGCAGGGCCGCGTGGACGTACTCGTCGAGGTCGAAGGTGGTCAGGACGAGGACGCGGGAACGGTCGCCGGCGGCGACGATACGGCGCGTGGCCTCGATGCCGTCCATGCCGGGCATGCGTACGTCCATGAGGACGACGTCCGGGCGCAGTTCGGCGGCCTTGCGCACGGCCTCGGCTCCGTGTGCCGCCTCCCCGACCACCTCCGTCTCGGGCACGGAGTCCAGAAGCATGCGAAAGCCGTACCGCTGCAGCGGCTGGTCGTCCACGAGGAGCACGGTGGTCACCGGGCACCGCCCCGGGGAGCGAGGTCGAGGGCGGCACGCACCGTCCATCCCGGGCCCGCGGGACCCGCGCTGACGTGTCCGCCGTAGAGAGCCGCTCGTTCGCGCATGCCCACCAGACCGTGTCCTTCCTCGTTCGCCGTGCCGGGACGCTTCTCCGGTGCGGGTGGCCCGGAGTCCTGGACGGTGATGGTCAGCCGTGCGTCCTCCACGACGATCGCCAGGTTCGCACGGGCGCCCGCGCCGGCGTGTTTGAGGGTGTTCGTCAGGGCCTCCTGCACGATGCGGTAGACCGTGAGCTGCACCCCGCTGTCGAGGGCGTCGACGTCACCGGCCGTACGGTAGACGACCTCCAGGCCGGCCGCGCGCACCCCCTCGCACAGCGCGTCGATGTCCGTGAGCCCGGGCTGCGGGCTCAGTTCGGGCTCGCCCCGCGGGCCGTCCGCCTCACGCAGCACGCCGAGCACCCGCCGCAGTTCGCTCAGGGCCTGGCGACCGGTGTCGCCGATGAGGTGCAGGGCCTCCTTTCCCCGCTCCGGGGCGGCGGCGGTGGCGTAGGCGCCCGCGTCGGCGAGGGTGATGATGACGGACAGGTTGTGGCCGACGATGTCGTGCATCTCGCGGGCCACCCGCGTCCGCTCGGCCGCGACGGCGAGCCGGGCCCGCTGGTCGCGTTCGATCTCCAGGCGGGCCGCGCGGTCCCGCAGCCCGGCCAGCTGAGCCCGCCGGATACGGATCATCAGGCCGAGCGCGAGGGCCGCGGTCGCCGTGCTGAGCAGGAAGAAGAGCGCGTCCCAGACCGACACCGCCGCCGAGACGCGCGCCGCGACCAGGCCCAGCGCACCCGCCATGACCGCACAGGCCCAGGGCAGCTGCCGTAGCCGCCCGTGCAGGGCCAGGCTGTAGAGGGCGATGAACAGGGCGACGTCCGCGCGGAGCACGGCGCCGAGGGACCACTGGACGACGAACACGGCCGTGACGGCGCCGAAGGCCACGGCGGGCGCCCGCCGCCGCCACAGCAGCGGCAGCACCAGCCCGGCCTGCAGGACCAGCATGCCGAGCGTGGGCAGCCTGGTGAACGCGAGACGCAGGCGGCGCGGGCCGTCGCCGTCCCCATGGACCCCGTGCAGCAGGTCCGGCAGGCAGAACATCAGGAAGACCAGCACCACCACCGCGGTGTCCAGCACCCAGGGACGGTCCTGGTCGGCGTGCCGGAGCCGCTGGCCGGCCCGGCCGAGCCGGGCGACCAGCGGCCCCATCCCGCTGAGATCATCGGTGGTCACGGAATTCACCCGTCCATGATGCGGGTGCCGTCACCCGGAGGTCGCTCAGACGTCGCTGCGCAGCATCCGGTACGCCGCCCCGGCCAGCGCCAGTGCCGTCCAGCCGAGGAAGACCAGGAGCCCGGCGGAGGGCGACAGGGTGGTGGAGTCGTGGGTCAGCGCGAAGATCGACTCGCCCGCGTGGCTCGGCAGGTAGGGGTCGATGTCGCCCTGCCACGAGGTGGGCAGCAGGGAGACCAGTCCGGGCACCAGCATGAGGGCCGCGACCAGCACCGAGATGCCGCCCGCGACGGACCGCAGCAGCGCCCCGAGGGCGGTGCCGATCACGCCGACCAGGCCGAGGTAGAGCCCGGCGCCCAGCAGGCTGCGTACGACACCGGCGTGGCCGAGGCCCAGGGCGGCGGGCGTGCCGGACACGATCCGGCTGCCGACGAGGAAGGCGACGAACGCGCCGACGGTCGCGACCACCAGGGCCACCAGTCCGTACACCGCCGCCTTGGACCACAGCACAGGCAGCCGGCGCGGTACGGCCGCGAGGGTCGAGCGGATCATGCCGGTGGAGTACTCGCCCGCCGTGACCAGCACGCCGAGCACGCCGAGGGCGAGCTGGGCGAAGTTCGTGCCGAAGAGGGACAGGCTCACGGCCGTCGCGGTGGCGAAGTCGCGGTCCATGTGCCGGCCGGAGTCGAGGTTGGACTTGTAGTGGCTCGCGGCGATGACGCCGAAGGCCACGAGGAACAGCAGGCCCAGACCGAGGGTGATCCAGGTGGACCGCAGGGACCAGAGCTTGGCCCACTCCGAGGCCAGCACGCGCCGTCCGGTCACCCGGTAGGCGGGGCGGGCCGGAGCCTGAGTGGCGGCCTCGGGGGTCTCGGGTGTCGCCGTGAGGGTGCTCATGCCGCGCTCCCGGAGGTGGTGTCGGTGCCGGTCGTGGAGCCGTGGTACTCCACGGCGTCCCGGGTCAGTTCCATGAATGCCTCCTCCAGCGACACCGCCTTCGTGGTCAGCTCGAACAGCGGGATACCGTGCTCGGCCGCCTTCAGCCCGATCTCACGGGCGCTCATCCCGGTGACCTGCAGCTCCTCGGTGCCGACGCGGCCGGTGATGTCCACACCGGGCCCGGCCAGCACGTCCCGCAGCCGTGCCGGATCCTGTGTGGCGACCTTCACGGTGTCGCCGCCCGCCTCGCGGACCAGGTCCCGTACGGTCGTGTCGGCCAGCAGCCGTCCCCGGCCGACGATGATCAGGTGGTCCGCCACCAGGGCGACCTCGCTCATCAGGTGCGAGGAGACGAACACCGTGCGCCCCTCGGCCGCGAGGGAGGTGAGCAGGTTCCGGATCCAGAGGACGCCCTCGGGGTCCAGCCCGTTGACGGGCTCGTCCAGCATCACCGTCTGCGGATCGCCCAGCAGCGCGGCCGCGATGCCGAGCCGCTGCCCCATGCCGAGGGAGAAGGCACCGGCCCGCTTCTTCGCGACGCTGCCCAGACCGGCGAGCTCGACGACCTCGTCCACCCGGCGGCGCGGAATGCCGTGGGTCAGCGCGAGCGCACGGAGGTGGTTGTAGGCCGAGCGGCCCGGGTGGATCGACTTCGCCTCCAGGAGCGCCCCGACCTCCTGCAGCGGCGCCTGGTGACGGGCGTAGCGGTGGCCGTTCACCGTGACGGAGCCGCTCGTCGGCGCGTCGAGTCCGACGATCATGCGCATCGTCGTGGACTTGCCCGCCCCGTTGGGGCCGAGGAATCCGGTCACCGTACCCGGCTTCACGGTGAAGTCCAGACCGTCGACGGCTGTCTTCTCCCCGTACCTCTTGGTGAGCTGCTGGGCCTCGATCATTCGCGTTCTCTCTCTCGCGGACTGCGGCGCCCGGCAGGGCCGACGCCTCCTCCGCCACGCTAGGTCCGCGATCTGCCGGATCCGGTGGTACCGGGGACCGAAAACCGCCGGGCAGGTGGTACCGGGGTACTACGGCGGATCGCGGCCGCCCGTCATCAGGGCCGGCCCCAGGTGCGGGATGCCTCAGCGGTCCTCACGTGGCCGCCGCGGTCGTCGAGGCGTCCGGCTGCCGGACGAGGGCGGTGGGCAGGGCGACGTACGCCGTGACGCCCGAGCCCTCCGTGGGACGCAGTTCGACATGGGCCCCGAGGCGGCCGGCGAGGGCGCCGACGACGTGGTGGCCGAGGAACCGGGTGGGCGCGGCGAGCAGGGACCCGGCCCTGCCGGACAGCACGGCGTTGGCCTGGGACATGCGCTCTGCCGTCATTCCGATTCCGCGGTCGACCACCGCGAGGCAGTACTCGCCGCCGTCCCGCCAGCCGTACACCGCGACGGGCTGCTGCGGCGGACTGAACATCAGCGCGTTCTCCACCAACTCGGCCAGCAGGTGGGAGAGTTCGGCGACACAGTGCCCCCGGACGCGGCACGGCTCGATGTCGGTCACGGCGACCCGCTGGTACTGCTCCACCTCGGAGACGGCCGACTGCACCACCTCGGTGACCGTGACCGTGCCGGGCCGGCGGCGGGCCGGGGGCTCCTCGCCGGCCAGGACGAGCAGAGACTCGGCGTTGCGGCGCATGCGCGTCGCCAGATGGTCGAGCTCGAAGAGTTCGGCGAGGGCGTCCGGGTCGAGCTCCTGGCTCTCCAGGGTGGTGATCAGCCCGAGCTGCCGGCCGAGGAACGCCTGGTTGCGGCGGCCGAGACTGGCCAGCGACTCGGTGCTGTTGCGGCGCAGGACGGCCTGCTCGGCGGCGAGGCCCACGGCGGTGCGCTCGACATTGCGCAGAGCGGCGACCAGCCGGGTGATCTCCCGTGCGGTGCCGGGGACTTCGGCCGCCTCGGGCTCCGCGGGCAGCGGGGTGCCGGGGTCGGCCTCCTGGATGTGCCTGACCACCTCCGGCAGCCTGGTGCCCGCGACCGCGTCCGCCTCGTCGGCCAGGGCGCCCAGGGGACGGGTGATGGAGCGGGCCGAGAACACCGCGAGCGCGCAGGCCACGGCGAGGATCAGCGCGCCCAGCGCCAGGAAGCCGGCGAGTTCCCGGGTGGCCGCGCCGCCGACCTGGTCGGCCCGTGCCCGTACGTCGTCACCGACCTGTTTCCGCACTCCGTGCAGAGCGTCGACGAGCGTCGTCATGTCGGCCCACCAGCGGGTGGGGTCGACGCCGAGGTGCGAGCCGTCGGCGCCCGCCTCGGCCTTGGCCTCGTACCCGGTGACGCGGCGGGCGGCCGGCGTTGCGAAGGCGCGGTCGAGGGACGACTGCTCGGCGCCGTCGGCGAGTTGGCGGTACTGGCCGAGGGCGGCGACCCGCGTGGCGCGGATGTCGGTGAAGTCGAGGTACTCCCCGGCACGGAACCGCCGGGCCGCGAACACGCCGTTCAGGGAGCCGCGTTCGAGGGCCATCGCCTCCGTGGCACGCGCCAGTGCCTGCAGCGCCTGCACGCCCTGCGCGATACGGCGGTCGCCGTCGGGCGCGCCGGCGCCCTCGGCGTCGATCAGCGCGGTGACGGCCCCGGTGTAGAAGCGCAGGGTGGCGGTGCGGTCGGCCGTGCCGGTGTCGACGGCGGTACGGGTCGCGACGAGGCCGGCGAGCGGGAGCTGGGCCCGGCGTAAGGCGGAGGCCGCGGCCCCGGGCAGACCGTCGCTCTCCGCCGCGAGCGCCGCCCTCAGGGACGTACGCGCGTCGTCGGTGCGCGCCCGCTGCGCGCGCACCTCGTCCCGGTACTGCTCGGCGCCGCTCAACAGGCCGTTGGTGAGGCCCCGTTCGCGCTGGAGCTCTCGGACGAGGTCCTGCTCCCGCAGCAGGACGCCGACCCGGGACTCCGTGGCCCGCGCGGCGGAGAAGTCGTAAGCGCGGTCGGCGACGCCCAGCCCGGTGAGGGCGAGGAGCAGACAGGTGGGTACGGCGAGGACGATCGCCATACGGCCGCGGATGGAGCCCCAGCCGGGCATGCGGACGAAGTGGTCGGGTCGGCGGATTCGGTTCCCCCTCATGCACCGCGAGGCTGGAGGGGGCCCGCCCGGCGCCTCGTTTCCCGCCCGTAAGACATCGATTCACAGGTGCTCACCCGACGCCCGCAACGGCTGTGAGAGGGGTTGGCGAAGGCCCCGGACCGGTCACGGTCCGGGGCCTTCGCATCCACTACACACGTGAAGACAACTGGCCGCCGGCGGCCAGGCGGGCGGCGGGCCGGTGGCCCGGGCGCCGATACCCCGTTCGGTGAGCTGGGTGACCGGCTAGCACTTGGTGATCTGCGCGCCCGGATTTCCCTCGCCGTTCAGCAAGTTGCCGAGTACGCCGTTGGCGATGCCCACCTCACCCAGGATGTCGATGCACTCGCCGCGAGGCATGACCGCACCTTGGGCGGTGGCGGCGGTGGCTGCGGTGGTGGCGGCGCCGGTGGCTATGAAGCTCACGCTAGCGACAACCGCGGCCGCGACAGCGGCCTTGGAGAGCTTGCGCATGTGTCCTCCTTGGGTCGAGTGGAGCGCACCGAAAGATCCATAAAGCGCTCATTTCGGAGGCTAATCCGGTATGCACCACGGCGCTCATCGGCAGCGCCATCCGGAGTCCCCCGGGCTCACCCGGTCGTGTCGTACGGCTCCCCTGGCGTCAGGCCCGGCTCCGGTCCCCGCGCGGCGTCCTTCCACACCGTGTGGAAAGCCAGCCGCAGGCAGCCCGCCAGGGCCGGGTGTTCGATGAAGAGCGTGGTGGTGGAGCCGGCGCCGGCCACCGGGTCGGGCATGTCGCACAGGACGAGAGAGGCGTCGGCGATGACGAGTTTCAGGGGCAGTTCGGGGGCGAAACGGGCCTCCTCGCCCGCCGCGGCGAAGCGCCGTACGTGGTCCACCTGCTCGGGGTCGTCCAGGGCGTCGTCGAGGTAGATCGCGCGGACGGTGCCGCCCGAGCGGTGCAGCCGGTGGACCACCGCCAGGCCGTCCGCGTTCTCGGTCGGGGCGACGAAGGGCGGTTTGCAGAAGGTGAGCAGTTCGTGCCGCGCCTGCCGCTGGATGTCGGCGAAGCGTTCGGAGATCGCCTTGGGATCGCGCAGGATCTCGATGTAGTCCAGCGGGTCGGTGTGGTCCCGGCCCTGGGACCACAGGGGTTGGAGGAGGCCCGCCAGGTCCTGGGAGACCCGCTCCAGCCGGTCGACGGTCTCCCGCTGCGCGGCCATCAGGCGGGCCAGGGCCAGCTCGGGCGTGACGGCGGAGTAGGTCGCCACCCGCCCGGGGTGGGTGGTGGCCAGCTGGCGCCGTACGAGGGCGTCCAGCACGTCGTACACGCGCTGGCGCGGCACGTCGGCCTCCCGGGCCACCTCGGCGGCCGTGTAAGAACCACGCCTGATGAGGGTCAGGTAGACCCGCGCCTCGTAGCGGGCCAGGCCCAGCGACATCAGGTCGTTGATGGTTCCCTCTTCAAGCTCCATGGCTGCACAACGTACCCGGCGATGCCGAGGGTTGAGACCAAGGTTTTTACCAACTGGCTCTGTTCTCTTCGGCAAATTGTCCATAGCCTCATGTGTAGCCACCACTGACCAGGGTGGCAGCATCAGCAGGATGCCCGACTCGACTCCGCCCGGCCACCCCCAACGGAAAGCGCTTGTCATGCTCATGGCATCACAGGCCTTCCGGCCGCCGGAGTGGAGCCACCCATCCCCCCACGGAGGGCAGTTCATTGCGTTCTCACCGCAGAAGGACCCTGATACGCCGCGGCGCGCCCGCGCTCCTGTCCGCAGCGGCTCTGATCACCGGCGGCCTCGCCGTAGCCGCACAGTCGTCGGCCTTCGCCACGACGACCACCGCATCGGCCGCGACCACCACGACCTCCACGGTGCACACCCGCCCGCTGTGTTCGCAGCCCACCAAGCCCGGATACATGGCCTGCCAGGCAGTCGTCCGCACCGACCTCACGCCGCAGAAGTCCCTCGGCCGCCACGACACCCCCAAGGGCTTCGGACCGGCCGACCTCCAGGCCGCCTACAACCTGCCCAAGGACGGCGGCAAGGGCGCCACCGTCGCCATCGTCGACTCCAACGACGACCCGAACGCCGAGAAGGACCTGGCGGCCTACCGGTCCCAGTACGGCCTGCCGGAGTGCAGCACGAGCAACGGCTGCTTCAAGAAGACCGACCAGGACGGCGGCACCAACTACCCCGCGCCCGACGCCGGTTGGGCCGGCGAGATCTCCCTCGACGTCGACATGGTCAGCGCGGCCTGCCCGCAGTGCCACATCCTGCTCGTCGAGGCCAAGTCCGCGAACATGGACGACCTCGGCGCGGCCGTGAACCAGGCCGTCAAGCAGGGCGCCAAGTACGTCTCCAACAGCTACGGCGGCGGAGAGGAGGCCGCCGACACCCAGGCGGACGACAAGTACTTCAAGCACCCCGGCGTCGCCATCACCGTCAGCTCCGGTGACAGCGGCTACGGCACCGAGTACCCGGCCGCCTCGCAGTACGTGACGGCCGTCGGCGGCACCTCGCTCAAGAAGGACAGCAGCACCCGCGGCTGGTCCGAGTCGGTGTGGGGCACGTCCGCCGGCGGCGAGGGAGCGGGCTCGGGCTGCTCGCAGTTCGACGCCAAGCCGTCCTGGCAGAAGGACACCGACTGCGCCAAGCGCGCCGTCGCCGACGTCGCCGCCGTCGCCGACCCGGCCACCGGTCTCGCCGTCTACGACACCTACCAGGCCAGCGGCTGGAACGTGTACGGCGGCACCAGTGCCTCCTCACCGTTCATCGCCGGCGTCTACGCCCTCGCGGGCGCCCCGGGCACCGGTGACGTCCCGGCGTCCTACCCCTACGCCCACCCGGACAAGCTGAACGACGTCACCGACGGCTCCAACGGGTCCTGCAGCAACTACCTCTGCAAGGCGGGCAAGGGCTACGACGGCCCGACGGGGCTGGGCACCCCGAACGGCGTGGCCGCCTTCACCAAGTAACACACGAAGAACCGCACTCTCCGCTTCGCCCCGCCGGCCGTCCGGCGGGGCGAAGTGCTGTGCGCCGCCGCCCCACTTCGGCTAGAGCAGGTGGCCGTGATGACGCTCGCGCCACGTCGGCTTGCCCACGCCGAGCACGAGCACCTGCTTGACTCCGAGCCGCGCACCCGCCTTCACCGACTGGGTGTTCACGTCCCAGTTCGACGCCACCAGCACCACCACATGGTTACCGTCGTCCGCCCGCAGCTCGATCCGGCTCTTCGGCACACCGAGCCTCTCCAGCTGGTCCTCGGCCTTCGCGGCGTTCTTCCCGACCAGATCGGGCATCGTCACCGGGCCTGTCGCGACCGGCGTGGGCGCGCCCTTCCCGAACGTGCCGCACCCGGCCAGCGCGGGCACCACCGCGAGCATGAGCGCCGCGCCGCAGATGTACTTCCTCAAGTTCTACTCCCGGGCCTCGCAGTTCCGCCCCTGCGGTCTCGCCTACGTACGAAGATCCTAGGCAGCACAAGCAGCCTTCGGCGGCGGCCGTCCGGCTACCGGGCAGCGGGCATATTGCCGTCGCGCCAGTCGTTCACACGCTTTCGGATGCCGGCGGCCCGAGTGGTTCGACCGTTACTCCGCCCGGCCGGAGGAGACGCGCTTCCCCACCCGCTGGGCGGCCCGCATGGCTCAAGGGGATCAGGTCGGCGCCGACGGGATCGGATGGCGGAGGCAGTCTGGGCCCCAGAATCGCCCGAGGGCCTGCGGGTCCTTCCCGCCCTTCGCAGCACTCCGGCCTGCTGGATGGATCCAGCAGGCCGAAGGACTCTCCCAACAGCGTCGGAGTCTGAACCGCCCCGGCTCGGGCTCTGCTCGTGCGAGCGGGGCGCGCTAAGTGAGACGTGCCGCCACCAGCGCGAGCCAGCCGCTCACGCCATACTCGCCCGGTGCCTCGATCTCCATGCCCAGCTCGGCGGCACCGACGGCGTACTCGCTCTCGTCGAGCCCGAGGGCCAGCAGTTCCCGGATCTCCCCCACCAGCTGCGCGACGAGCTGCCGGTCGGTCGTCGTGGCGTAGTCGTCCACCGCCGCGTCGTGCCCGTCGAACTCGTCGGGCATGTCCTGGGAGAACCAGCCGCCGAGGAACTGCCCGAGCTCGGGGAACCTGGCATGCCACTCCCAGTGCGTGTCCGGCTTCGCCGGAGCCGGGACCTGCCCCTCCTCGACGCTGCCCCGGATGTGGTCGGCGAGCAGCGTCAGCCAGTCCAGGATGTCCGCGTCGGCCAGACCCACATCCGGCAGGGCGTAGAACTCGCCGAGCCGGACCCTCAGCCGCCCCGGCGGGGTGCGCACGTACTCCCGCAGCTGCGTCTCGGCTGCGGCGAGCGCCCAGGGGCGGGTGTGCCAGGTATGCCGCAGATACGCGGTGAGGGCTGCGCTCGGCTCCTCCTCGGTGTCGTCGGCCGGCTGGCCGATGTAGGCGCGCAGGACCTGGTCCAGCTCGCCGTATCTGCGGTCGTGTTCAAGGGGGGTCAGCGCCACGGTCGGACCACTGCCTTCACAGGTAGACGGGGAAGCTGGCGTGCACGGCGAACCCGTGCGCGGCGGACGGCTCGCGGCGCAGCACGACCCGGGCGGCCCGTACGTCGACGGCTCCGCGCCCAGCCAGCATCATGGCCTGCAGCAGTACCCTGCCGACGGGCTCCTCCCGGGACGGCCAGGCCGCCTCGATCGTCAGCCGCCGCCGGGTGGACTGGGCCAGCCAGCGGTGGATGACCTGTTCGTTGCGGGTGACCACGTGCTGGGTCGCCCACTGGGCGGTTTCCCGGTCGGGGTAGGTGGCGGTGCGGGTGCGCACGGGGGCTTCTCCCTGGTATGCAGTACGGAGGATCTGGGCAGGCGGCGGATCGCATCACATCAGCGGAATGACCAGACCATCCCGACTTCCGTCTCCGACACGAGTACCAGGCCGAAGTCGAAGGTGCGCACGGAAAAGGAGCGCCAACGAGAAACCCGCTGGTAGTAGTCGCGGATATCGCTGCCGCGCCCGGTGTTCGCATAGAAGTGCGAGCCTTCAGGGAAGCGCGACAGAATGACGCGGGCGTTCGCTTCAAGGGCCTCCCTGCGCTCCTCAAAATCCGGTTCCTCTGTGACATCGATCCAGGGCGTGGACAGGGCCACGAGGAACCGTACGGCTTGAGAACGCGGGATCTCATACAGATAGGGCTTCCAGGCGTCCGCCGTCGCGACAGCCTCCGGAGGCATGACGAAGGGATAGGACGGTTCGTCGAGCCTTTCGAGTTCTCCCTCCCAATGGTCCACCGTGCGCCAGCCGCGAGCGTCGCGGGTGTCACCGCGCATCAGGGTGGCCAGGTCGAGCACCCAGTTCTCGTGCTCCCTGCTCGTCACCTTGGCAATGGTCGCCCTACGCTCGTACATGCCGATCGCATCGGCCCACGTCTGCTCGTCGAGTTCGCCCACGGCTATCTCCTCACTCATCATTTGGGCATGGACGTATAAACGACGAACGGCGGATTCAGGCTCGGTTCGTACTTGAGTACTGTCGAGACCCCGTGGGCGTCCTTCGGCGGCGTCACACAGTTATTCACCACTGCCGCCGTACGCCCCGTCACGACTGGAATCGCGTGATTCCCCGTGTCGACCGCTCCCACCGAGAATTCCTCTGTTTCACCCGGACCCGGAGGCCCTTTAAGCCATTTGTCGATCTCTGCCGAATTACATCGGATATTGTACTGTGTGTAATTCTGCGCCGATTCTAGATCGGTGAAGCTGGAAGCCGCCGGAATGTCCGGCACACCCATTCCGCTCGCCTGGTCCCGCAACCGCTGCGTCAGCTGCATATCCGTCAGACCGACATGCTTGTCGATGCTGTGCCCACCATATAGCTCCTCCTCGGTCGCAAGATCGAGGCTGTACTTGTAAGGAAACGGACTCTCCGGCCGCTGCCAGCTGTGTTCCTTCTTGAAGTCGTTGAGGGAGCGCGCTCCGTACCCCTCCGCGCGGGCCTCCTCCGCCACGAACGTGGGCACACTGAGCAGTGCCTCGTCCAGCTCAGCCTCCAGCGCCCCCAGCTTGGCGGCGGCGTCGCTGAAGGCCTGGTGGTACTTCTCGACCGCCGCGTTCGCGGCCCCCTCGTCCATGTGCGAGCGGAACTTCAGGACGATCTCGCCGAACACCATGGTCGCCGCGAGCCGCGTCAGTTCGCCCGGGTCGAGGTCGTCGGCCAGGTCCTTGGCCGTGGCTTTCGCCGCCTCTTTACCCAGCCGGGTGGTGGTCTCCCTGGTCGTGACCGCCACCCCGGCCAACGAGTCGAGCTCTTTCTGCACGGCGGTCGCCGTCTCTTGGAGGATGTCGATGATGGGACGCCGCTTCGCGGGCACGACCTTGCGGTCCGTCTTCCAGCTACGACCGATGGAGATGCGCTGCATCTGCTTGTCGTAGGTCCTGCCCCATTCGGTGGTGCCCCAGATGGTCTGGCAGAAGGCCTTCATGGCGCCCTGCCACTCGTCGTTGCCCTTGTTGTTGCTGATGAACTTGATGGCACCGTTGAATTCGTCGGACGCGCCCTTGGCGGCCTTCGCGGCCGCACCCCAGGCGGTTGCCATGTCCTTGAACTCCTCGTCCCGGCACCCAGGCGTGATCTCGTGCATCTTGCCGAGCCGGAGGCCGTGCTCGATGGCCGGCCGGATCACATCGGCGAGGAAGTCCGGGATCTCGCCGAGGATACCGGCGATCTCCGAGGAGTCCGCGTCCTTGCCCGTACCGGACCACTTGATGTCGTTGACCGGGCCGTACTTGGGCGGCTTCTCGATGACGACCGGGGGCGCGTTCGGGGGCGTCGGGGGGCCCTGCATCCTGCGGGCCTGCCAGTCGGCCTGGCGGTACTTGTTCGCCGTGTCCGTGAGACCGACGGCGACTCCGCCCACGCTGACCACGCTCTTCGCCCAGAGCTGGAGGAACTTCTCGTTGATGGTCTTGTACGCCGCCGCGAAGGCGTCCGCGCCCCAGCCGGCGCCCGCCGACTGGCTGTACTGGTTCAGCACTTCGACCAGCGCCGTGGCGCCCTTGTCGTAGTCGAACTGCCCGTCACGCACCACGAGGGCGGTGTAGTACAGGTGCGGCGGCTGTACGTCGAATCCGCCGCCGCTCGTCTTGGGCGAGCGGGTCCGGGCCTCGGCCCGCTCCTTGCTGCGCTCCTCGTCGGTGGGCCGCCGCTCGGCCATCAGGCGCCGCCCCATCCCCGCAGCACCGCGCGGTGCGCGGCCGCGTACCCGCGATGGCCACTGGTCACGACCTCGTGCAGCCACTTGTGGGCCGCCTGCAGGTCCCTCGCCGAGGTGTCCCATTTGTCGAGCTCGCGGAGGAACACCTCTCGGGCCTCGCCCTGCCAGGACGCGACGACCGGCACAAGGCGCGTGTAGAGGTCGTCCAGTTGTCCGTTGAGCTGCTTGAGGATGTCGTCGAGCTCGACGGTCAGATGTTCCAACGTGCCGAACGAGACCGCTATGTACTCGTCTTCGCCGCTGCCGCCCTGCATGCTGCATTCCCCCGTTCCGGACGGCGGCATCGCCGCGCCGCCGTCCTCGATCACGTCGTTCGCTGACTACGGCTGGTGTCACAGCTGGTCGAGGCTGCTGCGCGGGCGCGTCGGCGGCGCCTCGGCAGGCGTGGACAGCTTGTCCGCCTCGCCCTGGACGTCGACCTTGACGGCACGCATGCGCGCCAGGACGTCGAGCTCCGTCTCGGTGAACCCGTCCCGGCTCAGCCGCACGGCCTCCTCGAGGTTCTTCATGACCTCGCGGATCCGGACGGCGTCCTCGGCGACCGAGCGGTGGAGCTTGCGGTACTCGACCGCCGCGGGCCCCTGCCAGCCCTCCTCGATCTCGTCGACGAGCCCGTCCATGCGCTCGACCTGCCGGGTCAGGTGCGCCTGCATGGTGTGGAGGTCGTCGGCCAGTTTGGTCAGATCCTCGTGCTTGGCCGCCAGGTCCTTCTTCCGGCCCACCACGCCCCCCGTTCCGCTCAGCCTCGGCTGCCTGCTACGTCTCCCGAGCCCCCAATCTAATCGAAGGCGGGTTCGAAAGATGCAAGATTCACAGATCGGTCAGGGGCTCCAAACTTCCTGGCCCACAACAGCGTTGACATGCCTCCAAGAGCGCCGCGCCGGCGAAACGGAATGCTTCCACACCCCGGCGGGCACTTCTCTGTAACAGGCATCACCTGTGGCGAGAGCAACCGTGCTCCCTCAGTCCGGAGCCACGGTCGCATTGTCCAAGGGTCCCGCCGAGCCTCGTCGTAGGCAAAGACGTGATGCGGGTTGGTGTACGTCCCGACGTTCTCGATGTGCATCGCACCAGCAGGAAGCGCCCACTTGTCGTTGTCGCGCCGACGCTGAAGAGGATGCGCCCGGCATCGTCGACGACAGCGGATGCCGCCGGCACCAGGCTGTTGGCGACGGAGGCGTTCGGGTCGTCCGCGAAGTCACGCCTGGCCGTGGCCTTCTCCTTCCCACACCGGAGGGCCCTTTTCTGGGTCTTCGAGGCTGAACGGTGCGTGCGCCGCGGGCCGCACGGCCGGGCCGACAGGCCAGGTCGGCGATTGGCGGATTTGGGCCAGCCCCGACGGCTCCGACCAGGTCTCACTGGGGTGCCGTCGTCCTGGGGGCATCGCGACGTCAGCGCTTGTCCACCACGTACACGCCCATGCCCGTCACCGTCTCCACGAGCCCCTCGTCCTTCAGCACCTTCACGGCCTTGCGCAAGGTGTCGCGCGCTACGCCGAATTCGGCTTCCAGTGCAACCAGGCTCGGGATGCGGCGGCCGGGCGGGATGCTGCCGTTCTCGATGCGGGCGCGCAGAATCTCGGCAATCTGGCGGTACGGCGGGACTGGCCCTTCCCGGTCAATACTCATGATCGAGACACGGTAGTACACCTCCTCCAGGCTGCGGAAAGGCAAGCGCCCCGGCGAGGTTGTGGGACCTCCCGGGGCATGGCCACCAACTTCAAGGGAGTTGATGACAGTGAGCATTATCCACGCGTTACTGCGGTGGGTACTGGGCGTGTTCGTCCCCGGTACGGCACGCGCCGTACCGAGTGCAAGCCCGCCCTCGTGCCGGGCCCGGCGCGCAGGCCCGAGCCGTCCCGTACCCCTACCCCATGCCCCCCGGCCCACCGCTCCCCGTACGGACTGGTCACGCCGCTCGACGGCAGTGCGAACGCGGTCGTCCGCCCGTACCTCCACGAAAGCGAGCGCGAACAGGCAAGGCAGAGTCGGCGGCGACTGGCCCTGGTCCTGGCAGCCGACTTCGGCATCGACCTCGACCAGCACGTGATCGGCGCCGAGGCGGTGGCGTGATGGGGGCAACTGTGAAGCGGCCACAGGGCACAGGGAGCAAAGCGGCTACGTCGTGGCTGTCGGCTGAGTGCGCGCTCGCCCTCCGACCCGGCTACGAGGACCTCCACGGCGCCTGCCGCCAGTCGGCGGACGTACCACTACCCGGCGGCCTGAGCCTGCTGCTGATGCGTCGCTGCCCCTGCGCCTGCCACGCGCCGATTGCGGGAGGCGCGCGGTGAACGCCGGAAGCGCTGTCCTCGCTGCCGCACTGCACGGAACTGAGCAGACTCTCGCCCTGTGGCCCGCTCCCACGCCCTGTCATCGGGGTGGGACGGCATGCGGGGTGTCGCCCACCCCGTAGTCGGGCAGCGGCTGTCGTCATCAGTTCGGCCGACCCTGCCTGGCTGTGTCAGTTTCCGAGGGAGTCGTTTCGGAGCGACTTCGGGGGTCATTCTGGCGCGGGCAATCGTGATCAATGTCAGTGACCTTCGGTTCTTGCTGCCGTGAGTGAGGCTCTTGACCCTCACGTGGCGTCAGGCTGCAGAGTCGGTGCCGTGGAGGATCACTGGACCGTGGGACGCGTGGCCGAGCTGGCCGGCGTGAGCGTCCGCACGCTGCATCACTATGACGAGATCGGGCTCGTTCGGCCGTCGGCGCGGACCGCGGCCGGGTACCGGGCCTATTCGGCGGACGACGTGGAGCGGCTGCGGGAGGTGCTGGCCTATCGGCGGCTGGGCTTCGGGCTGCGGGAGATTGCGGAACTGGTCGGCGACCCGTCCACCGACACGGTCGCGCATCTGCGCCGGCTTCGCGGCCTGCTGCTGGAGCGGCGTGATCGCGCTGACGCCATGGTGGCGGCCATCGACAGGGAACTTGAGGCACGGGCGAAGGGGCTGAAGGTGACACCGGAGGAGCAGCTGGAGGTGCTCGGTGCACGGCTGTACGACGCGATCGGCGGCGCTTACACCGCGACACGGCGTACCGAGCCGCGAATCGCCGCGCAGATCTGGGACGCGCTCGGGGACGCGCAGACGGTGTTGAACGTCGGTGCAGGCACCGGCTCCTACGAGCCTGCCGATCGCGACGTGACCGCGGTGGAGCCATCGGCGGTCATGCGGGGTCAGCGGCCTGCCGGATCGGCGCCGTGCGTGGCCGCCGCCGCGGAGAGCCTGCCGTTCGAGGACCAGTCCTTCGACGTCGCGATGGCGGTCTCGACCGTGCACCACTGGGGGGACCCGATAGCGGGGCTGCGCGAGATGCGGCGCGTGGCCCGCCGCGTGGTGGTGCTCACGTTCGACACCGACGAGCCCGGATGGCAGGACCGGTTCTGGCTTACCCGCGACTACCTGCCCGAGTTCGCCGCCGTCCTCGCAGAATTTCCCTCGCTTGCTGGGATGGCTGACTCGATCGGCGCCCGCGTGGAGCCGGTACCCATCCCGTGGGACTGCGCTGACGGCCTGTTCGAGGCGTACTGGCGTAGGCCGGGGGCGTATCTGGAGGATCATGTGCGCCGTGCGACGTCAGTGTGGACGAGGGTCGGGCCGGAGGCCGAGCAGCGGGCGGTGCAGAGCCTCAGCGACGACCTCGACTCCGGCCGGTGGGCCAAGCGCAACAGCGACCTCGTCGACCTCGACGCGGCAGATCTCGGCCTCCGCCTGCTCATAGCTTGAAAGTGCGGACCGTGCAGCCCGGGATGGCTCCGGCCGAATACTGGGACAGGTACAAGCCCTACAAGGGGGAGGGCACGCAACCGGCTCCGCAGGCCGACCGGTTCGACTGGACGCAGTACCCAGGGCACGGGCCCGGGGCCGAAGTCCTCGGCTGTCCTCGCCGAGCCCTGGAGCTCGGGCCGCCGAGCTGACCTGCCGCCGAAATCAATGGCACCTGTGCGGGCGGCACCTGGGGCCCGGTGCCGGGGCGCCCGGTCCCGGGGTGGCCGTGCCGGGTGTGCGCTTGTCCCGTCTGCCGGTGTGCTTGGCCGGGGAGTGGGTGGGCTTGGGGGAGGGGGCGCCGGGTTCGTTGCTGCCCTTGCCCAGGGGGGCCGGGGCGGGGAACGGGAGGTCGGGGAGGCCGGAGAGGGCGTCGTGCATGTACTGGGTCCAGATCTCGGTCGGGATGTCCCCGCCGAACACCTTCTGCAGGCCGCCGACGCCCGCCAGGGACTGGAGCTGGGGATGGGCCGGGTCCTCCTTGAAGAGGACGACGGAGGTGGCCAGTTGGCGGGTGTAGCCGATGAACCAGGCCGAGCGGTAGTCGTCGGTGGTGCCGGTCTTGCCCGCCGCCGTACGGCCGAGGGCCTGGGCCCTGGTGCCGGTGCCCCGCGTGATCACGCCCCGCAGGACGTCGGTCACGTTGTCGGCGACCGCCGCCGGGAGGGCCCGTACGGGGGCGGGGGCGGTGAAGCCGGGCAGTGCGGAACCGTTGTGGGTCACCTTCGTCACCGAGTACGGCGTGGCCCGCATCCCGGAGGCGGCGAAGGTCGCGTAGGCGCCCGCCATGCGGATCGCGCTCGGCGTGGAGGTGCCGATGTAGAAGCCGGCGCTGGGCGCGGCGAGGCTCTCCGGGCGCAGGCCCAGGGTCTTCGCCGTCCGGGCCACCTCGTCGTAGCCGACATCCTCGCCCAGCTGCACGTACGGCGTGTTGACCGACTGCTCCATCGCCGTGCGCAGGGAGATGTACCCCCAGCGGTGCGGGGTGTCGTTGTGCTGGTGGAGGAGGCCGGTGGGGTCCTTGTCGTCGGTGACGTAGTGGCCCTGCTGGTCCTTGATCTGGATGCCGTCGTCGCCGTCGAACTTGCTGGCCGGGGTGATCGGCGCAGGGGGCGTGGCCGGTTTCAGGACGGCCCCGTGCTGGAGCGCGGAGGCGAGGACGAGCGGTTTGAAGGTCGATCCCACCGGGACGCCGGAGGTGTCGGCGTTGTCGGCGTAGTGGGCCTGCTGGTAGCCGGGGCCGCCGTAGACGGCCAGGATCCGTCCGGTCTGCGGGTCCACCGAGGCGGCGCCGGCCTGGACGTTCCGGTCGGCCGCCCGGTGGGCGGGGTCGAGGCGCTGCGCGCGCACCTTCGCGACGGCCCTGGCCAGTTCCGCCGTCTTCCTGCGGTCGAAGGTGGTGTGGATCTGGTAGCCGCCGCGGCTCAGGCTGCCGTCGGTGACGCCGGGGTCGTGTGCCTGGACGTACGACCGGGCCAGCTGGACCAGATAGCCGGCCTGGCCGGTGAGCCCGGACCCGGGGGTCCACGTGCGGGGCGCGGGGAAGCCGGCCGCCGCGATGCGGGCGCGCTGCTGCTGCGTCAGCCTGCCGGTCGTGACCATCCGGTCGAGCACCCAGGACCAGCGGGCCTGCGCCTGCGCCCGGGCGCGGGGGTCGGCGTCGGCGTGCTGGAAGAGGCTCGGCTCGTTGACCGCGGCGGCGAGGAACGCGCCCTGGCTCACGGTGAGCTTCTCGGCCGGGATGCCGTAGTACACCCGGGCGGCGGCCTGGATGCCGTTGGCCTGGCGGCCGAAGAAGCAGGTGTTCAGATAGCCCTGGAGGATCTGCTGCTTGCTCATGCTCGCGCCGATCTTGGCGGAGATCAGCAGTTCCTTGAACTTGCGGGACAGCGTCTGCGACTGATCGAGGTAGGTGTTCTTGACGAACTGCTGGGTGATCGTCGATCCGGACTGGACGGAGCCGCCCTCGGCCATGTGCACGAGGGCGCGCGCGATGCCCTGCGGGTCGATGCCCGGGTCGGTGTAGAAGGAGGCGTTCTCGGCGGCGATGAAGTCCCCCTGCACGTCGGCGGGGACCTGCGCCAGGGTGACGTTCTCCCGGTTGACGCTGCCGTCGGTCGCCAGCACGGTGCCGTCGGACCAGTAGTAGACGTTGTTCTGCAGCAGCGTCTGGGGGTTGGGGTCGGGGATGGTGATCGTGGCGTAGGCGTACCCGACGGCCGCGGCCACTCCGCCGACGCAGAACAGGAGGGACGCGAGCACCTGGCGCCACGACGGCAGCCAGCGGCGCGGGCCGGTCCGGCCGGCGCGCGGATAGTCGATCCAACGTTTCCGCACGTCGGTACGGCGCCTGCCCCGGGCGCCCGCCGCACGGCTGCCGGAGCTGGTGCGCTGCGGCGGTCGGCGCCGGGTTCCGCTCATGTGCTCGGATCACTTTCCTCTCAGTACCACTGGGTGGTGTCGTGTCAGTACCACTGGGTGGTGTCGTGGGGGACGGGCTGCTGCCGGTAGTCGGCCCGGGGCGCGGGCCGAGGAGGGCCCCCGTACGGCTCCGGCTGCGGGAGGGAGCCGTAGGGTGCGGGCTGCGGGACGGGCGCGTACGTTCCCGGACCGGGGACGGCCCCGTACGGGTCCAGCTGCTCAAGGGCGGCGGTGCGGTCGTCCCCGGAGGGACCCGTGGCCGCCGGGGCCGACGCCAGGCTGCCGTAGCGCTCCATGCGCTGCCAGCGCAGGCGTGAGCCGGACGCGGCGGTGAAGACGGACTGGATCACCACCAGGTACATCAGCTGCCGGTAGACGAACTGCTGCAGCGGCAGGCTCCACAGCGGGCCGGGGCGTTCGCCGTCCAGGCGGAAGGCGTACAGGCCCATGACGAGCTGCAGCAGCAGGAAGGCCAGCCACAGGCCGGCGATCCGCAGCGGGTCGAGGAAGACCAGGCCGTACACGGCGAAGATGTCCACGGCCGGCGCGAGCAGCGGCAGCAGGACCTGGAAGAGGAGGAGGTAGACCAGGCCCCGGCGGCCGAGTTTGCCTGCGGCGCCGCGCTGCACCAGCGCGCCTCGGTGCTTCCACATCGCCTGCAGGGTGCCGTAGCACCAGCGGTACCGCTGCCGCCACAGGGCGCTCAGGGACGCCGGTGCCTCGGTCCAGGCCACCGCGCCCTCCTCGTACACCACGCGCCAGCCGCCGCGGCACAGCGCCATGGTGAGGTCGGTGTCCTCGGCGAGGGTGACGTCGCTGACGCCGCCGAGGTCCAGCAGGGCCCCGCGGCGGAAGGCTCCGACCGCTCCGGGCACGGTCGGCATGCATTCGGCGAGGTCGAACAACCGGCGGTCGAGATTGAAGCCGACCACGTACTCGATGTGCTGCCAACGGCCCAGCAAGCCACCGCGGTTGACGACCTTGGCGTTGCCGGAGACGGCACCCACCCGGGGGTCCGCGAAGGGCTGCACGAGGGTGCGGACGGCGTCGGGTTCGAAGACCGTGTCGCCGTCGACCATGACCACCAGGTCGCAACTCGCCGCGGCAAGACCGGTGTTGAGCGCGGCTGGCTTGCCCGCGTTCTCCTGGCGGATCACCCGCACCCCCGGCAGCCGGAGCGACTCCACCAGGTCCGCCGTGCCGTCGGAGGAACCGTCGTCCACCACGATGACCTCCACCGGATGGTCCGAGGCGATCAGGGAGCGCACGGCCGCCTCGATCCCGGCGCTCTCGTTGTACGCGGGGACGATGACACTGACCGGTCCGGTCACCGGCGGCCCCCAGGAGCGGCCCCGGCGTCCCGTCCGCAGCCTTCGGTGCCTGCGGGCCGCGATCAGCACGACCGCCGCGCGCAGCACGCTGATCAGTCCGGCCGCGTACATCAGCACGCCCAGCAGCCATACGGCCCAGTCGCCGGTCCGCAGCACCGAGATGAGGGCCATGCCCTGGAGGTGGTCGCCGAGGCCGGCGCGCTGGACCGGCCCGGCCATGCCGACGGCGGCGCCGACCGTCGCGAACCGGAAGCCCTCTGCCTTCAGCCGCGGGATCAGGGTGCCGAGCGCGGCGACGGTCTGGGAGCGGTCACCGCCGCCGTCGTGCATCAGCAGGATCTGCCCGGCGTGGCCGTGCGGGGTCGCGTTCGCGACGATGCGGGCGGTGCCGGGTCGCTGCCAGTCCTCGGCGTCCTGGGTGGACAGCACCGTGACATAGCCCGCCGTGCCGGCCTGCCGCAGGACGGACCAGTCGGCGTTGTCCAGCGCGCCGTTCGACGAGGAGTACGGCGGCCTCAACAGCGCGGTGGTGACCCCCGCCGCACCGGCCACCGCCAGCTGGGTCTCGCGCAGTTCCAGGGAACGCTGCCACGGGGCGAGGCGGGCCAGGTCGGGGTGGGTGAAGGTGTGGATGCCGATCTGGTGGCCGTCGGCGACCATCCGGCGGACCAGGTCCGGGTGGTCCACGACCTCGGTGCCGACGACGAAGAAGGTCGCGTGCACATGGTTGCGGCGCAGCACGTCGAGGATGCGCGGCGTCCAGACGGGGTCGGGACCGTCGTC
Source organism: Streptomyces sp. NPDC001153 (assembly GCF_053598315.1). NCBI lineage: Bacteria > Bacillati > Actinomycetota > Actinomycetes > Kitasatosporales > Streptomycetaceae > Streptomyces > Streptomyces sp. NPDC001153. The sequence continues at coordinate 69,367 of NZ_JBSFJZ010000008.1, forward strand.
GAAGGTGAGGGCGACGGTGCGGTCCTTCACCTGGACGGTGCGCGCGGAGGAGGCGGCGTTCGCGATCACCGGGCCGCCGTGGGTCACCCCGGCGGGCACCGCGTCGTTCCGGCCGCGGGCACCGGTCACGTCGTCCGCGGTGATCCCGAACATGTGATGGGTGTAGCCCTGCAGCAGGAGGGCCGTCGACAGGGTCACCGAGAGCACGCTCAGCAGCAGCCAGTGGGTGCGGGGTGTGATCTGGCGGGTGCGGCGGCGAACGGGGGCCTTGCGGCGGGCGGGAGCGGTGCGGCGTCGGCGGTCGGTCACGTCAGGGCCTTGGGTCACTTCACGGGCTTGTGGGAAGAGCCGACGGCGCGCCCCTTCGAGACGCGGGTGGGGGTCGAGGTGGAGGTCGTGGAGGTGGTACTGGCGGGCGCCGGCGTGGGTCCGGCCGTGGTGGCGGGGGTGGTCGAGGCCGCCGTCGGGCCGGACGTCTGCCGCGCCGTGGGACGGGGGGCCGCGTGGACCCCGGCGGTGTCCGCGCTCCCCGCCCGGCGGCCGGTGCCGGACGCTGCGTCGGGGGCGCTCACGCGGGGCGTGGCCGGGTGCGTGGTGTCCGGCTGCGGGACGAACGGAGCGCTGATGCCGGGGCCGCCCAGCAGGGTGCCGACCAGCAGGGCGACATAGCCGCCGGCGGGGATCATCAGCAGCCGGGCGGCGCGCAGCACGCGGCGCTGGCGTCGCCCCGAGGAGTCCACGAAGACGGGCCGTACCGGCTCGCTCGCCTCAGTGTCCGGTTCCGCGTCCCGCTCCGGTTCCGGCCACTGCGATTCCTGCCAGTGCGCTTCCTGCCACTCCGGTTCCGGCACGAAAGGGATGGTCTGGTGCGGTACGTAAGGTATGGGTTGGGTGTCGGTCTCCGGGGACTGCGGGTACGGCGCGGTGAGGACGCCACCGTACGCGGCGTCCCACGCCGTCGGCTGCGGGTGCGCATACCGGTACCCGGCACCGCCATACGGCTGCTCGCCGTACGCCCTGCCGCTTTCGTCCGTCCACTGCACGAGTCGTGCCCCCTGTCCTGGCCGACCGACGCGGTCGTCCGCATGGACAGAGCGCCGCGGCCCGGAACTGTTACACCTCACTCCTCATGCAGCCACTTCACCACCGCGTCTCCACGTTCGGCGGTGTGCGTGTAGAACGCCTTCAATTCCTGGTGAGCCGCCGCGAACGCCCGCCACGTCTCGGGCTCCGCTCGCACACCGCCGTAGTGCGGCAGCACTGCGTGCCGGGCGAAGTCCCACAGCGTGTCGAAGTCGGCGGCCGCCAGGAAGCCGGACACCCGGCGGGCCTGGGCCGCCGTCAGCACCAGCAGCGGTGGTTTGTGGCGGTCGGCGCGGAACACCGGCCGGCCGCCGAGCACCACCTGGGCCTGGGGCCGGTCCTGGGCGAGGGGATGCGGGGAGGCACCGGTGTAGATGCGCTCCTGGTCCCGGTGGCGCCGAACGGTCCCCGAGTCGTCGTCGAAAAGCCGTTCCAGCCAGGTCGAGCTGTTGCGCAGTGCCGGTGGCGGCACCGCTCGCAGACGGAGGTACGCGCTCATGCCACAAGGAGCGCACGGGGCCGTCGAAGTATCACGCGGCCGGATGGGGCGGGTTCGCCGCACGCGGGGCGGCCGGGGCCTCGTGCAGTGGTCGGGACCCCGGCCACCCCATCCCTCTCCGTGCCGCCCACGAGGGGGAGATCGGAACGACACGGAGAGGGGTCCGGGGGGGGTTGCGGCACCGGTGCCGGCGAGCGGTGGCCGGCCCGGGCGGTACCGCGCCCGGCACTCACCCAGCGCACCGCCCGCGGCAAACGTCACCGGGCCGCGGCCACCCGGTCACCTGCGGCCTCGTGAAGGGGGCCTGGTACGTTGTGACACTTCTGTGAGGGCAGACGCTGATCGCCATGGGGCCGTCGATGCGACCGGTGCGCGACAGACGGCACGAACTGGCTACGAACCAGCGCGAACGAGGACAATCTTGGGCCAGGTACGGCAACCCCGGCGCGTACAGGCGTACGACGGAGAACTGGGCGCGGCGGTCGCGCGCGCCCAGGAGGGCGACGAGGCCGCCTTCGCGGTCGCCTACCGGTTCGTGCAGCCGGGCCTGCTCGGCTATCTGCACGGCATCGTCGGCGACGACGCCGAGGACGTGGCCGCCGACGCCTGGCTGGACATAGCCCGCGACCTCGGACGTTTCAAGGGCGACGGCGCCGGTTTCCGCGGCTGGACCGCGACCATCGCCCGGCACCGGGCACTGGACCATCTGCGCCGCCAGCGCGTGCGGCCCCGGGCGGGCGGGACCGAGCAGGACGTACTGCACCTGCCCGCTGCGCACAGCACCCATGAGCAGGCCCTGGAGTCCCTCTCCACCGAGCGGGCCCTGGAACTCGTCCGCGGGCTGCCCCAGGACCAGGCCGAGGCCGTGCTGCTGCGGGTCGTGGTCGGCCTGGACGGTCCCGCCGCCGCTCGCGTCCTCGGCAAGCGCCCCGGAGCGGTGCGCACGGCGGCCCACCGGGGTCTGAAACGCCTCGCGCGCCAGCTCGGCATCGGCGGTGAGACGGAGAAGGGTGTGACGGATGAGGCTTCCCGCACGCTGGGGGAGTCGACATGAACGACTCCCGGTGCACCGCACGAACCGCACGCACCGCACGGCTCGATACGGCCGGACAGGAACGAACGGGAACGGACAACGGACATGGGTGAACGGCTGAGCGGCGACGGAGGACCGGGCCGTCGACGTGCGCAGCCCGGCGCCGTGTCCGGCGCGTCGGACACGGCTGACAGCGCCGCGCTGGAAACGGTGCTGGCCGCCGTCCTGCGCACCGGCGATCTCGACCCCCGGGCCGAGCAGCGGGCCGTGGCCGCGTTCCGGGACGCCCGCGCCATGGGCACGCGGCGGGCGCGTACCCGGCGGCGGGACGACTGGCGGCCGGCCGCGGAGCGGCGGGCCGGGCGGACGGTGAAGATGACGTTCGGCGCGGTGTTCGCCAGCGTCGCCCTGGGCGGGGTCGCGGTCGCGGCCATCGGCTCGGTCGGCTCGTCGTCGAGTGGCACCGGAGCCGGCCCACGGGCCGGCCACCCCTCGGCGGTCGCCCCGGCCCGGCCGGGCGGGACGGCGCCGTCGGCTCCCTCCGACGGCGCCCGGCCGACGGACCGCCCGCCGTCCGCCAAGGACACCCAGGCCCACTGCCGTGCCTACGAGCAGGTCCGGAGCCGGGGCAAGGCGCTCGACGCGACAGCCTGGCAGCGGCTTGTCCTTGCCGCCGGCGGCAAGGACAAGGTCGCCGCGTACTGCTCCGAGCAGCTGACGCGGGCAGCTGCCACGCCGAGCGGGCGGGCCGGCACGGGCAAGTCCGGTGAAAGCGCCGGGACCGCAGGCCACGGCACGACGGGCAAGGCCGGCAGCTCGGGCAAGGACGCGTCCGGTACCGGTGGTTCGGGCACCGGAGCGTCCGGCACCGGCACCTCCGGCGGCACGGGCGACTCGGCCGGGAACGGCACGTCGGGCGGCGGCAAGCACGGCGGGAAGCACTGACCGGGTGGAGCACGCCCTGTCCTTCGAACCCCGCGTCCTCACACACGGATCCCCGGGGCGTCAGGCCGATGCCGTGACCTCCGCGCCCGCCCGGACCGGCTCCGGTACGACGCGGCGGCGCCGGGCCGGCAGGAGGACGGGGTTGGCGACGCTCCAGGCCGCGCCCTTGCAGACCAGCTCCTTGTAGACGGCGGCGGACCGTCCCGTCAGGGCCGCCCGGACGGGACGGTCGTCGGCGGTGACGTACTGGATCAGGCCTTCCCTGCGGCCCAGCGAGATGCACTGGTTGAAGTAGCGCAGCGGCACCTTCGGGAGCTTCCCGCCGGTCAGGCGCGCCGCGATGGCGTCGGCGGCCTGCCACGCGGTGGGCACGCCCGAGGCGCACGACATCCGCAGCGGCTTGCCGCCGGGGCCCGTCGCCATGGCCGCGTCGCCGATGGCGTACACCTCCGGGTGCGAGACCGAGCGCATGGTCCGGTCGACCACGATCTGGCCGGTGCCGGTGACCTCCAGGGTGGTGGCCCGCGCGATCGGGTGGACGGCGAAGCCGGTGGTCCACACGGTGACCGCGGCCGGCACGGACGTGCCGTCGGCCGTGGTGACGCGGTCGGCCTCGACGGCGGTGACGGCGGTGTGCTCGTGCACGGTGATGCCGAGCCTGCCGAAGACCCTCCGCAGGTGCCTTTCGCCCTTCGGCGAGAGCCAGTCGCCGAAGCCGGCGCGGGCGACGAGCGCGACGTCGAGGTCCGGGCGGGCCTCGGCGATCTCGGTCGCGGCCTCCACGCCGGTGAGGCCGCCGCCGACCACGACCACGGGCTGTCCGGCGGCCAGGGCGGCCAGGCGCTCGCGCAGCCGGAGCGCTCCGGCGCGGCTCGCGATCTGCTCGGCGTGCTCGGCGGTGCCGGGGACACCCTGGTCGGCCCAGCCGCTGCCGAGGGCGTACACGAGGGTGTCGTACGGCAGTTCCTCCGCTCCGTGCGCGCCGGTGACGGCGACGGTCCTGCGGTCGGCGTCGACGCCGGTGACCCGGGCGAGCCTCAGGTCGACGCCGGTGCCCGCGAACATCTCGGCGAACGGCCGGGGCTTGAGCGACTGGCCGACCGCGAGCTGGTGCAACCGGACGCGTTCCACGAAGTCGGGCTCGGCGTTGACGAGGGTGATGGAGACGTCTTCGGGGCGCAGCCGCCTGGCGAGGCGCCCGGCGGCGATGGCTCCGGTGTATCCGGCTCCCAGGACGACGATGCGGTGCTGCATTTCCCGGCTCCTGTCTGCTGCTGTCCTCAGCCGCTGCCTTCAGCGGATTCGCCCCTTGAACCGGGCGGCCCGCCGTTTCCTGACAGGAACCGGATGTGAAGCACCTCACATCGTGGTCACCAGAGGGTGAGCAGGGGTGCGCCGTGGTCGGCGGCCGCCCACCACCGGCTCGCGCGGTCCAGCTTGTCGGGGTTGACCTGGTTGCGGAACGCGGCGATGCCCTCGGCGGTGATCTCCAGGCACATGACACCGATGACCCGGCCCTCGAAGACCACCACGACGGCCGGGTCGCCGTTGGCGGTCGTGACGTACACCTCGGACGAGCCGCCGACGAGGCGGCGCTTGGCCTCGCTGGGCTTGAACAGCCCCCGCATGAACTTGGCGACCGCCTGGGCGCCCTCGAACGCCTTGGCGCGGGCCGGGACCTTCCCGCCGCCGTCGCCGACCGCGATGGCGTCCTGGGTGAGCAGGCGTACCAGCGGCTCGGTCCTTCCGCTGGTGGCGGCCTCGAGGAACTCCTCGACGATCCGCCGGGCGGCGGCCCGGTCGATCTCGGCGCGGGCCCTGCCGTCGGCGACGTGCTTCTTGGCGCGGTGGAAGATCTGCTGGCTGGCGGCCTCGGTGACATCGAGGATCTCGGCGATCTCCCGGTGCGGACAGCCGAAGGCCTCCCGCAGCACGTACACCGCCCGCTCGTCGGGGGACAGCCGCTCCAGCAGGGCGAGGACCGCGTACGACACCGATTCGCGCTGTTCGGCGGTGTCGGCCGGCCCGAGCATCGGATCCCCGGCGAGCAGCGGCTCGGGCAGCCACTGGCCCACATAGACCTCGCGCCGCGCGCGGGCCGAGGCGAGCTGGTTGAGGCACAGGTTGGTGAGCACCTTGGTCAGCCAGGCCTCGGGCACCTCGATGCGCCCGACGTCGGCGCCCTGCCAGCGCAGGAACGTCTCCTGCACGGCGTCCTCGGCCTCGCTCGCGGAGCCCAGCAGACGATAGGCGATGGCCTCCAACCGGGGCCTGCACGCCTCGAACCGGTCCACGTCGTCCACGGTCAGCGCCATGGGCCGGATCCTAGCCCCCGGCGAGTCGGCGAGCCGGCGAGGTGACCTGGGCCGATTCGGGTAGGCTCTTCATTACTACCCAGTAATAGCATTCTTTCCCTAAAGGGAAAGCAATGCGAGATGCGCCACTTGTGAGCGAAACGGAGCGATAGCAGTCCGAATCGCCTTGACAGGTGACAGGTTAACTATCGTACTGTTCAAGAGTACGCTTTCTTCGATGTCGACGCCTGTGCCTGGGGCGTACAACCAAGGGGGATAATGGACATCGGGATACTGGGGCCTCTCACTGTGAGATCGGCAGGACGTGAAGCTGCTCCGACCGCACCGAAACCTCGTCAGCTTCTCGCTCTCCTCGCCGTTCGCACCGGTCAGGTCGTGCCGATGGAAACACTCGTCGACGAATTGTGGGAACACGATCCGCCAGCCAGTGCGGTGACCGTCATACAGACCTACATCGTCCTGCTGAGGCGTTCACTCGCGGCGACTCTCCAACTGTCGACCGAGCACGTCGCCCAGCACGTACTGCCGTACACGGGCTGGGGCTACCAGCTGTCGCCCGGCGAAGGGGCGCACGACGCGGACGTCTTCGCCCAGCTCACCGAGCGGGGGAGCCGGGAGCTCGCGGACGGCGACTACCACCGCGCGACCATGTCCTTCCAGCGCGCCGCGCAGTTGTGGCGCGGCCCCGCCCTGGCGGACGTGCGCACCGGGCCGCAGCTCCTGGCCCACCGCACGTCGCTGGAGGAATCCCGCACCGTCGCCGTCGAACAGCGCATCGAAGCCGATCTGCACCTCGGCCGCCATCACCAGTTGATCGGTGAACTTTCCGGTCTGGTAATTCAGGATCCGTTGCATGAGCGAACCCATTCCCTCCTCATGGTTTCCCAGTACCGGTCGGGACGCAGGGCGCAGGCCCTCGAAACATTCCGGAAACTCCACAAAAATCTGAGGGAAGAACTGGGAATAGAACCGTCTCCGCACGTCACAAGAATCCACCAGCGAATTCTTTCCGGGGATACGTCTCTGCTGCACTCGGCCGAGGGTCTGAACCTGGAAGGGTGCCGCAGGTCCGCGGCATAAATGGAGGTGGCGCACTCCGCATGCTGCATACGGGGTGCGCCACCGCACGCCTGCGACTCAGCTCTTTATCTCGCAGATGAGTGCGCCCGAGGAGACGGAGGCGCCCACTTCCGCCGTCAGGCCCTTCACCGTGCCGGAGCGGTGCGCACGGAGCGGCTGTTCCATCTTCATCGCCTCCATGACGACGACGAGCTCCCCCTCGGCCACCGGCTGCCCCTCCTGGACCGCGACCTTGACGACCGTGCCCTGCATCGGGGAGGTCAGCGCGTCACCCGACGCGGCGGCCCGGTTCGCACCCGCCGTGCGCCGCCTGGGCCTGACGGCACCGGCGGAGGACGGGGCGGCCGTCCCCAGAGAAGCGGGCAGCGCCACCTCCACCCGCCGGCCACCGACCTCGACGACGACGGTCTCGCGAGCGGGTTCCGTGCCGGGGTCCGCCGCGGCGCCGGCGAACGCCGGGATCGCGTTGACGAACTCCGTCTCGATCCACCGTGTGTGCACCCGGAAGGGACTGCTGGTGTAGGCCTCGTCGGCCACCACCGCCCGGTGGAACGGAACCGCCGTGGCCATCCCCTCCACCCGCAGCTCCCCCAGGGCCCGGGCCGCCCGCTGCAGGGCCTGCTCCCGGTCGGCCCCCGTCACGATCAGCTTCGCCAGCAGAGAGTCCCACGCCGGACCGATCACGCTCCCGGACTCCACGCCCGCGTCCAGCCGTACGCCCGGCCCGGACGGGGCGACGAACCGTGTCACGGTCCCCGGCGCCGGCAGGAACCCCCGCCCCGGATCCTCGCCGTTGATCCGGAACTCGAAGGCGTGCCCGCGCACCGGCGGATCGTCGTACCCGAGGGCCTCGCCGTCGGCGATACGGAACATCTCCCGGACCAGATCGATGCCCGTGACCTCCTCGGTCACCGGATGCTCCACCTGCAGCCGGGTGTTGACCTCCAGGAACGAGATCGTCCCGTCCGCCCCGACCAGGAACTCCACGGTGCCCGCGCCCACATACCCGGCCTCCCGCAGGATGGCCTTGGAGGCGGCGTACAGCTGGTCGTTCTGCGCAGCCGTCAGGAAGGGGGCGGGGGCCTCCTCCACCAGCTTCTGGTGGCGGCGCTGCAGCGAGCAGTCCCGCGTGGAGACGACGACCACATGGCCGTACGCGTCGGCCAGGCACTGGGTCTCCACATGCCGCGGCCGGTCGAGATACCGTTCCACGAAGCACTCGCCCCGCCCGAACGCGGCCACCGCCTCACGCACCGCCGACTCGTACAGCTCCGGCACTTCCCGCAGCGTGCGGGCGACCTTCAGGCCGCGGCCGCCCCCGCCGAAGGCGGCCTTGATGGCGATCGGCAGCCCGTGCTCCCGCGCGAAGGCCAGCACCTCCTCCGCTCCTGACACCGGATCCGCCGTGCCCGCCACCAGCGGCGCACCCGCCCGCTGTGCGATGTGCCGGGCGGCGACCTTGTCCCCGAGGGCGCGGATCGCCCGCGGCGGCGGGCCGATCCACGTCAGCCCCGCGTCCAGCACGGCCTGCGCGAAGTCCGCGTTCTCGGACAGGAAGCCGTACCCCGGGTGGACCGCGTCGGCCCCCGACTCCCCGGCCGCCGCCAGGACCTTGGCCATGTCCAGATAACTCGCCGCCGGGGTGTCTCCGCCCAGGGCGAACGCCTCGTCGGCCGCGCGCACATGCAGCGCGTCCCGGTCCGGTTCCGCGTACACCGCCACACTGGCGATTCCGGCGTCCCGGCACGCACGGGCGACGCGGACCGCGATCTCGCCACGATTGGCGATGAGCACCTTACGCACGACGGTTCCCTCTCCCTCATCCCTGTGATCCGGCCCATCCCCGTGATCCGGCCCATCCCCGTGATCCGGCTCGCCACGAGCCCGCCGACCGGCACGGGCCCTCCTCGGCCCTTCCCCAGCCGGCCCTCGACGGGCCGGGGTCGGCGGGTACCGCCGCGGCGCGCCGCGTCACCGCCCTCAGCACGACCGTGAGGACGGCGAGGTCCTCGTGGCTCGGATTCCCGTGGAGCACCCGGACGCCGTCGGGCCGTTCGGTCCGCCCGGGCGTCACAGCGGCGGGTTGCCGTGCTTGCGCGACGGCAGGTCGGCGTGCTTGCTGCGCAGCATCGCGAGGGAGCGGATCAGGCACGACCTGGTGTCGCCCGGGTCGATGACGTCGTCCACCAGGCCGCGTTCGGCCGCGTAGTAGGGGTGCATCAGCTCGGTCCGGTACTCCTTGATCTTCTGCCGGCGCACCGCCTCCGGATCGGAGGCCGCCGCGATCTCCCGGCGGAAGATCACGTTCGCCGCGCCCTCCGCCCCCATCACCGCGATCTCGTTCGACGGCCACGCGAGCGAGATGTCCGCCCCGATGGACCGGGAGTCCATGACGATGTACGCACCGCCGTACGCCTTGCGCAGGATCAGCTGGACCCGCGGGACCGTGGCGTTGCAGTAGGCGTACAGCAGCTTCGCGCCGTGCCGGATGACGCCGCCGTGCTCCTGGCCCACCCCGGGCAGGAAGCCGGGCACGTCGACCAGGGAGACCAGGGGGATGCTGAACGCGTCGCACAGCTGGATGAACCGGGCGCCCTTCTCCGACGCCCCGATGTCCAGGACGCCCGCGAGCGACGCCGGCTGGTTGGCGACGATGCCGACGACCTGGCCGTCGAGCCGGGCGAGCGCGCACAGGATGTTGGTGGACCACGCCGAGTGCACCTCGAAGAACTCGCCGTCGTCGACGATCTCCTCGATCACCGCGCGCATGTCGTAGGCACGCCCCGGGTCCTGCGGCACCAGGTCGAGCAGGGCGTCGGTGCGCCGTTCTGCCGGGTCCGCGCAGGCCTCGGCCGGGGGGAGTTCACGGTTGTTGGCGGGCAGGAGCGACAGCAGGAAGCGCACGTCCGCCAGGCAGGACTCCTCGTCGTCGTACGCGGCGTGCGCCACCCCGGAGGTGGCCGCGTGCACATCGGCGCCGCCGAGACCGTTCTGGCTGATCTCCTCGCCCGTGACCGCGCGCACCACGTCGGGTCCCGTGATGAACATCTGGGAGGTGTCACGGACCATGAAGACGAAGTCGGTCAGGGCCGGGCTGTAGGCCGCGCCGCCGGCGCACGGGCCGAGCATCACCGATATCTGCGGGATGACCCCGGACGCCCTGGTGTTGCGCTGGAAGATGCCGCCGTAGCCGGCGAGGGCACTGACGCCTTCCTGGATGCGGGCACCCGCCCCGTCGTTCAGGGAGACCAGCGGGGCACCGGCCGCGAGGGCCATGTCCATGATCTTGTGGATCTTGGTGGCGTGGGCCTCGCCCAGAGCGCCGCCGAAGATCCGGAAGTCGTGGGCGTAGACGAAGACCGTACGGCCGTGCACCGTGCCCCAGCCCGTCACCACCCCGTCCGTGTGGGGGCGCCGCTGCTCCAGGCCGAAGCCGGTGGCGCGGTGCCTGCGGAGCGCCTCGATCTCGGTGAACGACCCCTCGTCCAGCAGGAGTTCGATGCGCGCGTACGCGGTGAGCTTGCCCTTGGCGTGCTGGCGCTCGGTGGCGGCCGGATCCGGGCCCCGCCGGACCGCCTCCTTGATCTCGCGCAGCTCGGCGAGCCGTTCGTGGGAGACGGCGTCGTCAGTGGTGTGCATGGTGTTCGCCCTTTCTGCGTGGGTCGCGTTGACTCGGGAGAGCGCGAGCGGACCGGGGTTGCCGGTCTTCCGTGACCTCGGCGGTCGTGATCCCGGCGGCGGGGCCACGGCCGGCGCAGGACAGCACGTAGCCGGGCGGGCCGGGCAGGACGGTGGCCGCGAGGTCCGTGTCACCGGGCAGCCAGGTCAGCCGCCGGGAGGTGCGGGGGAAGGTGCCGGGCGGCGGGCTGCCCACCGGTCTGCGCAGCCCACCGCCGGCGAGTCCCCGGCCGGCCGCCTTGCCCGCCGACTCCTTGCGCGTCCACAGGTGCAGCAGACCGACCGGGCGCAGTGCGGGCGGCAGGGACAGCACCCAGGACGCCTCGCCGGGGGTGAACCAGCGGGTGGCGAGCCCCGCCGCGTCGAGCGGGCGGATCGCCTCCACGTCCACCCCGATGCCGGAGAGCTCCGTGTGCGGCCCGGTGACCGCGACGGCGACGACTCCCCGGGTGTGGCTCACACTGGCGCACAGTCCGGCGGCGGCGCCGGACAGTTCGGGCAGCCCCGACGCCGCCCGGCCGAGCACGACGTCGGCCGGCCGGGCGGCGCACACCTCGGCGGCGACGCTCCTGAGGAGTTCCCTGGCCCGGGTGCGCGGGTCCGCCCCCGCATACGCCCAGCGGACGGCGACGGCGGCCTCCATGCGGCGCGTTCAGCCGCCGGAGACGAGGGCAGGGTCGCCCTGTGCGAACGACCGGGCGTGTTCCAGGGTGATGCGGCTGTTGCCGGTGAGCGCCGTACGGGCGAACTCCAGGGCGTCGGCCACCGTCGCGGTGTCGCCGAGGACGCCCGCCACCGCCTCGGGGTTGATCACCACGGTGTGCCGCGAGGTGATGGTGACGCCGCCGTCGACGGCCGCCACCCGCCACTCACCGGTGTGCGCGGCCAGCAGCGGCGGCAGCACCGTCTGCTTGTAGACGATGCGTTCGCCGGCGAAGCAGATCCGTACGGACCTGGTGGTGTGCCGGTCACCGGTGCGGGTGATGGAGTCCATCTCCATGACCTGGACGCCCGGATCGTCCTCCACGAGCTCCATCCGGGACACATGGGGCAGCCGGTCCGGCCACCGCGACGCCTCGTGGAGGAAGGCGTACGCGTCCTCCGGGCGGCCGCCCTCCACCAGGATGGTGTCGTCGAAGGTCAGCCGGTGCGCCGGCCCGGTGGCGGCCCACTCGGCGAGCGCCTTCAGGTTCGCCAGCTCGGCTCGGCTGTTGCGCTCCGTCACGTCCGCGATCCAGGCGAGGGAGGCCGGATCGTCGTCGACCGCCCGGTAGCCGTGGTCGAGGACGATCCGGGTGCCGCCGTCCGGGAGCGCCTCGAGTGTCCAGGCCCCGGACATCGACGCGACGGGCGGCTGGGACACCTCCTGCCGGAAGGTGATGCGCAGCGTGCCGGGATCCAGTTCCCGGCGGGAGGTCCACGCCTTGACGGTGTCTCCGGCTAGCGCCCAGATGCGGATGCGCTCGGTCCCGCCGTTGCCGTCCGGCCGCTGCAGCTGCTCCACGTGAACGGTCGGGGAGAAGTTCACCGGCCAGGACGCGGCATCGGCCAGCAGGGCGTAGACGGTCCGCGGTGCCGCTGTGGTGGTGATGGTGTGCCGTACGTCGGTCATCGCACGTTGCTCCCTGTCGTCGGGTCTGCGTACACGTCGCTGCGCATCAGTAGTTGCCGAGCCCGCCGCACACGTTGAGCGCCTGGGCGGTGATCGAGGCCGCGAGGTCCGAGAGCAGATAGCCGACCAGGCCGGCCACCTCCTGCGGGGTGGAGTACCGCCCCAGCGGGATCTTGGTCTCGAACCGTTCCAGGACCGCCTCCTCCTCGGTGTCCCAGATGCGCGCGTAGTTGGCCCGCACCTGCTGCGCCATGGGCGTCTCGACATAGCCGGGGCAGACCGCGTTCACCGTGATCCCGGACTTGGCGAGTTCGAGGCCCAGCGCCTTGGTGAATCCGATGACGCCGTGCTTGGACGCCGAGTAGGGCGCCCCGAGCACGACACCCTGCTTGCCGCCGGTCGAGGCGATGTTGACGATGCGGCCCCGCTCCTTGTCGCGCATGCCGCCCGTGGTGAGCACCTCCCGTGTCATGAGGAAGACGCTGTTGAGGTTGGTGTCCATGACGTCGTACCAGGTGTCGTCGTCGAGGTCGGCGGTGACGCCGCCGCCGCTGCGCCCCGCGTTGTTGACGAGGGTGTCGACGGTGCCGTAGCGCTCCACCGCCGCCTCGACGAAGGCGCGCACCTCCTCCCGCGAGCGGACGTCACAGGTCCTGCCGTCCACCTCCAGGCCCCGCTCGCGCAGGCCCTTGACGGTGACGTCCAGGTCCTCGGCGTTGCGGGCGCAGATGAAGACCCTGGCGCCGGCGGTGGCCAGGCTCTCCGTGATCGCGAGTCCGATTCCGCTGGTGCCACCGGTCACGATGACCGTGGTGGCCGTGTCGTTGGCCATGCTGTGCTCTCTCTTCTCACGTCGATGAGGGGCGATGACGGGCGATGCGGGTCGGTGCCGGGCGATGAGGTCGGTGAGGGCCGACGAGGCTCATGCGGCCCGGGCGGCCGGCGGGAGGGCCCCGTTGGCGGCCGCCAGCAGCAGCCGCGGGGTCTCCGCCTCGCTCACCGCGTCGTCGGAGAGCTTCACGCCGAACTCGCGCTCGATCCGGCTGGAGGCTTCCAGCAGGGCCAGGGAGTCGTAGCCGAGGTCGGCGAAGAGGGTGTCGAGAATGTCGCCGTCGAGGTCGACGCCCTCGTCCTCACCGGCGCTCTCGCGCAGGATGCGGGTCAGGTCGTCGAGGGTCAGTTCACGTGCGGTCATGGTCGGTGTCCTCGTTTCGGTGGGCCACGAAGTGGTACGGGTAAGTGACTGGGAAATTGACCATCCGTCAGATTGCTGGGACGGCAGGTCAGTCGGCGGTCGGGGCGCGCAGCACCATGGCGGCGTTGAAGCCGCCGTGGCCACGGGCGAGCACCAGCGCGTGCCGCACCGTCATCTCGCGGGCGGCGTCCCGGACCAGGTCGATCGCACAGTCCGCCGCCTGCTCGGTGACGCGCAGCGTGGGCGGTACGACGCCGTCCCGCATGGCGAGCAGGGCGGTCGCCGCGTCCAGCGACGCGGCGCCCGAGTAGAGGCGGCCGGTCATCGTCTTCGGGGCGGTGACGGGCACCGCGTACGGGCCGAACACCGCGCTCAGCGCCGATGCCTCCGCCCGGTCCGGATCAGGCAGTCCGGCGGCGTCCGCGAAGACCACGTCGATGGCCTCCGGGGCCACCCGGGCGTCGGCGAGGGCCGTCTCGACGGCACGGCGCAGTCCCGGTTCACGGCCGGAGCCGGGCCTGGGGTCGAACGTCGCGCCGTAGCCGGCGATGGTTCCGTAGCTGCGCGCGCCCCGTTCCCGGGCGTGGGACGCACGCTCCAGGACCAGGATCGCGCCGCCCTCGCCGGGCAGGTGTCCGTCCGCCGAGACGTCGAACGGCGCGTAGGCACGCTCGGGGTCGCTGGTCGGGCTCAGGCGTCCGGTGGTCAGCTGGGAGACCAGACCCCACGGTGACAGGGAGGCGTCGACCCCGCCCGAGACGACCACGCCGGTGCCCTTGCGCAGGTGCCGGCGTGCGTGGCCGAGCGCGTCCAGCCCGCCCGCCTGGTCGGTGACCAGCACTCCGCTGGGACCGCGCATCCCGTGACGGATGGAGATCTGACCGGTGTTGACGGCGTAGAACCAGGCGAACGACTGATAGGCGCTGACGTACTCCGGACCCTTGCTCCACAGCTTCTGCAGTTCGTGCTGGGCGAACTCGAAGCCGCCGGAGGCGCTGGCCGTCACCACGCCCATGTCGAACTCCGGCACGGAGGCGGGGTCCAGGTCCGCGTCGGCCAGCGCCCAGTCCGAGGCCACGAGGGCCATCTGCGTCATCCGGTCGGTCTGCGGCAGCAGCCGGCTCGCCAGGTGCTCCCCGGCGACGAAGTCCGTCACTTCGCCGGCGAGCTGCGTCGGGTAGGAGCCGGGGTCGTACCGGCTGATCCGGTCGATGCCGCTGATGCCCTTCTGGGTCGCGGCCCAGTACTCCTCGGTGCCCAGGCCGTTCGGCGCGACCACGCCGATGCCGGTCACCGCGATGGACTCGGTCATGCCGTCTTCCTCTCCGAGGGCCGGGTCAGCACCATGGCGCTCTGGAACCCGCCGAATCCGCTGCCGACGGTGAGCGCCGTGTCGACCCGCTGTTCGCGGGCGGTGTGCGGGACGTAGTCGAGGTCGCACTCCGGGTCGGGGGTGTGCAGGTTCGCGGTGGGCGGCACCACGCCGTGCTCGATCGTCAGCGCGCAGGCGGCGATCTCGATGGATCCGATCGCCCCGAGCGAGTGGCCGATCATCGACTTGATCGAGCTGACCGGCACGTCGTACGCGTGCTGTCCGAGGCTGCGCTTGAACGCGGCGGTCTCGTGGCGGTCGTTCTGCTTGGTGCCGGAGCCGTGCGCGTTGACGTACTGCACGTCCTGCGGGTTCATCCGGGCCTCGGCCAGCGCGGTCTCGATGGCCACCGCCATCTCCCGGCCGTCCGGCCGCAGTCCGGTCATGTGGAAGGCGTTGCACCGGGACGCGAAGCCCGCGATCTCGGCGTAGATGTGCGCACCGCGCCGCCGGGCGTGCTCGTACTCCTCCAGGACGAAAACCGCCGCGCCCTCGCCCAGCACGAAGCCGTTGCGGCTCCTGTCGAACGGCCGGGAGGCGTGCTCCGGGTCGTCGTTGCGCGGCGAGGTCGCCTTGATGGCGTCGAAGCAGGCGACCGCGATCGGGGAGATCGGGGCGTCGGTGGCACCGGCGACCATGATGTCCGCGCTGCCCTCGGCGATCAGCTCGCGGGCGTAGCCGACCGAGTCGAGGCCGGAGGTGCAGCCGGCCGAGACCACCGCGGAGGGGCCTTCGGCGCCCACGGTCCAGGCGACCTCGGCGGCGATGCTGCTCGGCACGAAGTGCCCGTACAGGTGCGGCACCCCGTACTCGGCGTCGACGAGCCACTTGCGCCCGCTGTCGCTGAGGACGACGTACTCCTCCTCCAGCCCCATGGTCGCGCCGACCGCGCTGCCGATGGTGACGCCGATCCGGGCCGGATCGGGGTCCTGGAAGTCGAGGCCGCTGTCGCGCACGGCCTCGCCGGCACCGACGACCGCGAACTGGGTCGCCCGGTCCATGCGGCGGATCTCACGCGGCGTCAGCCCGTGGAGCGCCGGGTCGAAGTCGCACTCGGCCGCGATCTGCGAGCGGTACGGGGACGGGTCGAAGAAGGAGATGCGTCCGGTCGCGGTGCGTCCCGACGTGATGAGGTCCCAGAAGGCCTTGGTGCCCGTGCCGCCGGGTGCCACCACTCCGATGCCGGTGATGACCACCCGGCGGGGGGCTGTGGGCCGGCGCCCCGGCTCCGCCGCGCGGCGGGAGTCCGCGGCAGGGTCCGTCGCTGACATGTCGGCTGCCTTTCCGTAAGAGGGCCGTCCCCTCGCATCACGGCCGCATCGATGCCGGCCGGAGCGCACAGGGACACAGATCGTGGAGCTGCCGTCGGCGGGAGGGCCGCACCGGCGTGAGCACACGCTCTCGGCGCGGCCTCAAGGTCCGCTAAAGATCCGGCCAAGGAGTACGGCAGCACCGCTGGACAAGGCTTGCGGAAGTCCCCGGGACATGCCTGTGGCCTGCGACGGAACGTTCCGCGTCGCAGGCCACAGGAATGCGGGTGGGTCGGTTTCGGTCAGCGCACGAGCCGCCAGACCAGCCAGGCGTCCAAGGCGCTCCAGGCACTGAAGGCCGTCGTACGGACCCAGCTCACGCGCAGCAGATGGGCATGAACGGGCGCCGAGAAGTGCCGGGCGAGCGCGACCCGGTCGGGCATGGCCACGGCCAAGGAGTACGCCAGCACCGCTGGACAAAGCTTGCGGAAGTCCCCGGGACATGCCTGTGGCCTGCGACGGAACGTTCCGCGTCGCAGGCCACAGGAATGCGGGTGGGTCGGTTTCGGTCAGCGCACGAGCCGCCAGACCAGCCAGGCGTCCAGGGCGCTCCAGGCACTGAAGGCCGTCGTACGGACCCAGCTCACGCGCAGCAGATGGGCATGGACGGGCGCCGAGAAGTGCCGGGCGAGCGCGACCCGGTCGGGCATGGCCACGGCCAAGGAGTACGGCAGCACCGCTGGACAAAGCTTGCGGAAGTCCCCGGGACATGCCTGTGGCCTGCGACGGAACGTTCCGCGTCGCAGGCCACAGGAATGCGGGTGGGTCGGTTTCGGTCAGCGCACGAGCCGCCAGACCAGCCAGGCGTCCAAGGCGCTCCAGGCACTGAAGGCCGTCGTACGGACCCAGCTGACGCGCAGCAGATGGGCATGGACGGGCGCCGAGAAGTGCCGGGCGAGCGCGACCCGGTCGGGCATGGCCACGGCACCGGAGAGCGCCATGATCGCGGCCAGCAGCAGCACCGACAGCACCGCCGCCCAGAGCGGGACCACCGCGCCCCTGGCCACCAGGAGCGCCACCGACGTCACGCCGGCCACCAGCAGGCCGGGCGCGAGGACCCGCCAGAACATCTGGTTGTGAGCGGCCATGTACGACTCCGACGCGCCCTCACGGAGCCTGGCCACCACGGGGTAGTCCATCAGCTGCAGGGTCCAGACGAACCCGGTCGTGTAGAGGACGGCCAGGGTCTGGGCCAGCACCAGGGCGGCGGTGACCCCGCGCGGGGCGGTGAGGCAGGTCATCGTCGCTCGCCGGTCCTCTCGTCCGGGCGTGACCGGGCGACCGGCGGCTTGTCCCAGAGCAGATGCAGCTCCTGCCAGTCGGGGCACGGCTGGGGCAGCTCCGCGGGTTCCGGAGACGCGGCGCGGCGCAGCCCCTCCAGGGTCATGTGGAGGTAGCGCAGCCGCAGTTGCCGGACGCGCTCGGGCCGGCCGGGGATGCGTGTCCTGAGGTGCACCAGAAGCAGGACGAGATCGGCCGCGCCGACGTCCTGCCGGAGCGCTCCTTCGGACCGGGCGCCCTCCAGGAGGGCGTCGATCGCGGTGTGCAGCCGAGCCGACGCCTCCTCGACCTCCGGCGTGCCGGGCAGGATGCCGCCGATCAGCGGCAGCAGGCTGCTGGTCGGAGCGCTGACGGCGTCACACAGGAAACGGACCAGCGCGTCCCAGCCGCTGTGCTCGTCGGCTGCCGCGCGGGCGGCCTCGGTGAGCCGGTCCATACTGACGACCCGCACATGCTGGGCCAGCGCCACCTTCCCCCGGTACCGGCGGTAGAAACTGCCCATGCCTATTCCGGCCCGGCGGGCGATCTCGGTCACGGAGACCGTCCAGCCGACCTCCGCGAGCGCCTGGTGCGCGGCGCGGAGCAGACGTTCGTCGTTGCGTTCGGCTTCCCGGCGGCGGCCACGCGGTGCCGGGGTCGGTGCCGGGACGGGTGCGGGGCTTGCGGGCACAAGGCGGCTCCTTGGCTTCGGGGTGGCGACGGGCGGTCACGCGGCACGGTGCAAAGGGACGCGGTCACGCGGCACAGTGCGGATGGGCCCCGCAGAAGTCGACCATCTCCCCGAACACGGCCGGCACGTCCAGCGGTGCGCCCGGCTCGGCACCGCGCTCCTCCGCGTACGCCCGGTGCAGGTTGACCACCAGGCGTTCGCTGTCGGCGAGTTGGGCGTACCGTCCCAGGTCCGTGGCCCGGGCGAGCGCCAGCGGATCCAGGCCCTCGGCGATGCCCCGGCGCGCCACGGCGCGCACCCACCGCAGGTAGTCGGCGTCCGCGTCCAGCAGTTCGGGTCCGCCGACCGGTCCGTGCCCCGGCACCACGACCAGCGGCTGAAGGGCCCGCAACCGGTCGAGCACGCGCAGGGATCCCGCGACCGATCCCATGAGCGTGAACGGGGTGGCGCCGGAGAAGACCAGGTCGCCGGTGAACAGCACGCGTGGCCCGGGAAGCCAGACGACCGCGTCGCCCGCCGTGTGTCCCGGACCGAAGTGGATCAGCTCGATCCGGAACCCGGACGTCGGCAGAGTCATACGGTCGTCGAACACCACCTCGGGAGCGCCCGCCTCCACATGCCCCCACCGCACGTCGGGCCACAGCGTCGTGAGCGCCAGTCCGTGCTCGGCCATCTCGTCGGCCGCTGTGCGGTGGGCGACCACGGTGGCCTGTCCGAAGAGGTGGTTGCCGAAGGTGTGGTCGCCGTGGCTGTGGGTGTTGACCAGGATGTCGACAGGGGCCGGGCTGAGCTGCTCGACCACGTCGCGCAGCCGGCGGGCCCGCGCCTCGGTCGCCGCGGTGTCCACGAGTACGGGCCCGCTGCGGGCCAGCACGACACCGGCGTTGTTCAGGCACCAGCCGCCGTCCGGCTGGAGGTAGGCGTAGACGCCCTCCTCGATCTCCTCGACCTCGTGCACCGGTGCCACCGGGCTGCTGGGGACGACCGGCATCTCACACCTCCAGCGGCGGCGCGTCGAGCACGGGACGGCAGACGGTCGGCCGCCCGGTCGCGAACGCGGCCAGCGGGCGCAGGCGTGCGACGACCTCGCGGCGAGCCAGGGCGGCCTGCAGCGACTGCTCGTCCTGCCACTCCGCGACGTTCACATAGGTCGGGTCGGCGCCTTCGGAACGGAGCAGCCTGTGGTGCAGAAAGCCGGGCTGCGCCCGCATGATTTCGGAGACTTTCGTGAATGCGCGCTCAAATCCCTCGGCGGATCCGTGGACTTGGAAGACATTGACGAGAACTATCACGTGAACACCCTTTTCTTCCTCGGTCTGGGATGCGGTCGCAAAAGGCCCGGGCCCGACGACGGGGGAAGGCGTCGGACCCGGGCCGGCACAGCAGGCGGTGCGCTACTCGCCGACGGCGACCGCGGACCGCGTCACCTCGGGGACGGCGACCGGCTCGCCCTGCGCGGTCACCGCCCGCACCGGCCGGGGCATCAGCAGGGCGGTGACGGCACCGAGGGCGACGAAGGTGAAGCCGACCCACAGGGCCACGTGCATGCCGTGGATGTAGTGCGCCGGGCTGTCGTAGCCGCCGTGCCCGGCGAACACCGCGGCGAGCACGGCCACACCGAACACTCCGCCGAGTTCACGGATCGCGTTGTTGGCACCGGAGGCGATGCCCTCCTCCTCGCGGCGCACCGCGCCCATGACGACGTTGCCCGCCGGGCCGAAGTACAGACCCATGCCGAAGCCGTTGCAGACGAAGGCGGGCACGAGGGACAGGAACGAACTGCCGGTCGTGATGGACAGGGCCAGCCAGAGCAGGCCCACGCTCTGCAGGGCCAGACCGGCCACGATGATCGGCTTGCCGCCGATCCGGTCGGACAGGCCGCCGCCCAGCGGGGCCGCGATGAGCACCACCCCGGTCCACGCCAGGAAGCGCAGCCCCGCGGCGAACGGCGAGTAGCCGAGCGCGGCCTGCAGGTACTGGGTGATCAGGAAGATCGAGCCGAACATTCCGAAGAACATGAACAGCGACAGCAGGTTCACCGTGGTGAAGGCGCGCCCGGCGAAGAGCCGCATGGGCAGCATCGGGTGCGGTGTGCGCAGCTCCCAGGCGACGAACGCCGCCAGCACCACCAGGCCGCCGATGCCCGAACCCAGGGTCTGCGCGCTGGTCCAGCCCTCCGCGTCACCCCGGATGATCGACACCACGACGCCGAGCAGACCGAGGCAGGCGAGCACGGTACCCGCCAGGTCGAGCTTGGCCGCCGGCCCGAAGCTCTCCGTCAGCCAGCTCCAGGAGAGGGCGAGGAGCACCGCGCCGATCGGCACGTTCAGCCAGAAGATCCACTGCCAGGACGCGCTCTCGGTGATGAAGCCGCCGATCACCGGGCCCAGGGCGACGCCCAGGCCGCCCACTCCGCCCCACACGCCGAGCGCCGCTCCTCGCTTGCTCGGCGGGACCGCGGCGGAGAGCAGGGTGAGGGTCAGCGGCAGCACGATGGCCGAGCCGAGGCCCTGGATCGCGCGGGCCGCGATGAGCACGCCGATGCCCGGGGCGAGCGCGGCCATCGCCGACGCCCCGGTGAACAGGGTGAGGCCCGCGATGAACAGCCGGCGGCGCCCGAAGCGCTCGGCCAGCGCGGAGGCCGTGAGCAGGAAGACGGCGAAGGTGAGGGTGTAGGCGTTGACCGTCCACTCCAGGCCTTCGAGACCGGTGTGCAGATGCTCCCGGATCTTCGTCAGCGCGGTCGTGACGACGAGTTGGTCGAGGGACACCATGAAAGTGGCGACGGCGGTCACGGTCATGGTGCGGCCGAAATGACCGGTCGTGGCCTCGGACGCATCCGGAGAGGTGGTGCTGTCCATCTCCGACTCCTTTGGATTTCGAATGGACTGCGGATTGATGTGAGGTGTCTGGAAGGGCCGTTCTCGCGACCTTGCGCACTTCCGGAGAGCGCCGCACCGGGCGTGACAAATGCGGTGGGGCGTGAAACAGTTAGCCTGGAAACTGCGACACCGTCAGGGTAGACAGGAGAGAGTTAACATGTCAACTGAAGCGGGTGTCACGCCCGATGAGGCCCCCGCCGCGACCGGAACCGCCGGGCCGGAGTTCCGGGCATGGATCTCCCTGGCGCACACCTACGGCCATGTCTCCAAGGCGCTCGACCGCTCACTGACCCAGGAACACGGCATCTCCCTCGCCTGGTTCGAGGTGCTGGCCCGGCTCAACAACGCGGAGGGCCGGCGGATGCGCCTGCTGCAGCTCAGCCGCGACCTTGTCGTCTCCAAGGCGAGCGTGACCAAACTCGTCGACCGCATGGAACTCGCCGGGCTGGTACGCCGGGAGACGCCCCAGGAGGACAAGCGAGCCGTCTACGCTGCGCTCACGCAGCACGGCAGCGCCACACTGGAGAAGGCGCTGCCGCTGCAGGTCCACAACATCCGGCAGGCGCTCTCCTGCCTGGGGCGGGACGAACTTCAGAGCCTGCAGAGCATGCTCGACGACGTCATCCGCGGGTTCGACGCCCAGTGGCGCACGAAGGGCTGAGCCCGGCCGGCCCCGGGCCGCTCACCACTCGACGGCACCGATGTCGAGCGGCTGCGGCGGCCTGCCCCGCATCCGCGCGACCAGACCCAGCAGCCGTTCGTGCAGTTCCCCGGCCGGCCGGTGACAGCGGTCGCCGTGGCCGGGCAGCACCCAGCTGAAGCGGGCCTGCTCGGCCAGCCGCAGCAGCGACTCGGCCAGCTCCGCACGCGAGTACCAGACCACCGTCTCGAACACCTCGAGGTCCTGCGCGGTCCGCGACCAGTAGAGGGTGTCACCGGTGAAGCAGTACCGCTCGTCCACGACGTACACCACGCTGCCCCGGGTGTGGCCGGGTACGGGTCGCGCGGTCACCCCCGGGAGCACGTCGACCGGCTCCCGGCCGCGCAGCACCGTGTCGGCGTACGGCGCGGCGTCCCGGTCGCCCTCGTGGATCCACACCCGGGCGCCGAAGTGCCGTGCGAAACGCTGTGCGTGGGCGGTGTGGTCGCGGTGGGTCAGCAGGACGTGCGCGATGCCGCCCAGCTCCTCGTACGAGGCGGCGACGGCCGGTGTCCAGCGTGGCGTGTCCACCAGCAGATTGCCCTCCGGGCGGCGCACCAGGTAGGCGTTGGCCCCGAAGGTCCGGGCCGAGTTGTGCCCGCACAGATGGACCTCGCCGTCCAGGCGCATCGGGAAGGGGGCCGCCGGGAGCTCACCGGGGCCGCGCCGGATCGCCCGCACCGGGCAGGCGACCGCCGCCCGCGCCAGGGCCAGCTCCTCCGCCTCGTCGGCCGGCTGACGGAGCAGTACCGAGCGTGCGCCGGCCTCGACGACCGTTTCCGGCGCCAGTTGGCGGGCCACGTCGCAGTTGACGCAGTTCTCGCGGATCTCCCAGGCGGGTCCGGCCTGCCCCCGCTGCTCAGCCGCCGACAAGTCGGCCCCTGAGTTCGTCGCGGGCCACCTTGCCGGTGGCGAGCCGCGGTATCTCGGAGACGACCTCCAGGCGGCGGATGCGCTGACCGGCGGTCAGGTCGGCGTTCACCGCGTCCAGAACCGCGGCGGGGTCCGCGCCTGCGCCGTCCTCGAACACGACGAAGGCCGCCGCGGACGCACCGAGCACCGGATCGGGCACCCCGACGACCGCACAGCCCTGGACCGCCGGGTGGGCGTCCAGCCTGCGCTCCACCGCGGTCGGCGACACCAGCTCGCCCCCGCACCGGAAGCAGTCCTTGACCCGGTCGAACAGGAAGAGGTAGCCGTCCTCGTCCAGATGCCCCATGTCCCCCGTGGCGAGCCAGCCGTCCTCGTCCACCGCAGAGGGCCCGGAGTGGCCCAGATACCCCTGCATCACATGCGGACCGTGGATCTGGATCTCCCCGATTCCGTACGCCGGCAGGACCTTCGCGGACTCGGGGTCGACGATCCGGATCCGGGTGCCGTCCAGGGGCAGCCCCACGGAACCGGCACGGGGTGCGTCGGGGTCGTCCGAGGACGCCAGCGACGAGGTCTCGCACATGCCGTACCCCTGGAGCAGCGGAAGACCGAAGGTGTCCGCCAGGGCGCGCACGACGCGCGGGGGAACGGCGGTGCCCCCGGACGCCATCAGGGTGACCGTGTCCAGGCGCAGGCCGGGCAGCGCGGGGTCGGCCGCGAGCTGCAGCAGGCGTACCGGGAACGTGTAGTAGTGCGTCGCGGCGGTGCGGTTGGCCAGCTCGATGGCCTCGGCCGGGCGCGCACTCGCGCACAGGACCTGCGTCGCCGCGACGGAGACCGCGGTGTTCATGTGCATCGGGTGGTAGATCGGCAGGTGGAGCAGGACCGTCGAAGAGGAGTCGACGCGGTGCGCCGCCGCCATCTGGGCCGCGTTCACCTTGACGTTGCGGTGGCTGAGCCGGACGGCCTTGGGCACCCCCGTGGAACCGCTGGTGAACAGGATCACGGCCCCCTCCTCCTCGGCCGGGGCCGCCGGGTGCCAGTCCCCGTCACCGGAGCCGTCCGGCAGGTCCTCCCCGAGGACCAGCACCCGCCGCAGGTCCGGAAGCGTGTCCAGCAGCGGCAGCAGCCGCTCCCGCACCTCGGGCGGCACGACCGCCAGACGGGCCTTCGACAGCCTCAGTACGTGCGCCAGGACGGGCGCGGGCAGCAGCGGATTGACCACGGCGGCCGTACCGCCCGCCCGCAGGATCCCGTAGTACACGGCGGGGAACCGCGGATCGAGCGCCTGGGCGACGGCCACCGTACCCGGCGGCTCGTCGAACACCTGGTGCAGCGTCCGGGCCCAGTCCGTCGCGGCCGCGTCCAGCGCGGCGTAGGAGATCTCCGCATCACCACTGCGGACCGCCACCCGTGCCGGGTGGGCGTGTGCCGCCCGGGCGAGCAGCGCGTCGACCGGCCCCTCCGCCCAGCGCAGGGGGCGGGCGGGGGCCTGTGGCGATGTCTCGGCGGTCAGCGGCGCCGTCTCGGTTCGGGTCATCTCGTCCTCGTCTCCGGCAGTCGTGTGACGGCGGCCCGCGCAGGCGGTGCCGCACGAGCGCCGACCTTGGTGAGACGGGCTCAAGGGCCGCTGTAGACCGGGTCAAGACGGGCACACGGCGCCTTTGACCCGGCCTGGAGCGGACCTTGAGCCGGGGCACCCAGCCTGCCGGTGCACCTCACCAGTCACCGATCACGCCTCGAGGAGGCTCCCTCATGGTCCAGGCGACCGCAGTGGCACCCGTACCGGTCAGCACGGAGGTCTACCAGGATCTCCAGCACTTCTACGCCCGTCAGATGCAGTCCACGGACGACCTCGACGTGCCGGCGTGGGCGGGCAGCTTCACGGAGGACGGCGTCTTCGCCACCAACGCGTTCCCCGAACCCCTCACCGGCCGGGCCGCGATCGCCGCGCACTGCGAACGGGCCTTCGCCGCGCAGGCCGAGGCAGGGATCGTCCGCCGTCATGTCATGACGATGCTGGCGGCCGACCATGCGACGGGCCCGGACGGCGACCGGGTCCACACCCGGTCGTACGTCATGGTGCTGGAGACCCGGCGCGGCGAGAAGCCGGTGATCTACTGCAGCACGCTGTGCGAGGACGTCCTCACCCGGGTGGACGGCGACTGGCAGGTGGTCCGACGCCAGGTCCACCGCGACGACCTGTGAGTTCAGCAGGCCCTCGCGTTCCGGGACGCGCAGGGTCCGGGTGAGCGCCTTCGGGGCGATGCCGTCCAGGCGGCACGGTTCGGCGAAGCGCATCATGGGACCGCGCCAACTGCCGTTGCCACACGAGAAGTTCCCGTGCCCGGCCGCCGTATGCACGCCATCGTCCGGGCACTCCCGTGGCGGCCGCTCCGGGTCAGGGCCGCACCCCGAGACGCCCGTCCCGCCGGTGTCCCGCAAGACGCCCGCGGGACGGGTCACGTCAACTTCGCCATGGGCGGACGAGCCAAGGAGAGCAGCAGCATCCCCCCAGTGACCTCAGGGCCGGCGCGGGTCCGGCCTGAGGACCGCGAAGACCGCCTGGGCCGGGTCGGCCAGCCAGGCGATGCGGCCGACGCCGGGGACGTTCGCCGCCGGCATCAGCACCGAGCCGCCGCTGTCGCCCACCGCCGTGACGATCGCGTCCGCGTCGGCCACGGCGAAGTACGGCACCCAGCGGGCGTCCTCCCGGTCGTCCCGCAGCGGTGCCACACCGCCGAAGGAGCCCTCGTCCTGGTCGCCCTCGCCGATGCTGAGCACCTGGTACGTCATGCCCGGCGCCTGCATCTCCTGCGACCGCCAGCCGAACAGCCCGTGGTAGAAGCCGATGGCCGCCCGCGGGTCACGGACGTGCAGTTCGACCCACACCAGCGCACCTTCCTCCGACGCCCGCTGCAGACCCTGCCCGTTCTGCAGCACCGCGAACTGCGCGCCCTGCGGATCGGTGAACTGGGCGAAGGTGGTCTCGCCCATGCCGGCCGGCTCGGCGCGCACCGTGCCGCCGGAGTCGGTCACGGCCCGGGCGGTGGCCCGGGCGTCGTCGGTGCGGAAGTACGTCATCCAGGCGGATCTCGCCCCCTGCTCCGTCAGCGGGCCGAGGCCGGCCACCATACCGCCGTTCTTCTGGAAGAAGCCGTAGCCGCCGCCCTGCGGGCCCGCGGAGGCGAACTCCCAGCCGAAGACGGCGCCGTAGAAGGCGACGGCCGCCTGTGTGTCCGGGCTGCCGAGGTCGATCCAGATGGGCGATCCGGTGCGGAACTCTGTGCCGAGCATGCGTCTCCTCCTGCCGGTCCGGTGCGGAAGCCGCCCGCCACTATGCCGACGGTCCGGGTCGGTCCCGGCCGGGACACGGGAAAAGAACCCCGCGAATCTGCGCAGGAGTGACACATGTGCTGCACACAGCCTTTCGAAAGGCTCGTTACCGTGACGGTCGCCCGCTCTCCCAGGACTCAGGAAGACCACAGATGGACTACTGCTCCTCGTGCCGTCGGCATCTCAACGGCGCCCTGGTCTGTCCCGGGTGCGGTGCCTACGCCCCGGACATAGCCCCGCCCCGCGCCCACGCCGGTGTCACGCCCGCACCGCTCGCCGCCGACAGCTGGTTCGACGCCGGGCAGCCCGCCGCCGAGCCGTCCGCCGGCCTCGCCGACACGGCCACGGACGTGCCGCCCGCCGACGTCACCGACGCGCCGCGCGCCCCGCAGGGACGCGCCGCCCGGCGCCGGCAGCTGGCGCGCTGGAAGAAGAACCAGCGCCGGGCCGTGGTGGCGACCGCCGTCGCGCTCGTCGGCGGCGGCCTGACGCTCGCCTCGCTGGACCGCGGCAACGGCGACAAGGCCCAGGCGGCCACCGCACCGGACCACCGGAGCATGGGCCTCACCGAGGACCCGTCGGCCGCGCCCAGCAGCCCGCCGTCCACACCGGCCCCGCCCGCCGCCACGCACCGGCGCGCCTCCGGCACGCCGACGGCACAGACGCCCGCCGTGAACGCCCCCCGGCAGCAGTCCCTCGCCCCCGCGGCCCGCACGGCACAGTCCGCCGGCCGGCCGCTCACCACCGCGGCGGCCGCGCACCCGGCCGCTCCGCAGCCACGGAGCACCGCGCCGTCGTCCTCCGGTACGAGCACGAACACGAGCGCCGGCACCGGCACCGGCACGAGCACGGGTTCCTCCGGTACGACCTCCCAGCCGACCAACTCCACCGGCAGCGGCAGCAGCACCTCCACCTCGCCGTCGTCTCCGTCGTCCCCGACGTCCCCGTCGTCCACGTCCTCCAACCAGCTCTGCCTGGTCGTGGTCTGCCTCGGCTGACGGCAGATGGGCAGATGAGTACGAGCACGGATGTGCCGGGCACCGGCGGCTCACCAGGATGGGGCGGTGACCTCTTCTCCTTCCGCGCCGGACCGTGGCCCGGTCGTCGCGCTGCTGGTGCCGACCGCGCTCCTGCTGCTGCCCCTGCTCTACGGGTGGTACCGCTTCAGCCATGACGTGCTCGCCTGTTTCGGCGGCCCGGCCGGTTGCCGGGGGCAGCGCGAGCCGGTGATGTCGGCGGTGCACTGGGGGCTGGTGCTCGTCGGCGGCCCGGTGGGCGGTGCCGTGCTCCTCGGCGTCATCGGCGGGCTGCTCCGGCGCCGGGCCGCGGTGTGGGCGGCGGCCGGTGCGCTCCTCGGCACGCTGGTGATGTGGGTCGTCGCGGTCCACGCCCTGGGCGAGGGGTTCCAGCACTCGAACATCGACTTCTGACCGGCTCGCCCACCCCGCAGACGCTCCCGCTCCTTCACCGCTCCCGCCCGCGCTCGATGGCCGACTCCACCGCCGCGATCCGGTCCGCGAGCAGTCCCAGTGCGGCCACCGCCCGGCTCACGGGATCCTCCCCGTGCCCGCCGAGGGCGCGGGCGCGCGTATCGGCGCTCTTCACCTCGGCCCAGCGGGCGGCCTGCGCCGGGCTCAGCGTGCCGCGCAGTTCGGCGAGTTTCAGCAGGTTGGCCTCGGCGCCCGTGGTGAGGGTCTGGGCCTCGGCCGTGTAGTGGTCGTCGACGACGGCCTCGCGTTCGGTGTCGTTCATGACCGGGCGCAGGCGCCCGGCGATCCGGTTCATGTCGCGGTAGGAGCCCTGGAGGCGGAAGGCGGGCTCCGTGCGGGCGGCCTCCGACCGGGCGGCGGAGGCGATGTAGGCCTCGTTCACCTTCAGCACCGTCTCGCGGACCGCCAGCACATGGCGCAGCACGGCCACGACGGCCGCCAGTTCGGCCGGCGGCACCGGGCGGGTCAGGCGGTCGGCGCGGGCCGTCGGGTCGGCGCCGGCCAGCCGGACCAGCAGGTCCAGGTCGGCGCGGTCGCGGGCGGCCAGCGGGGCCAGCACCGGGTTGGCGGTGAGGGCGTTCTCGACGAAGCTGAGCGCGAAGACGTCCTCCTTGCCGGTGAGGACGTCGCCGAGGTTCCACACGTCGGCGCGGTTGGCGAGCATGTCGGGGACACGGAAGCGCTCGCCGGACTCGGTGTAGGGGTTGCCGGCCATGCACACCGCGAAGCGCTTGCCGCGCAGGTCGTAGGTGCGCGGCTCGCCGTCCCACACGCCGTCCACCCGCCGGGTGGCGTCGCACAGCGGGATGAACTTCTGCAGCAGCTCGGGCGAGGTGTGCTGGATGTCGTCGAGGTACAGGAGCGTGTTGTTGCCGGCCGCCAGCGCGAAGTTGATCTTCTCGATCTCGCGGCGGGCGGTGGCGTTCGGGGCGTCGGCCGGGTCCAGCGAGGTGACGGTGTGGCCGAGCGCCGGGCCGCTGACCCTGACCAGCATCAGGCCGAGCCGGTCGGCGACGTACTCCATCAGCGTCGTCTTGCCGTAGCCGGGCGGGGAGACCAGCAGGAGCAGACCGCCGGTGTCGGTGCGCCTGGACTCGCCGGTGGTGCCCAGCTGCCGGGCCAGGCTGTCGCCGATCAGCGGCAGGTACACCTCGTCGACGAGGCGGCCCCGGACGAACGCCGGCATCACCCGCGGGCGGTGGTCGTCCAGCCGGAGCCGGTCGCGCTCGGCGGCCACCAGGGCCGTACGGCGGCGCTGGTAGGCGCGGAAGGCGGGGACCTCCTCGGCCGCGAACCGGGCCGTCCGGGAGAGGAACTCGTCCAGGCGAACGGGCAGTTGACCGCCGGCCACCCGAGGGTGCGTGCCCAGCAGGCCCTCGGCGGTCGCCGTCAGCGGGGCCTCGCCGTCGTAGCGGGGCAGGTCCGGGCAGAGCTCGGCGGCGACCGCCTCGGCCAGCTCGCCGGGCCCGGCCTCGGTGCCGGTGGCGGCGGCGTACGCGGCGAGCCAGGCGTGCACCACCTGCCGGCGCGCGGCCAGCTCGGTCAGCCCCTCCAGGTCCGTGCGGTAACCGCCCTCCGCGTGCCGGAACTTCTCCAGCAGGGTGCGCGCCGTGAGGCCGAGGACGAAGCCCGCAGGACCGCAGGTCAGCTCCTCGAAGAGGTACGCGGCGGCCGGCCCGCCCGCCACCGACGCGTCCCAGGCCTCGATCGCCCCGGCCAGCTCCCGCTGAAGCTCCCCGATGGCCGGTACGGCGCCGAAGGCGTCCCGGGCCCGAGCCAGCGACACCGCCCGCCGGGACCAGGCCGTCCGGGCCTCGTCCGTCGTGCCGTGCGCCCAGAACAGCTGGGCGGCGGCGCGGGCGGCGGGCTCGTGGCGCAGGGTGCCGGCGCCCTCGTACAGGGGCAGCAGGGCCCGGAGCACGACGGTCGCGTCGTGGTCGTGGACGCCCCGCTCGTAGCCCTCGTCGTACGACTCCTGCGCCGCCCGGCGGACCAGGTCCGGCAGGTCGTCGGCGGCGGCGAGGGCGGCCGGGCCGTGCTCGGCGAGCAGGCGGGCGGCGAGGTGCTCGGCGCGGTAGACCTCCGGCGACTCGGACGGCAGGTGGCGGTCCCAGTAGGGGCGGTACGCCGCGAAGTCCGGGTCGGCGACCGGGGCGCGGTAGTCCGTGCCGGTCACCGCGAAGGCGAGGGTGTCGCCGTGCGGGACGAGGGTGAGGTCGAGCGGCTGGGTGTTGACGGCGAAGCGATGGCCGCCGAGCAGCAGGGTGCGGCCGTCCTCGGCGTACAGGTCGGCGCGGTCGCGCAGGGCGCGGGCGGCCTCCTGGCGGGCGGACTTCAGCCGGCCGTCGAGCTCCTCGGCGCGCACGCTGTCGCCGAGGGCGCGCAGTTCGCCGGCGGTACGGCGGACCTTGGCGACCAGCGGGTCGGAGGCGAAGTACGTGGTGACCGCGTCGGCATCGGGCAGCGTGGCGGCGCGACGGGCGACCGACTCCAGCATGCGCCCCGCCGAGAGCGCGAGCTGCTCGGCGCGGCGGGCGCGGGCGTCGGCGAGGGACTGCTTGCGGGCGGCGAACGTCTCGTAGAGCTCGGTGCGCCGGTCGGCGAGTTCCGTGAGGAAGTCGTCGAACTCGGCGAACCGGCCGTCCAGGTCCTCCAACCGGGCCAGGACGGAGGCGAGTTGGTCGTCGCACTCCTCGGGCGTTCCGGACGCGGCGAGCGCCGCGGTGACGGCCTGGGCGAGCAGCGCGGTCTCGGCGGCGAACTCGGCCCGCCCCTCGCTGTCCTGGAGGCTGCGGCGCCGGGCGTCCAGGGTCGCCCGGGCCCGGTTGACGCCGCCCAGCACCTCGGCGATCCGCTCGAGGACGGCGGTACGGACGGTGGCGTCGGCGATGTCGAGGCCGGTCACGACCTCGGTGACCGTGCGCAGCCCGTCGGAGAGCTCGTCGAGCCGGGCGGCCACCGGCCCGCCCTGGGCCACGGTCCCGACGGCCGCCGCCTCCTGGACCAGCCGCTCGACCTCCGCCTGCTGCCCCGCGAAGGCGTCATCGCGGGCCAGGAACTGCACCGCGCGCCGCCCGAAGGAGGCGAGGTCGTCCTCGGCCGCGGCCGCCAGTTCCGCCAGCCGGGCGGCATCCACGTACCGCAGCTCCCGCAGCGTCAGCAGGTGCCCGTGCGCGTGCCGGAGCTCGGTCAGCCCGCGCACCCAGGCGGCGGCCTCGCGCGGCGCCTCCCCGCGCAGCCGGCGCACCACGGCGGCGATCCGCGCGTCGGCCTCGTCGAGGGCGTCCGCGGCGTGCCGGGTCAGCTCCCGCACGGTCTCGAACTCGCCCAGCACCTGCTCGGCGGCCGTACGGACCTCCCCCAACGGGCCTGCCAGCTGGCCAAGTTCGGGGTCGGCCAGCCAGTGATGGGCGTCGGCGGCCCGCACACAGGCCGCCACCAGCGCCCGGTACCCCTCGCTGGTCTCGATGCCGTCGGCCACCAGCCCGGCCACGGACAGGCAGTCGGCGAGCCCGCGCACGAGATCCGCGTTGCCGACCCGGGCGAACGCGCCGGTGCCGGTGCGCAGCGCGGCGGCGTGCGTGTCGGAGACGTACGGCGAGGTCCACCACTGCACCGGATGCGTGTGCGCGGGCTCCTCGCCCCCGTCGCGCAGCACGGCGAGCGCGCCGTCCTCGAACAGCGCCCAGCCCCGGCACGGCAGCGGGTTCGCGACCTCCTTGCGCAGGGTGTTGTACGACAGCAGCAGCGTGCGCCCGCCGGCCCGGGACCGGAAGGCGTACAGCACGTCCTCCCCGTTCGGCGCGCGCACCTCCCGCTCGAACTCCAGCCCCGAGACGTCGAGTTCGTACGTCTTGTGGGTTCCGCCCGCCAGGCAGTACCCGCCCGGGAAGACGATCCCCTGCTCCTCGGGCAGCCGCCGGCACGCCTGCCCGATCCCGTCGAGCCGGACGACGGTGCGGGACAGCGTGTCGAACACGAGGTACCGGTCGTCCTCCTCCTTGTACGGCCGCACCCGCAGCAGCACCAGCGCACCGACCCGCGCATGCCCGACCGCCGCGTCCGCGAGTGCCTGCAGCGGCTCCTGCACGGGCTCGGCGTGCAGCTCCTCACCGTCGGTGGTGCGCACGGTGAGCGATCCGCCGACGGTGGACACCCCCAGTCCCCCGGGGACGGCGACGTACTGGTCCCGGCCGAGGACGTGGTCCTCCCGGGTGGTCTCCGTCCAGGTGACGTCCTGGGCCGGCGGGAAGACGTCGTCGCGGTCGCCGCGCGCGTCCAGGAACGCCACGCGGCCGTCCTCGGCGAGGCCCCAGCGCAGGACGCGGACGTCCTCGGCCTTCTCGCCGGTGCGGAACACCGCCAGCAGCCGGCCGTCGACCCGGCGCAGCCGCAGCAGGCTCGCTCCGCGGTAGTAACGGTGCAGCGCGCCGAACTCCCGCACGAAAGCAGGGTCGTCCAGCAGACCGGGTACGGCGTCCTCAGCCAGCCGCTCGCCGTCGCGGCCGTACAGCGCGAGGACGTCCGCGGCTCCGCCGGTCACGCCGAAGAGGAGCGCGTCCCCCACGGCCACGATGTCGCTCGGCGTGCACGCGTGCTCGGTGTGGAGGCGAGCGGTGCGCGCGAGGTCCAGCCGCGCCGAGCCGAACTCCTCGGCCCGGCGCGCGTTGAGGTCCTCGGCCCGCCGGGCGAGCTCGGCGGCATGCCCGGCGAGCCGGTCGCGGAGCACCTCGTAGGTGCCGGCGTCAACGGCACCATCGGTTGCCATGACGGATGGGTTTCCCTTCGTGGACTGTGCGGCTACCGGCTCGGGGCCACGGGGTCGTCCGCCCCGCCCCTGTCCCGTCTCAGCTCCCCGTGCCGCTCCCGTTCAGGGCCGTCACCGGTGTGTCCGACAGGCCCAGTTCGCTCGCCCGGTCGAGGAGCTTCTGGAGCTGTCCCGCCTGCGGGCCGCCGTTCTTGATCTGCTTCGCCAGCAGCGCCGACACCGTCAGGTTCCGCACGTCCGCCGAGCCGAGCGAGCCGAGGATGTGGGAGAGGTCGTCGGTGAAGCTGCCCGAGCCGTCCAGCCAGGGCTTCGCCAGGGCCTGCGCGGTACGGGAGTTGGCGACGAAGCCGTCCACGCCCTTGCCGAGGGAGATGGAGGACACCAGGCGGTCGAAGAAGACGGACTCCCCGCCGACGATGTCGATGTCGGCGTTCTCCAGGCCGGTCGCCAGCACCGTCGCCTGCGCCTCGGCCACCTGCCGCTGGGTCTCCAGGCCGGCCAGCCGGATCTCCTTCTCCGCCTGCAGCCGCAGCCGGTACTCCTCGTGCCCGCGCGAGGCCTCGTCCAGCGCGGCCATCGCGGCGGCCTTCTCGGTGAGACCGGCGGCCTCGGCCTTCAGCTTCTCGCCGATGGCGGTGGCTTCCGCGAGCGCCTTCGCCCTGGTCCCCTCGGCCTCGGCCAGGCCCTTGGCCCGCGCGCCCTCCGCCTCGGCCTTCAGCCGCGCCTCGGTGGCCTCCGCGGCCGCCCGCGCGCCCTCGGCCTCCGCGAGCCCCTTCGCCCGCGCGCCCTCGGCCTCCGCGAGCGCCTTGGCCTGGGTGCCCTCGGCCTCGGCCTTCAGCCGTGCCCCGGTGGCCTCCGCCGCCGCGCGCCCGGCCTTCACGGTGACCTCGGCCTCCTTGTCGCGGACCTGCACGGCGGCCAGACCCTCGGCGGCGGCCTCGGCCTGGACGCCCTCGGCGAGCCGCAGCTTGGCCCGGGCGTCGAGGTCGGCGGTCTTCAACCGGGCCTCGGCGAGGGTGAGTTCCTCGGCGGCGCGGTGCGTGGCCGCCTGTTCCGCGGCCTCGGCGGCCTTGATGTCCTTGACCAGCTTCTCCTGCGCCTCCGCCTCGGCGGCGATGACGAGCGCCTGCCGCTCGCGCTCCGCCTCCTCGACCACACGCAGCTTCTTGATGGACTCCTCCTGCTCGGCGACCGTACGGTCCACCGCGACCCGTTCCCGAACGACCTCGGCGATCTCCCGCTTCTCCGCCTCGACCTCCTTCTCGGCGGCGATCTTCGTCAGCTGGGTCTCCCGTTCCCGGGCGATGACCTCCAGCAGGCGGTCCTTCTCGATGCGCTCGTTCTCGACGGCGAGGACCCGCTCGCGGTTCTTCGCGGCGACGGCGATCTCACGGGCCTGGTTCTCGCGCTGCACGCCGAGCTGTTCCTCGGTGCGCAGGAAGGCGCCCTGGGCGCGCAGCCGTTCCTCCTCCACCACGCGGGCGGTCTCGGCCTCCTCGCGGGCCCGGGAGGTCTCGATCTCCCGCTTCTGCTTGATCTCGGCGTCCGCCTGGCGCCGCTCCAGCTCCAGGATGGCCTCGCGGGCGTCGACGTCCTGGCGGGTGATCTCCTTCTGCTCGTTGCGCTTGGCCTCGTTGGTGCGCACGTGCTCGATCGCCGTCAGCTCGGTGATCTTGCGGATGCCCTCGGCGTCGAGGACGTTGGCCGGGTCCATCTGGGAGAGCGGGGTCTGCTCCAGGTAGTCGATCGCCGCGTCCTCGAGGTGGTAGCCGTTGAGGTCGATGCCGATCAACTCGATGATGTGGTACCGGAGTTCCTCGCGCTTGGTGTAGAGGTCGGTGAAGTCCATCTGCTTGCCGACGGTCTTGAGCGCCTCGGAGAACTTCGCGTGGAACAGCTCCTGGAGCGTGTCCTGGTGGCTGGCGCGCTCGGTGCCGACGGTCTGGGCGACCTTGATGACGTCCGGGACGGTCTTGTTGACCTTCACGAAGAACAGGATCCGGATGTCGGCGCGGATGTTGTCCCGGCAGATCAGTCCGTCCCGCCCCGAGCGGCTGATCTCGATGGTCTTCACCGAGATGTCCATGACCTCGGCCTTGTGCAGGATCGGCAGCACGACCTGGCCGGTGAAGGACACGTCCACCTGGCGCGTCTTCGACACGATCAGGGCCTGGCTCTGGTCCACCTTGCGGTACAGCCGGGAGAACGCGAACACCGCGAGCACCACGGCGACGAGACAGACGGCGACGAGCACGCCGAGGGCTTCCATGGCATACGTCCTTGCGTCAGACGATGAAGTACGGAGCCCCCGGGATCGCGGTGCCGGACCATGTACCGGACCCCCGTACCGGTCCTTGACCACCGGTCGTCCGCCGGTGTCCGGCACCGCGATCCTCCGTAGTGCTCCCCGCCGACGATGGTGCGGCCAGGGCGTACACCAGCGCATTGCCGGTCTCCGGCAGTGTTCACTAGGGTCTTGATGCCGGACCGGCGCTAAGAAAACGTCACCGGCGCGTCAAGATTCGCGGGACACGGGGGACGGGGGCCGGGACCGGCATGGGGGACAAGCACGGCATACGCGACGCGTCCGAGCACTATCTGGACGGTTTCGCCCGGACGTTGTCCGAGGTATCGGCCACCGGGCGGCGGCTGACCAGAGAGGAACTGAAGACCCGTCGGACCCTGGGCGAGCAGGCGGCCGAGGCGGGGCACGGACTGCGCGCGCTGATCGTGGCCCACCTGGCCGCCACCCGCGCCACCTGGCCGGCCGTGCCCGGCTCGGCCGAGAGCAGCCTGGCCACGCTGGCCGCCGTGGAGCAGGCGATCGACGCGTTCGCCGAGGGCTACGAACGCGCGCAGCGGCTCTCGGTGCGCCGCGAGGAGGCCGCGCGCCGGGAGTTCATCGACGACCTGCTCTACGGCCGCAGCGACCTGGGCCGCCTCGTCGAGCGCGCCGAACGCTTCGGCCTGCACCTGTCCCGGGCGCACGCGGTGGCCGTCGCCGAGGGACCGTCCGCCTACGTCGAGAGCGGGCCGGTCGCCCGCCGGGTCGAGGCCGCCGTGCTGGCCCGCTTCGACTCGCGCAGCATCCTGCTCACCACCAAGAACGGCCGGCTGCTGTGCATCGCGCCCGGCGACGAGGACGAGATCCTCCTGCACTTCGCCAAGCAGGCGTACGCGGCGACGGGCGGCGACGGCGCGGCGCTGCGGGTCGCCATCGGCCGCCCGCAGCACGGCGCCGGCGGGGTCGTGCAGTCGTACGAGGAGGCTCTGGCCGCGCTGGAGATGGCCGCCCGGCTCAACCTGCCCGGGCCGGTGCTGCGCGCCGCCGACCTCCTCGTCTACCCGGTGCTGGCGCGGGACCGGCAGGCGCTGGTCGACCTGGTGACCCACACCCTCGCCCCGCTCACCAAGGCCCGCGGCGGGGCCGTACCGCTCCTGGACACGCTCGGCGCGTACTTCGACTCCGGCTGCGTCGCCGCCGAGGCCGCCCGCCGGCTCTCCCTCAGCGTCCGCGCGCTCACCTACCGCCTGGAACGCATCCACACGCTCACCGGTGCCGATCCCGCCGACCCGGCGCACCGCTACATGCTTCAGACGGCCGTGATCGGCGCGCGCCTGCTGGACTGGCCGAACCAACCGCTGTGAACGGCGGCTTCGGCGCGATGAAAGTACTTGCATTTAAGGAAAGTACTGTCCATGCTTACGGTATCCACCGGGGCGGCGCGACCACCCGCCCTCCAGGACAACCGCCCGCATGGAGGCACGCATGAACAGCACGGGGGAACCGATGGACGCCCGGCAGGCGCGGGAGGCGCTCGCCGCCGCCTGCGCCGCACGGACCGCGGCACGCAAGGAGAGCGAACGCAACAGGCCGCGCGGTTACGCCATCGGCCAGGGCCTGACCTTCGCGGCCGGCTTCACTGCACTGGGCGTGGCCGACCGGGAGCCGCAGTGGGGGGTCTGGCTCCTGCTCGCCGGCCTCGCGAGCCTGATCGCCTTCTTCGTACTGATCTGGCTCGGCGCGCACCACGGCGGAGTGACGCGCTGGATCCGCCGGGACTGCGGGCCCGGCCGCCCCGCCTGGCATGCCTGGGTGGTGCCGTTCATCCCCCTGGCGATCAGCATCCCGACCGCGATGGTGTACGGCACGACCGGCTGGCTCGTCGCCTTCGGTCTGGCCTCCGGAGCGGACTACATCCTGCGCGCGACCTGGAAGGAGGGCACCGCATGACCGGCCCCACAGGCGGTACGCCCCCCGCTCTCGACCGCGAACTGCACCACCCGACCCGGCTGGCCCTCGCCGCCTACCTCTCCGCCTGCGGCGAGGCGGAGTTCGCCGTCCTGCGGGACTACTGCCAGGTCTCCGACTCCACCCTGAGCAAGACCCTCTCCGCGCTGGAGAAGACCGGCTACGTCAGCATCCGCAAGGGCTACCTCGGCAAGCGCCCGCGCACCTGGGCCGCGCTGACGTTCACCGGCCGCAGGGCGCTCGCCCGCCATCTGGCGGCGCTGGAGGAGATCGCGGCGACGGCCCGCCGGGCCGCGGGTGCCGGTGCCGGCGCGGAGGAGACCCCCGGCGGCTGAGGAACCGCGGCCGGAGGCCTACTCCTCGTCGGTGGTGCGCACCGGCGTCGCCCGCCCCGGCTCCGGCAGCTCGGCCAGCTCCGCCCGGACCAGCAGGACGTCCCCGACGAAGAGGTCGTACACGACGATCCCGATCACACCGCCGACCAGCGGCCCGACGATGGGGATCCACCAGTAGCCGCTGTACACGCCGGACACACTGCCCGGGAAGGCGAGGCTGCCCCAGCCCGCCGCATAGGTGAACAGGCGCGGCCCGAAGTCACGGGCCGGGTTGATGGCATAGCCCGCGTTGGCGCCGTAGGACAGGCCGATGGCGGCGACGACGAAGCCCACGATCAGCGGGGCGAGGTTGGCTTTCACGGCCTGGTTGCGCAGGTCGAGGACGGCGGCGATGAGCATCAGCAGGAACGCCGTACCGACGATCTGGTCGATCAGCGGCCCCCAGATCCCGCCGTGGTAGTACGCCGCCGGGAAGGTGGCGAAGATCGAGAAGGTGGCGTTCGTGTGCCCGTTCACCTTCGGCGCGGGCGAGATGGCGTCATACGCGTTGATCGCCTGGTGGTACACGAGATAGACCAGCGCGGCGCCGGTGAGCGCGCCGGCCACCTGCGAGAACCAGTACGGCAGGACCTTCGCCCAGGAGAATCCGCGGCGCACCGCCATGGCCAGGGTCACCGCCGGGTTGATGTGGGCACCGCTGACGCCGCCGGCCACGTACACGCCGAAGACGACGGCGAACGCCCAGCCCCAGGCGATCAGCAGCCAGTCGCCGGCCGCCAGGAAGATCGTGGTGGGGGTCGCCGCACGGCCGGAACCGGGCAGCGCGGCGACCGCCGTCGCGACCACGCCGCAGCCGAAGGAGATGAGCACGAAGGTCCCGAGGAACTCGGCGAGACACTCGCCCAGCAGTCCGCCCCGGCGTCTGAGCCGGGACGGCTTGATGATCGCGGGGATTTCGACAGCCACGGAGGCCCCCTTGCGGAGAGCGGTACGGCCAATGAAGAGAGCAATACGACCAATATCACGATATTGGCCCATTAAACCCCTCCCCGCAGGATGACCGTGCCCCGTCAGCCCTCAGGGTCCCCGGTCAGCTGTCGAGGTCGTCGGCGAAGTGCCGGAACCCGTGCCGGTCCCGGTGCATGCCCCACAGCGTCTCCGCCAGCACGGCCGGGTCCTTGCGCGCGTGCCCCGGAGTGATCGCCCCCGGGATCACCAGCTGCGCGACATGGATGCCCTCGCCGGCGAGCCGCTCGTGCAGCAGATGGCCGTACGCGCTCTCCGCGGCGAACGCGATGGACGTCCCGGCCCGGTCGGTGTGCGGTACGACGGCGGTCCCGCCGTTGACGAGGAGGATCGTGCCGCGCCCCAGCCGGCGCATCCCCGGCAGCACCTGCTGCACGGCGGCGACGGGGCCGTACACGGAGAACTCGATGGGGCCGATCAGATCCCGGTACCGGGTCTCCAGCACGGGCCGCATGAAGTCCCGGTGCGGCACGGGGCTGTACTGCAGCACCTCGACGGGGCCGACCTCGTCCGCCGCCCGCCGCAGAGCCGCGGCCAGCTCCTCGGGCCTGCGCACGTCGGCGACGAACGCCCGGGCCGTCACCCCACTGCCCTCGAGGTCCCGCACCAGCGGGTCGAGCCGGTCGAGTTCCCGGGCGAAGAGGGCCACCGCGAACCCCTCCCGCCCGAACCGCCGCGCGACGGCCGCCCCGAGCCCGGGCCCGGCGCCCACAATGGCGATACTGCTCATGCCCACCATCCGTACCGCACCGGGCACCACCCCACACCGCTAGACGGCCTCGAGCTCGACCGCCTGAGCGTGGGGTCCGCGGATCCGCTCCACCTGTACGGCCGTGACGGCCCGTACGGCGAGGGCACCGGCGATCGCGGCGCCCACCACGGCGGCGTCGCACACGAGCAGCGGCCACACCTCACTGTAGGCACGCCCGATGATCTCGTCCGTGGAGTCGCGGTACACGACCCCCACCCCGCCGAGCGTCCCGAGCAGCCACAGCGCCCACCACACGTTGACGGATCCGGGCAGCCGCCGTCCGGGAGCGCTGCAGCGGAAGGCGTCGACGACGATCCCGCGCGGTATCCACAGATTGAACACGGGCAGGATCCATCCGAGATACACCCAGAACCCCAGGTACTTCGGCGTTTCCCCCGACAGCGCCCGCGCGTTGTCCCGCAGCCGCCACAGCCAGGACAGGAACAGCAGGGCACAGACCAGGCCGGCCCAGGCCCCCGCCGAGGTCACCCAGTGGTACGAGTCCTCCAGGGAGGTGAGCGGCCGGTGCACCCCGTTCCCCTGGTCCGGCGGCCCGTCGCCCGGCTCCCCCGCGACGGCGAGCCGCACCTCCCACACCCCGCGCACGAGCCAGGCGAGCCCGGCGAGCAGCAATCCCCCGACAGCCAGCTGCCCGGCCACCCGCACCGGACGGTACGCCGGCCGGTGGGCGGCGAACTGATCTTCCTTCTCGGTCACCCCGCCATCCTGTCGTACGAAAGCCGCAGGCCACCAGGGGCCTCGGGCGAAGGGGGCCGCTACGCCGTCCGGGTGTATCCGTCACGCGGTTGGCCGCGCGTCGGGCGACGCGTGCCCGGTCCCACGGCAAAGGATGGCCAGTAGCCGACGTATGGCGTGCGCGGACCGCGAGCAGCAGGAGACAGACGACTTGTGAGCATCCTCAACGAACCCCATGGTGCCGCCACGGCCGAGGACGCCTACGAGAGCGAGGTGCCGGTCCGGGGCAGGCAGCCCGGCAACGTCGTGGTGAAGTGGCTGACGACCACCGACCACAAGACGATCGGCACGCTGTATCTGGTGACGTCCTTCGCGTTCTTCCTGATCGGTGGCGTGATGGCACTGATCATGCGCGCCGAACTGGCCCGGCCCGGCCTGCAGATCGTCTCGAACGAGCAGTTCAACCAGCTGTTCACGATGCACGGCACCGTGATGCTGCTGATGTTCGCGACGCCGCTGTTCGCCGGCTTCACCAACTGGATCATGCCGCTGCAGATCGGCGCGCCCGACGTGGCGTTCCCCCGGCTGAACATGTTCGCCTACTGGCTCTACCTGTTCGGCTCGCTCATCGCGGTGGGCGGCTTCCTCACCCCGCAGGGCGCGGCCTCCTTCGGCTGGTTCGCCTACTCCCCGCTGACGGACGCGGTCCGATCCCCGGAAGTCGGCGGCGACCTGTGGATCATGGGTCTGGCCTTCTCCGGTTTCGGCACCATCCTCGGCTCGGTCAACTTCATCACCACGATCATCTGCATGCGCGCACCCGGTCTGACCATGTTCCGCATGCCGATCTTCGTGTGGAACGTGCTGCTGACCGCCGTACTGGTCCTGCTGGCCTTCCCGATCCTGGCGGCCGCGCTGTTCGCCCTGGAGGCGGACCGCAAGTTCGGCGCCCACGTCTTCGACGCCACCAACGGCGGAGCACTGCTGTGGCAACACCTCTTCTGGTTCTTCGGACACCCGGAGGTGTACATCATCGCGCTGCCGTTCTTCGGCATCATCAGCGAGATCATCCCGGTGTTCTCCCGCAAGCCGATGTTCGGCTACATGGGCCTGATCGCCGCGACCATCTCCATCGCCGCCCTGTCCGTGACCGTGTGGGCCCACCACATGTACGTCACCGGCGGGGTCCTGCTGCCCTTCTTCTCCTTCATGACCTTCCTGATCGCCGTGCCGACCGGTGTGAAGTTCTTCAACTGGATCGGCACGATGTGGAAGGGCAGCCTGTCCTTCGAGACCCCGATGCTCTGGGCGGCGGGCTTCCTCGTCACGTTCCTCTTCGGCGGCCTGACGGGGGTGATCCTGGCCTCCCCGCCGATGGACTTCCACGTGTCCGACTCGTACTTCGTGGTGGCCCACTTCCACTACGTGGTCTTCGGCACGGTCGTGTTCGCCATGTTCGCCGGCTTCCACTTCTGGTGGCCGAAGATGACCGGCAAGATGCTGGACGAGCGCCTCGGCAAGATCACCTTCTGGACGCTCTTCGTCGGCTTCCACACCACCTTCCTGGTCCAGCACTGGCTGGGCGCCGAGGGCATGCCGCGCCGCTACGCCGACTACCTGGCCGCCGACGGCTTCACCACCCTCAACACCGTCTCCACCATCGGCTCGTTCCTGCTCGGCCTGTCGATGCTGCCGTTCCTCTACAACGTCTGGAAGACGGCCAAGTACGGCAAGCCGGTCGCCGTGGACGACCCCTGGGGCTACGGCCGCTCCCTGGAGTGGGCGACCTCCTGCCCGCCCCCGCGGCACAACTTCGTCACGCTGCCCCGCATCCGCAGCGAGTCCCCGGCGTTCGACCTGCACCACCCCGACATCGCGATGCAGGAGCACGAGCACCCGGTCCCGGCGCGGCCCGACCGGGGACAGGGGTGAGCGGTCCGCCGAGGCAGGGCGCCGACGACGCGCTCGCCAACGAGGTGGAGGGATACCTGCTCTGGCAGGCCCGCATCGCCGAGGCCGAGCGGCGCGCCCGGGAGTTCACCGGCCCCCTGGAGTGGCTGACGACGGCGCAGCGCGAGGAGATCGAACACCGCTACACCGCCGACTGCCTGGCCCGCTCCCGGGCCGACCTGGAACGCATCGCGGCCCGCTGCACATCGCTGCGCGCCGAGTACGAACACCGCTACCAGGAGCTGAAACGCCGCTGTGTGGCCCTGACCCTCGCCGTGTGCGCGGGCTGCACGGCCCTGGCGACGCTGCTGCTGCTCCTGTGAGCCGTCAGGCCATCCAGAAGAACACCGCCGTCATCCGCTTCTCCGCCAGCTCCTTGCCGCAGTAACCCGTCGCGCTGTGCACGAGGTTGGCGTTGTAGAGGAGGAGGCGGTTGTACTTGTGGGGGACGCGGACGTCCTCCTCGAAGTGGTCGGCCGGGACGAACCTCGTGCCGAGGGCCTCGACGAGGTTGTTGTGCGGGGCCTGGACGATGTTGCCGCCGAGCCGGCCGCCGGGCAGCGACTGGCGGTAGAAGGCGGTGCCGCAGTCCTTGGGGACACCGGGGTTCAGGTACAGCACGGCGGCGTACCGGCACAGGGCGCGGGAGTCGGTGTGCGGGCGGGGCTCGCTCTCGCCCTCGCCGACCACCTGGACGCAGTTGTGGTTGAGGGTGCCGCCGCCGGGCGCCTGCTGCACCCACAGCTTCTTCGCGCCGGTGGCCTTCTTCACCAGGTCCTCGACACGGGCGAGTTCACCGGGCTCCAGACCGGGCATGGCGCGCAGACCGGGCCAGGTCTCGGAGGTGTACGGGTAGCCCTCGACCCAGTCGTCCTTGGCCAGGCACCGCTCCCGTACGGCGTCCGCGCCGGGCAGGACGTCGTCGAAGACCCAGTAGTCGCGGCCCTTGGTGGGCTTGCGGTAGGGCAGGACGGGAAGGGCGGCGGGCATGCGGGGCGGTGGCTGTGGGGGCATGCGGCGAATCTATGCCGGGGTTTCGTCTCGCCTCTCCCGAGGAATGGTCAACTCTTCTTTACCCGCCGCACAGATACAAATCTTTACCTGCCGCACCGATACGTTCGGCGTCCGCATCCGTACTGCTGTGCGTCCGAACCGCCCCGCGCCGTCACCGTGGGCGGGATCCACGACCGGGCAGGAGGAACGGTGCGCTTTTCGCGGAACGCGACGGGAACGCTCTTCGTGGGTGGTGCGATGGCCGTGACCCTCGCGGCACTCGCCTACCCGAGCATGCTCGGCTTGACCAAGGTGACCACCGCGCAGGACCGCGTCATCGCCAACACCCAGTGGGGGCCGCTCACCGAGCAGGACCGGGACTTCGTGGTGAAGGTGCGGGCCGCCGGTCTGTGGGAGTACCCGGTGGGGCAGATGGGTCTGCAGAAGGGCACCGCACCGGCGGTCATCACGGCCAGCAAGCACCTGGTCGACGGGCACGCGGCCCTGGACACCACCTGCCGCAAGATCGCGCCGATGCTGAACATCACGCTGCCCAACCTGCCCAGCCCCCAGCAGCAGGGTTTCGTCAGCCAGTTGAAGGCGGACAGCGGGAAGAAGTTCGACAGCGACTTCGCCAACATCCTGCGGATGACGCACGGCGCGATCTTCAACACGATCTCGAAGATCCGCTCCACCACCAAGAACTCGCTGGTGCGCGCCCTCGCCGACCAGGCCAACAACACCGTGCTGGACCATATGACGGTGATGGAGAAGACCGGTCTGGTCGACTTCGACCAGACCCTCTTCCAGCAGACCACCCCGCCCAAGCTGCCCGACTCCGACCTGACCCCGCCACCCCCGGCCGCCGGTCAGCCGGAGGTGGTGCTCACCCCGCCGCCGAACCCCACGTCGACGCCCGCCGACCTCAGCGGGCTGACCGGCGGCAGCGGCGGCACGAGCCCGAGTCCGGGGGCCAGCCCCGCCCCGACGGCGGGTTAGGCCAGCCACACGGTCGTGTCCGGCGGGAGGGTCCTGCCGCCGAGCGGGGAGCTGGTCAGCAGCACCTCGCCCGGCGGCAGCCGTACCGGCCCGTCGCCGAGGTTGGTCACGCAGCGCCAGCCCTCGCAGCGGGTGAAGTCCAGCACGCCGGCGGGGGCGTCCGGCGTCCAGGTCAGCGTCTCGCCCTCCAGCAGCTTGCGGCGCAGCCGCAGGGCGGTGCGGTACAGCTCCAGGGTCGAGTCCTCGGCCTCGGTCTGCGCCTCGACGGCGTACGCGGCGAAGGACGACGGCTGCGGCAGCCAGGCGCCGCCCGGCCCGAAGCCGTACGACGGTCCGTCCGCCGTCCACGGCAGGGGCACCCGGCAGCCGTCGCGGCCCTTGCGGACATGGCCGGTCTGTTCCCAGATCGGGTCCTGCAGCACCTCGGTGGGCAGGTCGGCGACCTCGGGCAGGCCGAGTTCCTCGCCCTGGTAGAGGTACGACGATCCGGGCAGCGCGAGCATCAGCAGGGTCGCGGCGCGGGCCCGGCGCAGCCCGGCCCCGGGGTCGATCGCGGGCGCGGTGCCGCCGGACAGCAGCCAGGCGGCCGGGTCGGTGCCGGGCGGCAGCATCAGCCGGGAGACGTGGCGTACGACGTCGTGGTTGGACAGCACCCAGGTGGCGGTGGTGCCGGCGACCCGGGCGGTGGCCAGCTCGTCGGTGATGACCCGGCGGAGTTCCCCGGCGTCCCAACGGGTCTCCAGGTACTCGAAGTTGAAGGCCTGGCCGAGTTCGTCGGGGCGGGCGTACAGCGCGCGGCGGGGGCCCGGGACCCAGGCCTCGGCGACGGCGGTGCGCGGCGGGCTGTAGGCGTCGAAGACCTTGCGCCAGTCCCGGTAGATCTCGTGGACCTCGTCGCGGTCCCAGTACGGGTGGCTGCCCGGCGCGACGAGCGGCAGGGACTCCTCGCCGGTCGCGCCGATGTTCCCGATGTCCCGCAGCGGCTCGGCGAGGTCCTTGGCGAGGCCGTGGGCGACGTCGACACGGAAGCCGTCGACGCCCCGGTCGGACCAGAAGCGCAGCGTGGTGCGGAGGTCGGCGCGGACGTCGTCGTCGTCCCAGTTCAGGTCGGGCTGTTCGGGGGCGAAGAGGTGCAGGTACCACTCTCCGTCCGGGGTCCGCTTCCAGGCGCTGCCACCGAAGACGGACTGCCAGTCGGTGGGCGGGAGTTCACCGTGTGCGCCCCGGCCGGGGCGGAAGACGTAGCGCTCGCGGGCCCGGGAGCCGGGGGCGGCGCGCAGGGCCTCCTGGAACCAGGGGTGCTGGTGCGAGGTGTGGTTCGGGACGATGTCGACGACGACCTTCAGACCGAGCCGGTGGGCCTCGCCGACCAGGGCGTCGAAGTCGTCCAGGGTGCCGAGGCGGGGGTCCACGTCCCGGTGGTCGGCGACGTCGTAGCCGCCGTCGGCGAGTTCCGAGGGGTAGAAGGGGCTCAGCCACAGGGCGTCGACGCCGAGCCCGGCGAGGTGGCCCAGGCGCTGGATGATGCCGCGCAGATCGCCGAGTCCGTCGCCGTCTGCGTCGGCGAAGCTGCGGGGATAGACCTGGTAGATGACGGCCTGCCGCCACCAGTCGGGGTTCTTGGAGGAGAGGTCGGGG
Organism: Streptomyces sp. NPDC001153; assembly: GCF_053598315.1. Taxonomy (NCBI): domain Bacteria; kingdom Bacillati; phylum Actinomycetota; class Actinomycetes; order Kitasatosporales; family Streptomycetaceae; genus Streptomyces; species Streptomyces sp. NPDC001153. Next base: position 114,129 of record NZ_JBSFJZ010000008.1, read on the forward strand.
GAGCGCTCTGCCATACGGGATCCCTTCGGGAAGGAGGACGATACAGGGAATCTGTCCACATTGCCCGGAAAGGAACCTTACGAGCGAGTGCCACCCCGCTGGGGCGCGACGCGGCCTAAGGCCGTTCCACCGTCTGCAGGTACAGCTTCACGTAACGGTCCACGTCGACCTCCAACGCCACGTCCACCAGGGCCTGTTCGCGTCTGCCCTCGTGGATCTCGGACTCGCCGGGGCGGGGACGGCGGTCGACGATCGTCTGCCCCCGGGCCGGGCCGGGGGCGAGGGCGACCTCGACCGGCAGCAGGCGGGTGGTGATGCCCTGCGGGTCGGCGACCGCGCACACCGCGCCCGCGTCGCCGAGGCCGCCCGCCTCCTCGGCCTCGGGGGCCTCGCCCTGGGTGGTCGGCCGGTGGGCGAGGAGTTCACCGGCCAGCCGGGTGCCGGGGTCGCTGCTCGCGCGCATCCGGTGGACGTCCGCCGCGTCCACGACGACCTGTATGAAGACGTCGAGGCCGTACATCGTGATCGGCACGCCGGCGGTGAGCAGGATCGCCGCCGCCTCCGGGTCGTGCCAGACGTTGAACTCGGCGACCGGCGTGGCGTTCCCGACCGCCACCGCGCCGCCCATGAAGACGATCCGCTCGATGTTGCGGGTCACCTCCGGATGGGTGCGCAGGAGCAGGGCGATGTTGGTCAGGGGCGCGGTGGGGATCAGGGTGACCGGGCGCGGCGAGGCCAGGATCTCGCGGTGGAGGAGGGATACGGCGTCCAGCCCGGACGCGCTGCGTCTCGGCGCGGGCAGGCCCAGGTCGCCCATGCCGTCGGAGCCGTGCACGTGCTTCGCCGGGCGGGCCGGCTCGATCAGCGGGCGTTCGGCGCCCCGGCCCACCGGGATGTCCGGGGCGCCCGCCTGCTCCAGCACGGTCAGGGTGTTGCGGACCACGCCGTCGACGTCCGTGTTCCCGGCCACGCAGGTCACCGCCCGCAGATCGAGACCCGGGTGGCGCACGGCCAGCAGCAGGGCGAGGGCGTCGTCGACACCGGTGTCGCAGTCGATGATCACGGGGATGGGCTGACCTGTCACGGCGGACTCCTTCCGTCAAGCCGACCTTAGATCAGTACGGCCACTCCCACAGGCCGGTCACTCCCACAGGGCGGTGCCGCGCGCGGCCACCCGTCCGGCGATCCGGGACAGCAGCTCCGGCACCGGCAGCCCGCCGGGCCGGCGGCCGTCCCGCAGCCGTAGGGCGGCCAGGCCCGCCGCGGCCTCACGGGCGCCGATCACCGCCTGGTACGGCACCAGGCGCGCGGCGCGGATCCGGGCGCCGAGACTGCCCTGCTCCGGACCCGCGAGTTCGGCCCGCAGCCCCCTCTCCACGGCCTGGCGCACGACCTGCGCCGCCTGCTCCAGCTGCTCCTCGCCGACCGGCAGGACGGCCAGCTGCACCGGGGCCAGCCAGGCCGGGAAGGCGCCGGCGTGCGCCTCGATCAGATGGGCGACGGCCCGCTCGACGCTGCCGATGATGCTGCGGTGCACCATGACCGGGCGGTGCCGGGCGCCGTCCGCGCCGATGTAGTGCAGGTCGAAGCGGGCCGGCTGGTGGAAGTCGATCTGCACGGTGGACAGGGTGGACTCGCGGCCGGCCGGGTCGGCGATCTGCACGTCGATCTTCGGGCCGTAGAAGGCGGCCTCGCCCTCCGCCTCCTCGTACGCCACGCCGGACGCGTCCAGGACCTCCCGCAGCAGCTCGGTGGCCCGGCGCCACAGCTCCGGATCGGCGACGTACTTCCCGCCCTCCCCGGGCAGCGACAGCCGGTGCCGTACCGCCTCGATGCCGAGGTCGGCGTAGGCGCGGGCGATCAGCTCCAGCGCGGCGCGGGCCTCCTGAACCGCCTGGTCCAGGGTGCAGAAGATATGGGCGTCGTTGAGCTGGATGGCGCGGACGCGGGTCAGGCCGCCGAGGACGCCGGACAGCTCGGCGCGGTGCATGCTGCCCAACTCGGCGATGCGCAGCGGAAGTTCCCGGTAGCTGTGGGAGCGGGAGCGGTAGATCAGGGCGTGGTGGGGGCACAGGCTGGGCCGCAGCACGACCTCCTCGGACCCGTGGGGGCCCAGCTTCATCGGCGGATACATGTCGTCGCTGTAGTGGTCCCAGTGCCCGGAGATCTCGTACAGCTCCCGTTTGCCGAGCGCGGGCGAGTACACGTGCCGGTACCCGGCCAGGCGTTCGGCCTCGCGGATGTACTCCTCCAGGGTGTGCCGTACGACCGCGCCGTCCGGCAGCCAGTACGGCAGGCCCGCGCCCATCAGCGGGTCGGTGTCGAACAGACCGAGCTCGCGGCCGAGGCGGCGGTGGTCGGGGAGTGGGGCGTTGGCGTTCACGGGGGGTCTCCTCGCTGCGGGAGGCGAACGCCCACGGAACGCCGAAGCCCCGGGGCGTTCGCCCCGGGGCTTCGATGCTGGTCAGGTGTCAGCGCGCCGGGACGGTCTCCGGCGTCGTCGTGCTCTTCGGGCACTGCTGGGCGCGCTGCATGGGCCAACCGTAACAGGCGCGCGAGCGACAGGTCGCCTCCATTTCCGCGACCGCCCACCCGGATTCCGCGGACCACTCACCCGGACGGCCCGGGAGCGCTGGTGGCCCGGTCGGGGCGGTGGTGCCGTGAGATCAGGCACCACATCAGCAGGAACCCACCGGCCGCAGCCCCGGAGGCACCTCGATGACCTCTCTGCACGACGCGCTACGCCCCCGCGGCCTCCCGCTCTGGGTCACTCTCGCCGGTCTCCTCGCCATGGGCGGCTGCGCGGCCCTCGCTCTGAACCAGCCGGAGACCGCGACCCCGCCCCTGCCGACGATCGACAAGCCGTCGCCGTCGTCGAAGACGTCCACGCGGCCCGACGGTTCCACCCTCACCGACGAGCAGGCGCAGGCCGCCCTCCTCAACGAGAACGACCTGGGCGCCCCCTGGACGGCGACCCGCGGGGCGGCCACCTGGCGGGACCAGCTGCTGAAGGCGTCCACCTCGGCCGGCGCGTGCCAGCGGCTGCTGGACGCCCTCTACACCGACGAACTCCTCGGCGGCCCCGCCCGCGTCGCCGTAGGCCTGGACGACCCCGACACCAACGCCCAGCTGCGCTACCAGATAGCCGCCCGCCGCCCCGCCGACGTGGACGCGGCCCTCGCCTGGCTGAAGTCGATGCCGGCGCAGTGCGCGCGCTTCACGGCCACCACGGGGACCGGGATCACGGAGGACGTCCAGGTCACCGACGCCCCGCTGCCGCAGGTCGGGGACGCGCGCCAGGGCCTGCGGGTCAGCCTCGCCGCCACCGATTCCGACAACCGGCACGCCGTGCTCACGCTGGACGTGGCCGCCGTCCGGGTCGGCCCGGACGCGTTCGCCCTCACCAACGGCGGACTCGGCGACGTCCCGAACGACGCGACCCAGGCCGCCGTCCAGATCGGCGCCCTGCGCCTGACGGACATCCGCAAGCAGGGAAGGGCACAGGTGTGACCCTCGACGTCTACAGCGGCGGCTGCGCCGGCGCCGGGCCCAGGGTCGTCGTCCCCGGGGTCGTACGGTGGCCGAGGCCGGTGCGGTAGGCGTCCAGGGCGGCCTCGACACGGCCGGTGCGGCGCAGCAGGTCGCCCAGGAGGCGGCACAGGTCGGCCAGGTCGCCGGCGGCGCCCGCGCGTTCCAGGATGCTGAGGGCGCGGACGTAGTGCTCCTCGGCGGCCTCGGTGTCCCGGGCGTCCTCGGCGATGATGCCGAGCAGGCGGTGGGCAGCGGCGGCGTGGACCGCGCCGCGCTCGGAGGAGAAGTCGCCGAGGACGCCCTCCAGCAGTACGGCGGACTCCTCCGACTTGCCCCGGCGGTGCAGCACGTCGGCCAGTTCCACGGCGGCCTGGCTGCGGTACAGGGCGGCCCGGGACTCGGCGAGCATGGCATGCGCCTGGCGCAACTCGGCCTCGGCCCGCTCCAGGTCGCCGTTCTGGGCGCAGACGTAGCCGCGCATCCAGTGGCAGTTGGCCAGCTCGGTGCGCAGGCGCAGCCGGCGGTACAGCTCGGCCGCCTTGGCGAGGGAGGCGTCGGCCTCGGTGACCCGGCCCTCGGCGATCAGGGTGCGGGCCACCGACCGGTGCATCCGGGCGATCAGCGCGGAGTCGCCGGCCTGCGGCGCGAGCGCGAGGGCGAGCTCGGCGGCCTGGGCGGCCCGGGCGTGCGCGCCCATGTCCATGTACGGGCCGATCACGCTGGCGTAGAGCAGGAGCAGGGCGTCGGGGTCGTGCAGTCCGCCGCGGTTGAGTTCGTCCAGCGTCGATTCCAGCAGGTAGACGGCGTAGCGGAGTTCGCCGGCCAGGTAGTGCGCCACCGCACGGCCCCGGACCGCCGGGACGCGCACCGGCAGGGACTCGTCCGCGAGGTGTGCCTCGGCGCGCTCGAAGGACTCCCGCGCCTTCTCCAGCTCACCTGTCTCCAGGGCGCATTCGCCCTGGCCGAGCAGCGCGGTGGCCTGCTCGGAGCCCAGTCCGTGGGTCTCGGCCTCCGCGAGCAGCGCCGCGTACGCGCCGGCGGCCTCCTCGGCCCTGCCGTCGGCGAGGACCCGCTGGGCCTCGGTGAGGCGCAGGCGCAGGTCGGTGGCGAGGTGGGCGGGGCGGCCGACGGCCAGCTCCTCGAAGGCGACGCCGAGCCGGCCGGCGATGTGCCGCAGCGCCTCGTCGGAGGCCCGCACCCGGCCCGCCTCCAGGGTGGAGATGTACGCGGGGGTGTAGGCGGGCTCCGCCAACTGCCGCTGGGTCAGCCCGCGCTGGTTGCGCAGTTGCTGTACGCGCCGTCCGATGACCGCAGGGTCGTCCCGTTCCCGCATCGCGCCGAACCCCCAACTCCCCTGGAGCCCCTTGCCGTTGGGCCCGTTCAACCCCTAGGTTAAACGGCGGATTAAGTGTGCTTAATACGTCGCTGTTGTGTTGCGAGGTCACCGTGCCCGGACGCACATCCGAACCCTACGGAAACACCACCGCACGCAGGGCCGTCGCCGCCGCGGTGATCGCCGCGACAGCCCTGATCCTCGCGGCGAACGCGGGCCCGGCCCGGGCGGCGGAACCCCGGCCGACGGCCCAGGCCCAGCACATGGAAGCACGGACGAAGGCAGCCCGTACGCCACTGGGCGCGGGTCAGGTCCGGACTGCCTCCCACGGCATGGCCGAGAGCAACGGCTCGACTGCGCACGGGTGACACTGTTCGCCGCACCGCCGGAGGCCTACGCTGCCGACCATGACCTCTGCCGCCGCCCGCACCGCCCTGGACCTGACCTCCGACCTGCCGGTGGCGCGGTGGGAGGACTTCTACCGCGACCTGCACCGCCACCCCGAGCTGTCCCTGCGCGAGCACCGCACCGCCGGGACGCTGGCCGGGCGGCTGAAGGGCGCCGGGTTCGAGACCGTCGAGGGCGTCGGCGGCACCGGGGTCGTGGGCCGGCTGGCCAACGGCGACGGGCCGACCGTGCTGCTGCGGGCCGACATGGACGCGCTGCCGGTCGAGGAGGCCACCGGGCTGCCGTACGCCTCGGAGGCGGACGGGGTGATGCACGCGTGCGGGCACGACCTGCACGTCACCTGGCTGACCGGCGCCGCCGAGGCACTGGCCGCCGGGCGGGACACCTGGCAGGGCACCCTGCTGGTGGTGGGCCAGCCCGCCGAGGAGACCGGGCAGGGCGCGGCCCGGATGGTCGCGGACGGGCTGTACGAGCGGTTCGGCCGGCCGGACGTGCTGCTCGGGCAGCATGCCGCTCCCGGCCCGGCGGGCCTGTACCCGCACGCGCCGGGCCTGATCATGTCGGCGGCGACGGACGTGGACATCGTGGTGCACGGCCGGGGCGGGCACGGTTCGCGGCCGGAGGCGACCGTGGATCCGGTGGTGACCGCCGCCTACCTGGTCACCCGCCTGCAGACGGTCGTCTCCCGGGAGCTCGCGGCCGGCGAGTCCGCCGTGCTGACCGTGGGCCGGATCGAGGCCGGCACCCGGCACAACATCATCCCGTCCGAGGCCCGGATCTCGCTGAACCTGCGCAGCCAGTCCGAGGAGGTACGGCAGCGGATGCTGGCCGCGATCCGGCGCATCGCGCACGGCGAGTGCCTGGCCGCCGGCTGCCCGCGCGAGCCCGACATCACCATCGGCAACACCTTCCCGGTGACCGTGAACGACGCGCCCACCGACAGCACGGTGGCCGCCGTGCACGGCGAGGTCTTCGGCGCGGGCACCGTGTTCGACCCGGGCCCGGCGATGGGCAGCGAGGACTTCCCCGCGCTGGCGCTCGACGGCGCCATCCCGTACTCGTACTGGTTCGTGACCACCACCCCGGCCCAGGTGTGGGACCAGGCCCCCGGCGACACCTTCCCGGAGAAGTTCGCGGCCGTACCGAGCAACCACAGCCCGCACTTCGCGCCCGACCTGTCCGTGATCGGCCCCGGCGTGCGCACGCTGGTCTCCGGGGCGCTGGCGCTGTTGCCGGTGGCGTGACGGGACCTACCGGGCCGCCGCCTGGAGCTGGTGCAGCTGCCGCCGGACGTTCTCCAGCGCGCCCTGCCGGCGACCCGGCACCCGCAGCCGCAACTGTGCGAGCACGGGCCCGAGTTCACGGGCAGCCGCCGCGTCCGTGATCCGGCCCCACTGATGGTGCGCCCGGTCCACGGCCGCCTCCACGGCGGGCGCGTCCACCGCCTGCCCGGCCGCCAGCCGCACCCCGGCCACCGCGAGCCAGGCCCGGCAACTGCGCACCGCGTCCCCCGCGAACATCGCGAGGTCCGCCCGGACTTCGGCCCAGTGCAGCGCCTCGTCGGAGGCCGCGCCATGAGCACGCACGGCGAGCTGCTCATGCCGGGCGGCAAGCGCATCGGCCTCACCGTGCCGGCCGTCCCGCACGGCCGCGCTGATGGCGGCGTGGGGGTCCCCTCCGGTGGCGCGGGGGTCCGGCTCGACGGCGAACGGGGGTCTGGGGGCGGGGCCCCCGGGGACGGCCAGCACCAGGTCACGCCCGGCACTCGACTCCGCGATCCGCCCCAACGCCTGCTCGTGCAACCGGGGAAGCGGCGGCCGGTGCCCACTGCGCAGCAACGTGGCCACCGCCTTCATGTACGCCGGCTCGGCCACCCCGCGCCGTCCGGACCCCGGCGCCACACGACCGTGAACGGCGGCACTGGCACCGCAGTCCAGGCCGCGCTCGGCGACGTAACTCCACGCCTCCGCATCCGCGTGCAGGTCCACGACCAGCGCGGTGTCCGCGGCGGAGCGCAACCGCAGCTCCTCCCGTATCCAGTGCCAGGGCAGCGCGGTGTAGCGGACGGTCGCCGCGGTGGTGCGCGCCAGCGCCAGATGCGGCAGCCGCTGCCGGCGGTCCAGCTGCAGCTGCCCGGCGATGTACACGGTCAGCGGCCCGGGCGCGGCCGCGGCGGCACGCAGCCGGGTCAGTACGGCCTGCGGCTCCAGCGGATCGGCGAGTTCGACGACGTTGGCGGTGTCGGTGCCGGACAGCACGGCGGGGGCGACGGCGGCCAGCACCGGCAGCACACCGGCCGCGTCCACCAGGCGCCCCCGGCCGAGCGGCGAGGCCGCGAGCAGCAGCACGGTTCCGGGCATCGGTCCTCCCCCTGTAGCCCCTGTCGGCCCTGGCGACCCTGCCGAGCCTGGTCGGCTCCGCACGCTCTCCAGCCAGCACCGTAACCGCTGCGGCCGCACACGCGCGCCCCGGGAACGCCTCAGGACCGCAAACGTCCCCCTTCGCCGTCTTCGCCCGCCGCCTCCCGCATCCGCCGCACGGCGAACACCGTGGTGTCGTCGACCAGCCGGCCGCCGCAGTGCCGCAGCACGCCGTCGCGGACCAGCCGGACCAGCAGCCCGGGGTCCGGGCGGCCCGCCCCGGCGGCGACCGCGGACGCGAGCTCCCGGTCCAGCGGATAGAAGGTGCCCCGCCGGTCGCGGGCCTCGGTCACCCCGTCGGTGACCAGCAGCAGGGTCTCGTCGGCGGCGAGCGGCACCCGGTGCACGGGCGGCAGACCGCCCACCAGGTCGGCCAGGCCGAGCGGCAGCCCGTCGCCGCTGGGCAGCTCGCGCACTCCGCCCGGGCCGACGGCGAGCGGGGCCTCGTGGCCGAAGTTGACGACCTCGATGGTCTCCGGGGCGTCCTCGGGGAAGCCGATCAGCACGGCGGTGGCGAACCGGTCGCCGTCCGCGCGGCCGAGCGCGGTGGTGTGCCGGCGGTGCCGCAGCATCCGGATCTCCAGGCGCTCGGCGACGGTCGCGAGGTCCTTCTCGTGGTAGCCGGCCTCGCGGAACGTGCCGAGCAGCGCGGCGGCGGTCTCCACCGCGCCGAGCCCCTTGCCCTGCACATCGCCGACGAGCAGGCGGGTGCCGTGCGGGCCGGGCTGGATGTCGTAGAAGTCGCCGCCGACCCGGGCCTCGACGTCGGCCGCCAGATACACCCCGGCGTGCTCCAGCCCGCCCCAGCGCGGCGGCAGCGGCCGCAGCACGGTACGGCGGGTGGTCTCGGCGATGTCCTGGATGTGCAGGGTCTGCCGCTCCTTGCGCAGGCGCACGGCACAGGCCACCACGGCCAGCATGCCGCCGAGGGCCACCAGGACGAAGTCGCCGAGACCGGCCCGGTACTGGTCGGGCCAGGCGCTGTCGACGGCCACGTACGTCACCACCGCGAGCACGGCGAAGGCACACGTCGTCCACACCCCGCAGATCGCGGCGGCCGTACCGGGGACCAGCACGATCCAGGAGACGATCCGGAACCGCTCGGTGGTGTTGAAGTCCAGCAGCACGATGCCGACGAGCAGCAACAGGGGCGGCACCCAGGCGACGTTCCGGCCGCGCACGCGCAGCAGCTGGCGCCGCCGCCCGTACTCCATCTCCGTCACGGCGGGCAGCCCTCCATGTCTCTCGGCGTCTCCCAGCGAAACACGCGAGACAACCCGCCGCATCCGGGCACCCGTCACTCTCCTGGCCGACTTGCCAGGCCCCGTCCCCCGGTGTGCTCTGGAAGGCGGGGGCGAGGAGAGAGGAGTGCTCTCATGGCTCAAGCGGCACCCGTGCCCGGCGGCATGTCCCGCCCCGGCCGCAGGGAGATCGGGGAACGGCTTCCCGGCGGACGGCGCACCCGTCCGCCCGACGTCTTCGGCGCGCGCACCCACCGCATCGCCCACTTCGCCGTCCCGGTCGTACTGGGCCTGGTCTACGGCTACTGGGTCGCGGCCGACGCCCGCCAGGGCGGCCCCATCACCGGCGGGAACCTGCTGCTCGGCTGGCTCAGCGCGCTGGTGTTCGCGGTGGTGTCGATCGCGCTGCTGAGGCTGGCCCCGCGGATGACGCGGGAGGTGCACGCGCTGCTGTGGTCGGCGTTCACCGGTATCGCGTTCGGCTTCCTGTACATCCAGACGCCGCACTCGGTCTGGCGGTCCGTGATGATGTCGCTGCTCGTCGCGGGGTGCACCTTCGGCTCGTTCTTCTACCGCTACTACACGCGCGAGGACGCGTTCGGGCGGCGGGTCCGCTAGCCGCGAGGATGTGGGCGTGGGTCCCGGTGGGACGGGACCCACGCCTCCCCCGTGTTCCCCACTTCCCTCGTCCCGGCCTTGCACCGGTCTCCTCCCCCCAACACCAGGAAACACCCGTTCGGGTGAACCCTCCACCGGAGATCGGAGTCCCCGGCTCCGCCAAGGGGCGCGGGTCCGCTCGGCCGGTGCGGGCCGGTTCCGCCAAGGGGCGCAGGTCCTCGCCCGAACGGACGCGTCCCGCTCGCGCCCGCGCCCGCGGAGCCGTTGTCTGAAAGCGTGCCCCCACGTCTCAGGAGCGCCCTGTCGGCCGTACTGCTCGCCCTCGCCTGCCTCCTCGTGCCCTTCGGCGCGCTGGCGGCCTGGGCGGCGTACGGGCTCGTCGACACGGGCCGGTACGTCACCACGATGGCGCCGCTGGCCGCCGACCCGAACGTGCGGGAGGCCGTCGTGGACACGGTCGGTGACGGCATCCTGCGCGCGGTGGGCCAGCATCTGGACGTCCGCCCGGCGGGGGGCTCCGTCCGCCCGTTCGTGCGGGACGCGGTGCGCTCCTTCACCCAGACCGAGGCGTTCCGGCTGGCCTGGGACACCGGCAACCGGGTCACCCACGACGCGATCCTGCGCGCCCTGCGCGACGAGGAGGACGGCGGGGCGGCCGGGCGGCCGGTCACCGTCGACCTCGCCGCCGTCACCGACCAGGTCAAGCGTCAGCTGACCCGGGACCATGTGCCGCTCGCCGCGCGGATCCCGGTGGAGCACACCGCGGTCTCCGTGCTCCCGGCGGGCGAACTGGCCTCCTTCCGGAAGGGTTTCCACGTGCTCGAAGTCGCCGGTTTCTGGCTGCCGGTGGCGGCCGTAGCCTTCGCCGCCACCGGGATCGCCCTCGCCGTCCACCGCCGCCGCGCCGTCGCCGCGACCGCGCTGGGCACGGCCCTGGGCGGCGCACTGCTCGCCCTGGCCCTCGCCGCCGGCCGCGGCCTCACCCTCGCCGGCCTGCCCGCCGACGTGCCCCATCCGGCGGCCGGCGCGGTCTACGACGCCCTCACCGGCACCCTGCGCGCGACGGCCTGGCTGCTGCTCGGCCTGGGCCTCACGGTGGCGCTGACCGCCTGGCTGACCCGCCGTCCGCACCTGCCCCGCCGTTCGAGCCCGACCGGCCGTCCGCGGCTGCTCCGCCCCGCACCCACCCCCCACCCCTCCGCCCCACCGGTATCGCCCCCACCCCCCGCCCCGGCCCGGACAGCGACCCGGGCCCAGGCCTGACGACCCGGGCACACGTCCCGGCGCGCACTTGTCCCCAGCCTGTGGATACACGCGCGGAGTTCCGGCCAGGGGCGCGGACCTGGGACGACTCCGGCCGGTCGGGAACGAACCGGCGATAATGGCCGCATGTCGCGAGAGTTCCCCATCGGCCTCACCCCTCCCGACTGGCTGGTCCGGAACCTCCGCCCGCAGCAGGCCCCCGTCAACAAGGCCGCCATGGCCCGCGCCGCCGTCGCGATGGCCCTCCCCCTGGCGGCCGGCCTCGCCACCGGCCACCCGGCGTACGGCGCCCTCGCCTCCATGGGCGCCCTGTCCGGCGTCATCGGCGACACCGCCGACGCCTACCGCATGCGCATCCTCAACATCGCCGTCCCGCAGCTCTTCGGCGCGGTCGGCGTGACGCTGGGCACGCTGGTGTACGGCCACGGCTGGTACGCGGTGGCCGTGGTGACCGGGATCGCCCTGCTCTCCGGCATGATCTCGACGATCGGCGCGGTGGCCTCGGTCTCCGGCCTGCTCCTCCTGCTGAACTGCGTGATCGGCGCCGGTCTCCCGCTCCCCCACCCCTGGTGGCTGGCCCCGGCCCTGATGACGGGCGGCGGCCTGCTGGTCCTCCTCCTCGCCCTGCTGGCCTGGCCGTTCCGCTCGGGCGTGCCCGAACGCGCGGCGGTGGCGGACGCCTACCGCTCCGTCGCCACGCTCCTCACCGTCTCCGGCACGGACCGCACCGAGGAGTACGACGAGGCCCGCCGGTCCGTCACCCAGTCCCTCAACCAGTCCTACGACCTGATCCTGGCCCGGCGCGCCCGCCACCACGGCCGCAGCCGCGAACTCACCCGCCTGCTGGCCCAGTTGAACGCCGTCATCCCGGTGGTGGAGGCGGCCCCCGCGGCCCACCTGGCGGCCCGCCCCCTGCCGGCCCGGATCCCGGAGACGGTCCGCCACCTGGCCCAGGCGGTCGAGGCGGGCCGGACCGGCCCGATGGCCCTCGACCTCCCGGAACCGGCGACGGAGACCGCCCGGGCGGTGGACCACGCCCTGCGCCACACGGCCGAGGTGGTGACGGCCCCCGACGTGGACCCCCGGGGCATCGACGACCGCCTGGGCCGCCCGGCAGCACTGGGCATCCGCACAGCCAGAGCGGCCCGCAACGTCGTCCTCTCGGCCAACTCCTGGCGCTACGGCCTGCGCCTCGCGGTCTGCATCGGCATCGCCCAGGCCCTGGTGTCGCTGATCCCCGTTCCCCGCTCCTACTGGGTGGCCCTGACGATCACCTTCGTCCTCAAGCCCGACTTCGGCTCGGTCTTCTCCCGCGCCCTGCTGCGCGCCCTCGGCACGGTGGCGGGCCTGCTGATCGCGGCGGTGGTCCTGGCGGAGGTCCCGCTGGGCTGGTGGGACGTGGTGGCGATGCTGGTCCTGGCCCCCCTCATCCCGGCCCTGACCCCGCGGGGCTACGGCTACCAGACGGCCGCGATCACCCCGGTGATCCTCCTCCTCTCGGACATCCTGAACCACCAGGGCACGGCGTTGCTGCTGCCCCGCCTGGCGGACTCCCTCCTGGGCTGCGCGATCGCACTGACGGCCGGCTACCTCCTGTGGCCGGAGAGCTGGCGCACCAGGGTCGGCGACCGCCTGGCCGACGCGGTGGCGGACACGGCGCGGTACGTGGAGACGGCGTTCGCCACCGACGGGGACCCCGCCGCCCGGGCCCGCATGCGCCGTCGCCTCTACCGCGACCTGTCGGTGATCCGTACGGAGTTCCAGCGGGCCCTGACCGAACCACCGCCGACCGGCCGCCGCGCCGCCGCGTGGTGGCCGCTGGTCGTAGCGGTGGAACGGATCGTCGACGCGACCACGGCCGCGCGCGTCCGCGTACGGCACGGGGCACCGCCCCCGGCCCCGGCCGAGATCGCCCAGGTGGTGCTGCAGCTCCGGGAGCTGTCGGAGGGCGTACGGGACGCGGAAATCCTCACCCCGGTCCGCACGGACCTCACCGGTCCCGCGGGCAGCGTCCTGGAGCCCCTGCGCCAGGAGGTCGCTGCGGCCCGGTCGATCGCTTCCCCCCACTGAGTGCTTCGCTAACCTTACGTGTCCGTCCTGGCCAGGGATCGACGTGGATCAACTCACGCGAAGGGTTGCACTCATGGGCATTCTCACTCTCCTGCGGAACGCATTCAGCCGCTCCCGCAAGGGACGCGCCATCGAGGCAGAGGGTGCGGACCGCCTGCCGGCGCAGCCGGAAACCCCCCAGCCCACGCCCACTGCGGCCGACCCCACGGTCCCTGAACCCCGCCGTTCCTCCTCCGCGGAACACGACCTCGTGTCAGCGGCCTTCGACAACGTGAAGGTCCCCCACCCGGCAGCTCCACCGAAGACCGAGCCGAACCCGGAGCCCGAGGAGCACCCCGAGAACACCACCACCCCGGAGCCGGAGCCGGAGCCGGAGCCGGAGAACAACGCCGAGCCCGAGCAGCCGGTCACCGAGAAGGCCGAGCCCGAGGAGACGGCCGAGGCGGGCACCACGCCGGAGGCCGAGCCGGAGCTCGCCCAGGCAGCTGAAGCCGAGGAACAGGCCGAGCCGCAGGCCGCGGAGACCGCTGCCGTCGAGGAGCAGGCCAAGCCCGAGGTCGCGCAGGAAGCTGAAGCGGAGCAGACCGAGCCACAGGCCGCAGAGACCGCTGCCGTCGAGGAACAGGCCAAGCCGCAGGCCGCGCAGGAAGCTGAAGCGGAGCAGACCGAGCCACAGGCCGCAGAGACCGCTGCCGTCGAGGAACAGGCCAAGCCCGAGGTCGCGCAGGAAGCTGAAGCGGAGCAGACCGAGCCGCAGGCCGCGGAAGCAGCTGAAGCCGAGGAGCAGACGGCGTCCGACGAGACGGCGGCCCCCCAGGCCGCCGACGGCGAGGACGCCCCGGCCCCCACGCCGGAGGCAACCGCCCCCACGCCGAAGACCCCCGCCACCTCCCTCGCCAAGGTCAGGTCCCGCACCCCGTCGCTCGCCACCGCCTACAAGGCCGCCACGGCCACCCTGAAGGCGAAGGACCTCACCGGCACCCGTGCCAAGGTCTACCTCGTCCTCGACCGCTCCGCGAGCATGCGGCCGTACTACAAGGACGGCTCCGCCCAGGCTCTCGCCGACCAGACCCTCGCCCTCGCCGCCCACCTGGACCCCGAGGCCACGGTCCACACCGTCTTCTTCTCCACGGAGATCGACGGCACCACCGACCTCACCCTCACCCCGGACCACGAATCGAAGATCGACGACGTGCACGCCGGCCTCGGCCGCATGGGCCGTACCAGCTACCACGCCGCCGTGGAGGCCGTACTCACCCACTACGAGAAGACCGCGGACACCACCCCCGCCCTGGTGATCTTCCAGACGGACGGCGCACCCGACGCGAAGACCCCCGCCACCCAGTCCCTCACCGAAGCCGCGAAGACCCACCCCGCCGTCTTCTTCTCCTTCGTCGCCTTCGGAGAGCACGACAACAAGGCCTTCGACTACCTCCGCAAGCTGAAGACCGCCAACGCGTCCTTCTTCCACGCGGGCCCCACCCCCCGCGAGCTGACGGACACCGAGCTGTACGAGGGCGTACTCACCGCCTGGCGGCCGTAGGCTCCGCACCCCCCGGGGGGTGGGCCACCCCGTCCACCCCCCGAAACGCGTGTGAGTCGATCACCGCGAGCCCAGTAGGATTCCGGTTTATGGCGGCCACTGGATCCGAGAAGCAGGCGGGTAAGGCGTTCTACGTCTCCACGCCCATCTACTACGTCAACGACGCTCCTCACCTGGGCCACGCCTATACGACCGTCGCAGGCGACGTGCTCACCCGCTGGCACCGCCAGCGTGGTGAGAAGGTGTGGTACCTCACCGGCACGGACGAGCACGGTCAGAAGATCATGCGCACGGCCGAGGCGAACGGGGTGACGCCCCAGCAGTGGGCGGACAAGCTCGTCACCGAGGCCTGGAAGCCTCTCTGGGAGCACCTGGAGATCGCGAACGACGATTTCATCCGCACCACGCAGAAGCGGCACACCGACCGCGTCCAGGAGTTCGTGCAGGACCTGTACGACAGGGGCGAGATCTACAAGGGCGGCTACGAAGGCCCGTACTGCGTCGGCTGCGAGGAGTACAAGCTCCCGGGCGAGCTCCTCGACGGCGAGGGTGAATTCGCAGGCCAGAAGCTGTGCCCGATCCACAAGAAGCCCGTGGAGATCCTCAGCGAGGAGAACTACTTCTTCCGGCTGAGCGAGTACGGCGACAAGCTCCTTGCCCACTACGAGGCGAACCCCGGCTTCATCCAGCCGGAGTCCGCCCGCAACGAGGTCGTGAACTTCGTCCGCCAGGGCCTGCAGGACCTCTCCATCTCCCGCTCGACGTTCGACTGGGGCATCCCGATCCCCTGGGACGACAAGCACGTGATCTACGTGTGGGTCGACGCGCTGCTGAACTACGCCACGGCGGTCGGCTACAACGAGAACCCGGAGAAGTTCGAGACCACCTTCCCGGCCGACGTCCACCTGGTCGGCAAGGACATCCTCCGCTTCCACGCGGTGATCTGGCCGGCCATGCTGATGGCCCAGGGCCTGCCGCTGCCGCACAAGGTCGCCGCGAACGGCTGGCTGATGGTCGGCGGCGAGAAGATGTCGAAGTCGAACCTGACCGGCATCAAGCCGCAGGACCTCACCTCGCACTTCGGCGTGGACGCCTACCGCTGGTACTTCCTGCGCGCCATCGCCTTCGGCCAGGACGGCTCCTTCTCCTGGGAGGACTTCTCCGCCCGCTACACGAGCGAGCTGGCGAACGACTACGGCAACCTCGCCTCCCGCGTGGCCGCCATGGTCGGCAAGTACTTCGGCGGCACGCTGCCCGAGGCGACCGCGGACGGCGAGGCCGAGAAGGCGGTCCACGACGGGCTCGCGAAGGCGGTCGCCGAGGCCGACCGGAAGATCGGCGAGGAGCTGGACTTCCAGGGCGGCATCCTGGCCGTCTTCGACTTCGTCAAGCAGGTCAACGGCTACATCACGGAGCAGGAGCCGTGGAAGGTGGCCAAGGACGAGTCCGAGGAGGGCAAGGCCCGCCTCGCGACCATCCTCTACACCGCCGCCGAGTCCCTCCGCGCGGTCGCCGTCCTGCTCAACCCGGTCATGCCGGAGACCTCGCAGAAGCTCTGGGACTCCCTCGGCGCCGAGGCGTCCCTGGGCGCCCTCGCGGACCAGAAGGTCCAGGAAGCCGGCGAGTGGGGCAAGCTCCCGACGGGCTCCACCGTCACCAAGGGCGCGGTCCTCTTCCCCCGCCTGGAGGAGAAGCCCACCGCGTAACCCACCCACGCAACGCGCAGAGGCCCGGAAACGCCAGGTTTCCGGGCCTCTGCGCGTTCGCAAGCGCCAACGACAAGGCGTGGACAGCCCGGAGCTCCTCACCGAGATCGGCCTGGGAGACACTCCGGCCCGACTGGAGGAGACCTATCTGGAAGGCCAGGCCAAGGGCGAGGCCAAGGCGATCCTTCGCTTCCTCGAAGCACGGGGGATCTCCGTCCCCAAGGAGGCCCGGGACCGCATCGCAGGCTGCACCGACCCCGGCCTCCTCATCCGCTGGCTGGACCGGACGCCCCACGCGGAGAGCGTCGACGACCTCTTCGCCGAGGACGCGGGGACCACCGCGGACCGGGCCGAAGCCTGACCCGCGGTGCGATCATGAGCCCATGCCCTTCGCGTAGTCGGCGCAGGTGAGCTTCCTGCCGCTGTCGTCGGTGTCGGCGTCGATGGTGCCCCTGACCTTGATGATCCGGGGCGTGGTGTCGGAGGCGGAGCCCAGGGCCTTCACCAGCTGGGCGCGGGTGGAGACGGTAAAGGTGTGCGCGGAGTCGGCCTTCGAGCCGCCGGTGGTCCCGGTGCCGGAGGCGGCCCAGCCGTCCTTGGCGGGGAGCGTCTGGGGGTAGAGGTCGGGGGCGGTCGCGTTCGCGTTCATCACGAACACCCCCGGCACCGACGCCCGCGGCCACGACGGCGGCGGACACGGCGAGGGTGCGCCGCCTGCGGAGAGACCGGCGGTGGGAGGGAGCAGCCACGGAGGAGTCCTCAAGGGTGTGCTGAACATGCCTGACGACTCCTCAGTGGCCGCCGCCCGCAAGGAAGTTGAGCCTCGGGTTAAGAATCTCCGGCTCAGGAGGCGTACCCGAGGACGAGCGCGCCGACGACGGGGGCGGCGTACACGAGCGGGAAGGGGATGTGGGAGTACCAGCGGGCGCGGGCCACGGTGACGGCCGCGCCGAGGAAGTAGAGGACCAGCCCGATCCCGGCCAGCACCCCGATCACCGGCACGAACAGCCCGGCCACCAGCCCCACCGCCCCGGCGGCCTTGGCCGCGCCGAGCAGGGTCCACCACGACTGCGGCACCCGGTAGTCGGTGAGCGCCTTGACGATCCACTGGGCCCGCAGCAGCAGCACGGCACCGGAGAAACCGGCCATCAGCGCGGCGAGCAGGGTGACGACGATCTGAGCGGTACGCATGAGAGGCTCCCATCGAGCATCGAGCGATCGAAGAAGTGCGGTCACCTCTCTGAACCCTGAGCCCGCACCCGTGTGACAGGAACCCGGAAAAAATCTTGAACGTCCCCGAACCCCACCACCGGCTCGTCGCCGACGCCGTCACCGCGGGCGGTCCGTACGGGCTGGTGCTCGCCGGTGGATATGCCCTTGAGGCGCACGGTCTGGTGGCGCGTCCGCACGCGAACCTCGACTTCGCCACCGAGAGTTCCGAGGGCATGGACCGGATCGCCGCCGCGGTCGGCGCCGCCCTGGAGGCCCGAGGCCGGCAGGTGCGGGCCGGTGCCGTCTCCGCGCTCACCGCGCAGCTGACCGTCACCGACCCGCCGACCGGTGAGCCGTGCGCCCTCGCGCTGCACAAGGAGGCCTTCTGGCAGCCGCCGGACCTCACCGCCTACGGCCCGGCGCTCTCCCTGGAGGACGCCGTCGGCACGAAGATCCGGGCGCTGTACGACCGGGGCGCGGCCGTCGACCTGATCGACGCGCGGGCCGCGGCCGGCCGCTTCTCCCTGCCCGAGCTGGAGGAGCTGGGCCGCCGGCACGCCCACGACCCGTTCGACCTGCCCACGCTGCAGTCCCGGCTGACGGGCACCGACTTCTACGCCGACGTGGACTTCCTCCGGTACGGCCTGCAGGAGGCCGAGGTCACCGCCCTGCGCGCCTGGGCCCAGCAGTGGTCCGACGACATCGCCGAGCGCCTGCTGGAGGACGGCGCGTCGCCCGACGCGGAGGACGGGGACTGACGACGGCGAGGCCCGGAACCCCACGCCGGGTTCCGGGCCTCGCCCTTGGCTCCTGTGCCGTACTACTTCGGCTGCGGCTTCCTGATGTTCAGGTGCAGCTCGCGCAGGCGGGCCTCCTCCAGCTCGGTCGGGGCGCCCATCATCAGGTCCTGGGCGTTGCCGTTGAGCGGGAAGGCGATCGTCTCGCGGATGTTGGGCTCGTCCGCGAGGAGCATGACGATGCGGTCCACGCCGGGGGCGATGCCGCCGTGCGGCGGGGCGCCGAAGCGGAACGCGCGGAGCATGCCCGCGAACTTCTCCTCGACGGTCTCGCGGTCGTAGCCCGCGATCTCGAAGGCCTTGAGCATGATCTCCGGCTCGTGGTTCCGGATGGCACCGGAGGACAGCTCGACGCCGTTGCAGACGATGTCGTACTGCCAGCCCAGGATGTCCAGCGGGTCCTGGGTCTGGAGGGCCTCCAGGCCGCCCTGCGGCATGGAGAAGGGGTTGTGCGAGAAGTCGATCGCGCCGGTCTCCTCGTCCTTCTCGTACATCGGGAAGTCGACGATCCAGCAGAAGCGGAAGACGCCCTCCTCGAAGTGGCCGGCGCGCTTGGCGGCCTCGACGCGGACCGCGCCCATGATCTTGGAGACCTCGTCGAACTCGCCCGCGCCGAAGAAGACGGCGTGGCCGGGGGCCAGCGACAGGCGCTTGGTCAGCTCAGCGACGTCGTCCTCGGTGAGGAACTTCGCGATCGGGCCGGAGAGGGAACCGTCCTCGCCCACGCGGACCCAGGCCAGGCCCTTCGCGCCCAGCGAGACGGCGAAGTCGCCGAGCTGGTCGAAGAACTTGCGCGGCTGGTCCTGGACGGCCGGGACGGCCAGCGCGCGCACGTGCTTGCCGGCGAACGCCTTGAACCCCGAGCCCTCGAAGACGTCGGTGATGTCGACCAGTTCGAGCTTGGCGCGCAGGTCCGGCTTGTCGGAGCCGTACTTCAGCATCGCCTCGCGGAACGGGATCCGCGGGAAGGGGGAGGTGACATGCCGGCCGCCGCCGAACTCCTCGAACAGCTCGGTCATGAGCTTCTCGATCGGCTGGAAGACGTCCTCCTGCTCGACGAAGCTCATCTCGACGTCGAGCTGGTAGAACTCGCCGGGCGAGCGGTCGGCGCGGGCGTCCTCGTCGCGGAAGCAGGGCGCGATCTGGAAGTAGCGGTCGAAGCCGGAGATCATCAGCAGCTGCTTGAACTGCTGCGGGGCCTGCGGCAGCGCGTAGAACCTGCCGGGGTGCAGGCGCGAGGGGACCACGAAGTCGCGCGCGCCCTCGGGGGAGGTGGCGGACAGGATCGGGGTCGCCATCTCGTTGAAGCCCATCGCGGCCATCTTGTGCCGGATCGCCGAGATGACCTGGGTGCGCAGCATGATGTTGCGGTGCATGCGCTCGCGGCGCAGGTCCAGGAAGCGGTACTCCAGGCGGCGTTCCTCGTTGACGCCGTCCTCGGTGTTGATCGTGAACGGCAGCGGCGCGGCGGCGCCCAGCAGCTCGACCTCGGCCACCTCGACCTCGACCTCACCGGTGGGCAGGTCGGGGTTGATGTTCTCGGTTCCACGTGAAACAACGCGGCCGTCGACGCGGACCGTGGACTCCTTGGAGATCGTGTCCAGGGCCTCGTACGCGGGCGTGCCGGGGCGGGCGACCAGCTGGGTGATGCCGTAGTGGTCGCGCAGATCGATGAAGAGGATGCCGCCCAGGTCGCGCCGATTGTGCAGCCAGCCGCTCAGCCGGACGTCGGTGCCGACGTCAGAGGCGCGGAGCTGGCCGCAGGTGTGGGACCTGTACCGATGCATCGTCGTTCATCCAGTCTTTGCGGATCGGGTGTCGCCAGGCGGGTACGGCCTAGGCCACCCCAAGGGTACCGGGCACCCCCAGCTCGGCTCCCCACCCTTTTCCCGTGCCCCCGCACTGGAGGATCCTCCGAGCGGGGAAGGCGCGGGATCCTCTGTTCCTACGGTGGCAGCTATCGGTCAGATATTCCTAAAGTGGGCGAATGCGCACAGGCGAGCCCCTTCCGTCCGTCGGGGACGTCCTCGCCGCCCTCGCGACCGGGTTGTGGCACTGGGACACGGCCGCCCGACTGGTCACCGTGGACGCGGAGGCGGCGCGGTTGCTCGGGCTGCCCCCGGAGGCGACGACCCTCACGGAGGTCCAGACCCGTGCCCGGCTGCACCCGGAGGACTGGAACGAGATCACCGGGGTGGTCCCGCTGGCCGTCGACGAGGGCACGCTCGCCGAGGTGCGCATCCGGATCACGGACGAGCAGGGGAACATCCTGCGGGTCGTCCGCAGCCGGTCCAAACCGTCCTTCGACCCCGAGCGGCGGGCGTACGAGCTGATCGGCACCCTGCAGGAGGTCACCGAGCCGACGCCGGGCACCCGGGCGGCCCGCAGCGCGGTCACCGGCGACTGGCGGCGCTCGAGGGAGGCGTTCCTGCTGGACGCGGGCCGGGCGCTGGCGGAGGCACGGTCCACTGCCGAGGTGCTGCGGGTGGCCGGCGGCCTGTCGATGCCCGGCTTCTCCCCCGACGGGCTCGTGGTGTTCGGGGTGGAGGGCGACCGGCTGACGATCATCGGCCAGCACGGGCACCAGCCCGGCGACATGGGCCCCTTCTCGCACATGGCGCTGACCACCGACTATCCGGCGGCCGAGGTCGTCCGCACGGGCCGCGCGGTGTACATGTCCTCTCCGGCGGAGTACAAGGCCCGCTACCCGGCGACCTGGCCGCTCGCCCGGCGCTTCGGCCGCCGCTCGTGGGCCTTCCTGCCGCTGACGGTGGGCGGCCGCACGATGGGCGCCTGGATGGCGGCCTTCGCCTATCCGGTGGCGTTCACACCGGACGAACGGGCCGTGCTGGCGACCGTGGCCCGGATGCTCGCCCAGGCGCTGTCCCGGGCGGAGGCCGCCGAGTCGGAGCGGGAGCTGACCGAGGGCCTGCAGCGCTCCATGCTGCCCTCGCTCGGCCCGGAGATCCCCGGCATGCAGGTGGCCGCCCGCTACATCCCGACCGGCGGCGGACTCCAGGTCGGCGGCGACTGGTACGACATGATCCCGCTGCCCTCCGGCCGCTTCGCGCTGGCCATGGGGGACGTCCAGGGCCATGACGTACGCGCCGCGGGCCTCATGGGCCAGCTGCGCATCGCCCTGCGCGCCTACGCCGCCGAGGGCCACCGCCCGGACGCCGTGCTCTCCCGCGCCTCCCGGTTCCTGCACGGCATCACCCACGACGACCAGATGACCGACATCCGCTTCGCGACCTGCGTGTACGCGGAGGCCGACCCGGCGACCGGGATGCTGGAGATCGCCCGTGCCGGGCACCCGCACCCGGCGATCCGGATGGCCGACGGCACGGTGATGATGCGGCCGACGGCGGGCGGGCTGCCGCTGGGCGTGGACCCGGACGCGGACTATCCGACGACCCGGTTCACCCTGGAGCCCGGCGAGACGCTGATGCTCTGCACGGACGGCCTGATCGAGACCGGCGGACACGACCTGGAGAGCGGCTGGCGCCGGCTGCGCGCGATCCTGGAGGCCCACCCGGAAAACGACGAGGCCGACCTGGAGTCGCTGGCCGACGCGCTGGTGCAGGGTGTGCACGGCCCGTCCTCGCACCACACCACCGGTCCCCTCTCCGACCGCCGTGAGGACGACATCGCCCTGGTGCTGCTGTGCCGGCTGCTGGACGGGGCCGTCCGGCCCGCCGTACGGCGCACCCTGCTGTCGGTGGCGCAGGACGAGCCGGACCGGATCTCCGAGACCCGCCGGCACCTGCGCGAACTGCTCCACGACTGGGCCTCGCCCGAGCAGGTCGACTCGGCGGTGCTGCTGGTCTCCGAGATGGTCACCAACGTCCTCGTCCACACCGACGCCGACGCGCTGCTGCTCGCCGAGGTGACCGGCGAGGCGGGCGCGCGTGGGCTGCGGGTGGAGGTCACCGACGCGGGCGACGACCTGCCGCACCGGCGCCGACCCGGCGAACTGGCCTCCTCCGGCCGCGGCCTGATGCTGATCGAACTCCTCGCGGACGCCTGGGGGGTGGACCCGCGGGGCGAGGGCAAGAGCATCTGGTTCGAGCTCTATGAGTCGGGGGGCGTGGCGGACGGTGACGTACCGGTGGGGGGCGTGGCGGGCGGCGTCATGTCAGAAGGGCGCGTTGCGGAGGGCGGCGTATCCGGCGGGCGCGTGGCGGGAGGCGGGGCACCGGCGGGGGAGGCACCGGGCGGCGAGGGGTCGGAAGGCGGTGCAGAGGAGGGCGAGGAGCCGGACGGCGGTGCTTCGGAGGGCGCCGCGTAACGGGTCCGCAGTTCCTGTACGACCCCGAAGGCGGCCGCGGTCAGCGGGACCGCGAGCAGCATCCCGAGGATGCCGGCGACGGACGCCCCGGCGGTGATGGCGACCATCACCACGGCCGGGTGCATCTGCACCGTCCGGCTCTGGATGACCGGCTGCAGCACATGCCCCTCCAGCACCTGCACCGCGACGACGACTCCGACCACCCACAGCGCGATGACGAAGCCGCGGTCGGCGAGGGCGACCAGGACGGCCACCGCGCCGGAGAGGAAGGCACCGAGGTAGGGGATGTAGGCGCCGACGAAGACCAGCGCGCCGAGCCCCACCGCGCCGGGCACCTGGAGGACCAGCAGGCCGACCGTGATGCACACGGCGTCGATCAGCGCGATGAGGGTCGTACCGCGCATGAAGCCCTCGACCGCCTCGAAGGCACGCCGGGCGACGGCCTCCACGGTGTCGGCGGTGCCGCTGGGCGCGACCGCCCGCAGGATCTCCACGGCCCGGTGGGAGTCGCGCAGGAAGAAGAAGACGAGCAGCAGGGCGAGCACGGCCATCGCGAGGGACTCGCCGACGACACTGACCCCGCTGATGACGTTGGCCGCGGCCGTGCCCCCGAACCTGCTCAGCAGCTTGCGGGAGTTGGCGGCGAGGTCGTCGAGACCGGTGCCGGCCGCCCCGAAGTGCTGTGCGACGCTCTTGGCGGCGTCCCGCAGCGAGGCGATGATCTGGTCGCCGGTGTCGACCAGCGCGGCGACGACGATGTACACGGCACCGCCGACGACGGCCACGACGGCGACACAGGTGAGCCCGGCCGCCACCGACGCCTGCACCCCGGTCCGCACGAGCCGCCGGTACAGCGGCCCGAGCAGCGCGGTGCCGAGCAGCGCGAGCAGCACCGGAGTGACGGCGGTACGGAACTCCCCGCACAGCCGCACCCCGACCCACCCCACCCCGGCGACGAGCAGAAGCACGGCACACCAGGCGGCGACACGTCGGACGGGGTCGGGCAGGAGCTGCACGCGTCCAGCGGACCATGAGCCCGGCGGGGCTGTCCTGTGTGGGCGGCCCGGCCGGGTGACGGTGACTCACCCGGCCCTGCGGGGCGATGGAGGAGCCTGATCACCGTCCGTGCTCCTTCGAGATGCGCGCTGTGACGATCTGGGCAAGCCTGAGGGCATTCCCCCAAGACACACGTCTTGCCGGAGGACCCAGGAAGGATCACTCACCATGCGACACTTTGCTGCCTTCTTCGCCGCCGCGCTCCTCACGGTTCTCGCGGCCCCCGCCGCTTCCGCCGGGGAGGGAGGGTCCCACGTCTGCGACACCCATACGATCAGCTCGCTCTGCTGGTGACCTGCTTGCGAGGGTGACCTCTTTGTGAAAGGGGACAGGCCGTCGGATCCGCAGATCCACGGCCTGTCCCCCTTCTCATGGGCCGGAGAGGTCACATACCGCCCGCGGACATCCCGTGCACCGCGGGGATCGTGCCCAGTCGGCCCTTCTGGAAGTCCTCGAAGGCCTGCATCAGCTCTTCCTTGGTGTTCATGACGAACGGACCGTAGTGCGCCATGGGCTCCCGGATGGGCTGCCCGCCGAGCACGACGACCTCCAGGTCCGGGGTGCGGGAGTCCTGCTTCTCGTCCGCCCGGACGGTCAGCGCGGACCCGGCGCCGAACACGGCGGTCTGGCCCAGGTGGATCGGCCGGCGCTCGGCACCGACGCTGCCGCGGCCCGCGAGGACGTAGGCGAGGCCGTTGAAGTCCTCCCGCCAGGGCAGGGTGACCTCGGCGCCCGGGGCGACGGTCGCGTGGATCATCGTGATCGGGGTGTGCGTGATGCCGGGACCCTCGTGGCCGTCGAGCTCACCGGCGATCACGCGCAGCAGCGCGCCGCCGTCGGGGGTGGTGAGCAGCTGGACCTGGCCGCCCCGGATGTCCTGGTACCGCGGGGCCATCATCTTGTCCTTGGCCGGGAGGTTCACCCACAGCTGCAGGCCGTGGAAGAGACCGCCGGACACGACCAGCGACTCCGGCGGCGCCTCGATGTGCAGGAGGCCGGAGCCGGCCGTCATCCACTGGGTGTCGCCGTTGGTGATGGTGCCGCCACCGCCGTGGCTGTCCTGGTGGTCGAAGGTGCCGTCGATGATGTAGGTGACGGTCTCGAAGCCGCGGTGCGGGTGCCACGGGGTGCCCTTGGGCTCGCCCGGCGCGTACTCCACCTCGCCCATCTGGTCCATCATGATGAACGGGTCGAGATGGCGGTAGTTGATCCCGGCGAACGCCCGGCGCACCGGGAAGCCCTCGCCCTCGAACCCGCTCGGAGCGGTCGAGACGGCCAGCACCGGACGCGCCACGGCGTCGGCGGGAGCGGTCACACGGGGCAGCGTCAACGGGTTCTCAACGGTCACTGCAGGCATGGGTCGGACCTCCTTGTGCGCTCACTTTAGTTGAGCGTTGAACTTTCTGCCACCCCCAACAGAACGAGCCCGGAGGGAATTCCCTCCGGGCCCAGGGGTGTGCGAGGCGCGCGGGACTCAGGCGCCGTCCGCGCAGCGGCGGCACCTAGCCGTACATACGGCGCATCGCGAAGTCGACCATCTGCTCGACCGCCTTCGCGTCGAAGACCATCCGGTGCTCGCCCTCCATGTCCAGGACGAAGCCGTAGCCGGTCGGGAGCAGATCGATGACCTCCGCGCCCGTGATCACGAAGTACTTGGACTCCTTGCCCGCGTACCGGCGCAGCTCCTTGAGCGAGGTGAACATCGGGATCACCGGCTGCTGGGTGTTGTGCAGGGCGAGGAAGCCGGGGGTGTCGCCGCGCGGGCAGTACACCTTCGACGTGGCGAAGATCTGCTGGAAGTCCTCGGCGGACATCTGCCCGGTGGTGAAGGCCCGCACCGCGTCCGCGAGCGAGGGCGGGGACGGCTCCGGGTAGAGCGGCGGCTGCTGGCCGTACCCGCCGACACCGCCCGGCATCTGCTGCTGCGGCGGGGCGTACTGCTGCTGGGCGGCGCCACCGTCCATGGGCTGGCCGTATCCGTACATGGGCGCAAGACTACCGAGGGACGGGGGCGGAGCGGGTGCCGGACGTATTTATGGAGAGCGGGCGGAGGACACGCCGGAGTAGACCCTTCTCACACTTGCACCGGCAGGGGTTGCTTCTTATTACCGGCGGGTAGCATCATCGTAGCTACTTGTTGGTACGTGAACTAGGTGCGAGGAGTCAGTGCCTCGCCGATCCCTCTACGGAGCCGTCGTCATGGGGCACTACAAGTCGAATCTGCGCGACATCGAGTTCAACCTCTTCGAAGTACTGGGGCGCGACAAGGTGTACGGCACCGGCCCGTTCGAGGAGATGGACGTCGACACCGCCAAGAGCGTCCTGGAGGAGCTGACCCGCCTCTCGGAGAACGAGCTGGCCGAGTCCTTCGCCGACGCCGACCGCAACCCGCCGGTCTTCGACCCGGAGACCAACACCGCGCCGGTCCCGGCGTCCTTCAAGAAGAGCTACCAGGCCTTCATGGACTCCGAGTACTGGCGGCTCGGCCTGCCCGAGGAGATCGGCGGCACCACCTCGCCGCGCTCCCTGATCTGGGCCTACGCCGAGCTGATCCTGGGCGCCAACCCGGCCGTGTGGATGTACTCCTCGGGCCCGGCGTTCGCCGGCATCCTCTTCGAGGAGGGCAACGAGGTCCAGAAGCACATCGCCAAGATCGCCGTGGAGAAGCAGTGGGGCTCCACGATGGTGCTCACCGAGCCCGACGCGGGCTCCGACGTGGGCGCCGGCCGTACCAGGGCGATCCAGCAGGAGGACGGCTCCTGGCACATCGAGGGCGTGAAGCGCTTCATCACCTCCGGTGAGCACGACATGTCCGAGAACATCCTCCACTACGTGCTCGCGCGGCCGGAGGGTGCCGGCCCCGGCACCAAGGGCCTCTCCCTCTTCCTCGTCCCGAAGTACGAGTTCGACTTCGAGACCGGCGAGCTGGGCGAGCGCAACGGCGTCTACGCCACCAACGTCGAGCACAAGATGGGCCTGAAGGCCTCCAACACCTGCGAGATGACCTTCGGTGACCGGCACCCCGCCAAGGGCTGGCTCATCGGCGACAAGCACGACGGCATCCGCCAGATGTTCCGCATCATCGAGTTCGCCCGCATGATGGTCGGCACGAAGGCGATCTCCACGCTGTCCACCGGCTACCTGAACGCCCTGGAGTACGCCAAGGAGCGCGTCCAGGGCCCGGACCTGGCCAACTTCATGGACAAGTCCGCGCCCAAGGTCACCATCACCCACCACCCGGACGTGCGCCGCTCGCTGATCACGCAGAAGGCGTACGCGGAGGGCATGCGCGCCCTGGTGCTGTACACCGCCTCCGTCCAGGACGCGATCCAGGTCAAGGAGGCGGCCGGCGAGGACGCCTCCGCCGAGCACGCGCTGAACGACCTGCTGCTGCCGATCGTCAAGGGCTACGGCTCCGAGAAGGGCTACGAGCAGCTCGCCCAGTCGCTGCAGACCTTCGGCGGCTCCGGCTTCCTGCAGGAGTACCCGATCGAGCAGTACATCCGGGACTCCAAGATCGACACCCTGTACGAGGGCACCACGGCGATCCAGGGCCAGGACTTCTTCTTCCGGAAGATCGTCCGCAACCAGGGCGCCGCGCTGAACTCCCTCGCCGAGGACATCAAGAAGTTCCTGGCGCTCGGCACCGGCGGCGAGGAGCTGGCCGGCGCCCGCGAGCACCTGGCCAAGGCGGCCGTGGAGCTGGAGGCGATCGTCGGCCTGATGCTGACCGACCTCGCCGCCACCGAGCAGGACACCAAGAACATCTACAAGGTGGGCCTGAACACCACCCGCCTGCTCATGGCCTCCGGTGACGTCGTCGTCGGCTACCTGCTGCTGAAGGGCGCCGCGATCGCCGCCGAGAAGCTGGCCACGGCCTCCGCGAAGGACCAGGCGTTCTACACCGGCAAGATCGCCGCGGCGAAGTTCTTCGCGGCGAACGTCCTGCCGGGCGTCACCCTCGCCCGCAAGGTCGCCTCCGGCGTCGAGCTGGACCTGATGGAGCTGGACGAGGCCGCGTTCTAGAAGGTACTCGCGGATTCCTGCGGATTCCCTGTGCGGGCCCGCTCCCTTTCCGGGAGCGGGCCCGTGCACGTCGTTAAGGTGAACCCATGAGCGCACCAGCCCGCTTCGACCGCGGCCACACCGACGACCTGATGTCCTTCCTGGCGGCGAGCCCGTCGCCGTACCACGCCGTGGCGAACACCGCCGAGCGGCTGGAGAAGGCCGGCTTCAGGCAGGTCGCCGAGACGGACGCCTGGGACTCCTCGAGCGGTGGCAAGTACGTACTGCGCGGCGGCGCGATCATCGCCTGGTACGTCCCCGGGGGCGCCGAGGCGCACACGCCGTTCCACATCGTCGGCGCGCACACCGACTCCCCGAACCTGCGGATCAAGCCACGGCCGGACAGCGGCGCGCACGGCTGGCGCCAGGTCGCCGTCGAGATCTACGGCGGCCCGCTGATGAACTCCTGGCTGGACCGCGACCTGGGCCTGGCCGGCCGGCTGAGCCTGCGCGACGGCTCCTCGGTCCTGGTCAACGTGGACCGGCCGCTGCTGCGCGTGCCCCAACTCGCCATCCACCTGGACCGTTCGGTCAGCACCGAGGGACTCAAGCTCGACAAGCAGCGTCATCTGCAGCCGGTCTGGGGCCTCGGCGACGATGTGGGCGACGGCGATCTGATCGCCTTCCTGGAGCAGGAGGCGGGACTCGCGGCCGGCTCGGTCACCGGCTGGGACCTGATGACACACCCGGTGGAGGCCCCGGCCTACCTCGGCCGCGACCGGGACCTGGTCGCCGGTCCGCGCATGGACAACCTGCTGTCGGTGCACGCGGGCGCCGCCGCCCTGGCCGCCGTCGCGACCTCCGGCGCCCCGCTCACCCGCATCCCCGTGCTGGCCGCCTTCGACCACGAGGAGAACGGCTCCCAGTCGGACACCGGCGCGGACGGCCCGCTGCTCGGCAGCGTGCTGGAGCGCTCGGTCTTCGCGCGCGGCGGCTCGTACGAGGACCGGGCCCGGGCCTTCGCCGGCACGGTCTGCCTGTCCTCCGACACGGGCCACGCCGTCCACCCCAACTACGCCGAGCGGCACGACCCGACACACCACCCCCGGGTCAACGGCGGCCCGATCCTCAAGGTCAACGTCAACAACCGCTACGCCACGGACGGTTCGGGCCGCGCGGTGTTCGCCGCCGCCTGCGAGAGGGCGGACGTCCCCTTCCAGTCGTTCGTCTCCAACAACTCCATGCCGTGCGGCACCACCATCGGCCCGATCACCGCGGCCCGGCACGGCATCCGGACCGTGGACATCGGCGTGGCGATCCTCTCCATGCACAGCGTGCGTGAACTGTGCGGCGCCGACGACCCGTTCCTGCTGGCGAACGCCCTGACGGCTTTTCTGGAGGGCTAGTCGGGGGCTAGCCGGAACCTCGCCGGGTACCCGGACGGCACCGGAGATTCCGGAACCGAAAGGGGAGGCGACTTCTCATGGGGCTCGGAGGATGCATCATCCTCATCGCCGTGGGGGCCATCCTCACATTCGCGACCGACTGGCACATGCGCGGCGTCAACCTCGACGTCGTCGGCGTGATCCTGATGGCCGTGGGCCTGATCGGCGTCGCGACGTTCAGCGGAATCGCACGACGCCGGCGCGTCGTGATGCCGCCGACGCCGGTGGTGGAGGAGGAACCGCACCATCACCACCACTACCGCGACGACGGCTACACCGACGGCTACGGCGTCTGACACACGCGCCCGCCGGGTCGAGACCCCCGGTCAGGGCAGGGCGTGGCCCGTGGTCACGTCCACGTGGCCGGGAACCTCCTCGTGCCGGTCGCCGACCGAGAGGGTGCCGGTGGGCTCGAAGAGGAGGACTTCGGCCCGGCGGGGCGCGGACGGCTTGTGAAAGGTGCCGCGCGGCACGGTGAACACCGAGCCCTTGGTCAGGACGACGGTGCGCTCGCCCGCCGGCTCGCGCAGGCCCAGGTGGACCTCGCCGTCGAGCACCAGGAAGAACTCGTCGGTGTCCTCGTGCACATGCCAGACGTGCCGGCCCTCGAACTTGGCGATCCGGACGTCGTAGTCGTTGACGGTGGCGACGATGCGCGGGCTCCAGCACTCGGTGAAGGAGGCCAGAGCCTTGTCCAGGGAGATCGGTTCGCTGCTCATGCCGTCATCCTCGGGCCGGCCCGCTCGGCGCACGAGTGCTAGGAATTGCATATGCCGCAAGGATCCTCTCAGCCGCCGGACCAGGCCGTGCCTCCGCACCGGGTCGTCGTGATCGTGGACGCGGGCACCAACCCCTTCGAGGTCGGCGTCGCGACCGAACTGTTCGGACTGCCCAGGCCCGAACTGGGCGGTCAGGGGCCGCTGTACACGGTGACGCTGTGCACGCCCACCCCGGGGATCCGGATGAACCACGGGTTCTTCACCCTGACCGGCGTACCCGGCCTGGAGGCGGTGGAGGAGGCCGACACCCTCGTCGTGCCCGGGCGCCCCGACAACGTCGTACCGCGCGGCGCCGACGTCCTGGACGCCATCCGGCGCACGCACGCGCGCGGGGCGCGCATCGTCAGCTTCTGCACCGGCAGCTTCGCCCTCGCCGAGGCCGGGCTGCTCGACGGCCGCCGGGCCACCACGCACTGGATGTGGGCGGACACCTTCCGGGACCTGCATCCCCAGGTGCTGCTGGAGCCCGACGTCCTCTTCGTGGACGAGGGCGGCATCCTCACCGCCGCCGGCAGCGCGGCCGCACTCGACCTCGGGCTGCACCTGTGGCGCCGCGACCACGGCGCGGAACTCGCCAACGCCGTCTCCCGGCGCCTGGTCTTCGCCGCCCACCGCGACGGCGGCCAGCGGCAGTTCGTGGAGCGGCCCGTGCCCGACGTGCCCGACGAATCGCTCGGCCCGCTGCTGGCCTGGGCGCAGGAGCGGCTGGGCGAGCCGCTGACCGTGGCGGACCTCGCCTCCCGCGCCGCCGTCAGCCCCGCCACCCTGCACCGCCGCTTCCGCGCCCAGCTGGGTACGACCCCGCTGGCCTGGCTCACCGGGGAGCGGGTGGCGCTGGCGTGCCGGCTGATCGAACGGGGTGAGGAGCGCCTGGACGTCGTCGCGGCCCGCAGCGGCCTGGGTACGGCGGCCAACCTGCGGGCCCGGCTGCGCCGGGAGACGGGGCTCAGCCCGTCGGCGTACCGGAGGCGGTTCGGGCCGGCGGGTCCTGACGGGCGCCACCGGCAGGCGGCCCGGTCCGGAAGGTCCTGATGAACACAACCAGCAGGCGCAGGCGCCTTCGGACGGGCCGCACCGTGATGACCAGCGCGCGACGGGGAACGGTACCCGCATGAGACTCCTCGTGCACGACCGGCTGCTCGGCATCGGCGACGACTACTGGATCGAGGACGAGCACGGCCGGAAGGTCTTCCTCGTCGACGGCAAGGCCATGCGGCTGCGGGACACCTTCCAGCTGAAGGACGCCCACGGGCGCGTGCTGATCGACATCCACCAGAAGATGTTCGCGCTGCGCGACACCATGGTGATCGAGCGGGACGGCGAGGGCCTGGCCACCATCAGGCGCAAACGGCTGTCCCTGCTGCGCCACCACTACCGGGTGTCCCTGGTCGACGGCACCGTGCTGGACGTCAGCGGCAGGATCCTCGACCACGAGTTCGCCATCGAGTACGACGGCGAACTCCTGGCCGTGATCTCCCGCCGCTTCCTGTCCCTGAGGGACACCTACGGTGTCGACATCGTGCGCGAGGACGCGGACCCGGCGCTGCTGATCGCGGTGGCGGTGTGCGTGATCCACCTGGCGCAGAAGGAGCGGGAGGAAGACTGAGGAAGACCGACGAGGAGGACTGACGGGGTGTGAAAGGCCGCTCGAGGCCCGCTAGCGCCGGGGCGGCTCCAGGCCCAGGACGCGGTCCTTCAGCGCCGGGAACTGCTCGCGGGTGGCCGTCACCCTCGCCGGGTCGAAGTCGACGGTGAGGACCTCCTCGTCCGGACCCGCCTCGGCAAGCACCTCGCCCCACGGATCGACCACGATCGAGTGACCCGCCTGGGGAACTCCCGCATGGGTCCCGGCCGTTCCACACGCGAGCACGAACGCCTGGTTCTCCACCGCCCGCGCCTGAGCCAGCAGCGTCCAGTGCGCGCGTCGCCGCTCGGGCCAGCCCGCCGGGATCACCAGGGTCTCGGCACCGGCGTCGACCAGTGACCGGAAGAGTTCGGGGAAACGGAGGTCGTAGCAGGTGGCCACGCCGAGCGTGGTCCCGGGCAGCCGGACCGTCACCAGGTCCCGCCCGGCGCCCATCAGTACGGCCTCGCCCTTGTCGAAGCCGAAGCGATGGATCTTGCGGTAGGCGGCGGCCAGCTCACCGGAGGGGGAGAAGACGAGAGAGGTGTTGTAGAGCGTCCCCTCGCCCGCGGCGGAGCCGCTGTCGGACGCGGCCCGCTCCGGAACCGACCCCGCGTGCAGCCAGACGCCCGCGTCGCTCGCGGCCTTGGCCATCGTCTCGTACGTCGGCCCTTCGAGCGGCTCGGCCTCGCGGCCGAACTCCTCGTAGGCGAAGGCGCCGGTGGTCCACAGCTCCGGCAGGACCACCAGGTCGGCACCGGCCTGTTCCCGGACCAGGGCGGCCACCCGCCGCCGCCGGGTGTCGACCGATTCGTCCTCGTTCACGGCGATCTGGATCAGCGAGGCGCGCACACTACCACCGTCCTGGCATTCGAGTAGCCCACACAGGCCTACGATCGTCACACGAAAGCACTGCCGGGGTGCCTGCAGGCAGCGTAACTTAGCCTCCCAGACACCCGCCGAAGTGCCGCCGCCGCCCGCTGGCAACGCCGCCACAACCTGCCCGTGTACCGACCGCCGAGGGGTCCCGTTCCGTGAGTCTGCATCCCACCCTCCAGCCCTACGCCGACGCCTGGACGCACTCCATCGAAGCGATATCCGAGATGGTCCAGTCGCTCGCGGAGGGCGAGTGGAACCGGCGGACCCCCTGCCCGGGCTGGTCGGTCCGGGACATCGTGTCCCACGTCATCGGCATGGACTGCGAGCTGCTCGGCGACCCGCGCCCGATCCACTCCCTCCCGCGTGACCTCTTCCACGTCACCACCGAGCACCAGCGGTACATGGAGATGCAGGTCGACGTCCGCCGCCACCACACGGCGCCGGAGATGACGGCCGAGCTGGAGTACACGGTCATCCGCCGCAACCGCCAGCTGCGCAACGAGTCGCGTGACCCCGGCACCACGGTCCGCGGCCCGCTGGGCAAGGACATCACGCTGGAACAGGCCTACCGCGCCCGCGCCTTCGACGTGTGGGTGCACGAGCAGGACCTGCGCACGGCCCTCGGCCGCCCCGGCAACCTGGACTCGCCGGGTGCGTACGTGGTCCGGGACGTCCTCCTGGAGGCACTCCCCAAGGTGGTCGCGAAGGACGCGGACGCACCGCGCAGTTCGGCCATCGTCTTCGACGTGCACGGCCCGGTGGAGTTCCTGCGCACCATCCGCATCGACATCCAGGGCCGCGGCACCCTGGAAACCGCCCCGGCCCTCGGCCCCGCCGCGGCCCTCACCCTGGACTGGGAGACCTACGTCCGCCTCGCCTGCGGCCGCATGACACCGGAGGCGGCGGCGGACAGGGTGAAGGCCGAGGGTGACCCGGATCTGACGGCGGCGATCCTGCGCAACTTCGCGGTGACGCCGTAGCTGACACGGCGCCGGGAATCCGCCGACGGCGAGCACCGGGCAGGTTGTCCGGTCCACCGGCCGACCGGGAACGGGCGGTGCGCGGGCGGGGCGAGAACGGCTAGGCCGCCGGCACGTGCACCGTCTCCACCCGGCTGGCGACCAACCGCTCCCGCTCACGCCGGGCCGCCCGCCCCCGGAGCCGCAGGATCTGGGACACCCCGAGCGCCTGCAGCACGAACACAGCGCTGAAGGCCACGTCGTAGTCGTCCCCGGTCGCGTCCAGCAGCACGCCCACCGCGAACAACGTCGTCATCGAGGCGACGAACCCACCCATGTTGGTGATGCCCGACGCGGTCCCCTGGCGCTCGGGTGGGTTGGCCGGCCGCGCGAAGTCGAACCCGAGCATCGAGGCCGGCCCGCACGCCCCCAGCACCGTGCACAGCACCACCAGCAGCCACATCGGCGCATGCGCACCGGGACAGGCCAGCGTCGCGGCCCACAGCAGTGCCGTCGCGCCGACCGTGCCCAGCGCCAGTGGCAGCCGCGCCGCGTGGTGCCGGGCGACGATCTGGCCGTAGACGAGCCCGATCACCATGTTGGACAGCACGACCAGGGTGAGCAGTTCACCGGCCGTGGCCCGGCTGAGCCCCTGCGCCTGCACCAGGAACGGCAGGCCCCACAGCAGCAGGAACACCATCGCCGGGAACTGGGTGGTGAAGTGCACCCACAGCCCGAGGCGCGTGCCGGGCTCCCGCCAGGCCGCCGCGATCTGCCGGCGGACGTAGGCCGCGCCCTGGTGCGGCGCCGGCTCGGGCTCGTGCCCCTCGGGGTGGTCCTTCAGGAACAGCAGCGTCAGCACCAGGACGACGACACCCGCGAGCGCGCTCCCGGCGAACGCCGGGGTCCAGCCGACGCCGTGCAGCAGCCGGGCGAGCAGCAGGGTGGAGACCAGGTTGCCCGCCATGCCGACCAGCCCCGCGAGCTGCGCGACCAGCGGTCCGCGCCGGGCCGGGAACCAGCGTGTGCCGAGCCGCAGCACGCTGATGAAGGTCATCGCGTCACCGCAGCCCAGCAGGGCGCGGGAGGCGAGGGCGGTGCCGTAGGACGGGGAGAAGGCGAAGCCCAGCTGCCCGGCCGTGAACAGCACGGCGCCGATGCTCAGCACCTTCTTGGTGCCGAGCCGGTCGACCAGCAGGCCGACGGGTATCTGCATGCCGGCGTAGACCAGCAGCTGGAGGATGGAGAACGTCGACAGGGCGGAGGCGTTCACATGGAAGCGGTTCGCCGCGTCCAGTCCCGCCACGCCCAGTGAGGTACGGAAGATGACGGCGACGAAGTAGACGGCGACGCCTATGGACCACACGGCGACGGCGCGTCGGCCGCCCGGAGGATCACCCGGGAGGGTGACGTTGCGCGCCGGAGCGCTCATCGGGCCTCACCTCGGGCGAGGTGCTCGAACCAGCTGACATGCCGGTGGACGGCGGCGACGGCCGCCTCCGCATCCCCGGCGCGCAGCGCGTTCAGGATCTCCTCGTGCTCGGCGAGCGTCTTGGCGATCCGGTCGGGGTGGGAGTGCATGACGGCGACGCCCATCCGCAGCTGCCGGTCGCGCAGCTGGTCGTAGAGCCGGGACAGGATCTCGTTGCCGCCGCTGCGCACGATCTCGGCATGGAAGCTGCGGTCGGTCACCGCGGCCGCGGCCAGGTCACCGGCGGCGGCCTGCGTCTTCTGCAGCTCCAGCAGCTCCGTCAGCCGCTGCAGCAGGCCCGGCGGGGCGGGTACGGCCTTGCGTGCGGCGTGCTCCTCGACGAGCTGGCGGGTCTCCACCACGTCCGCGATCTCCTGCGCGGAGACCGGCAGGACCATCGCGCCCTTCTTCGGGTAGAGCCGGATCAGGCCCTCGGCCTCCAGCCGCAGCAGCGCCTCCCGCACCGGCGTGCGGGAGACCCCGACGGCCTCGGCCAGCTCGCCCTCGGTGAGCAGGGTGCCGCCCTCGTAGCGGCGGTCGAGGACGCCCTGCTTGACATGGGCGTACACACGGTCGGCGGCGGGCGCCGGCTTGGGGTCCCGACGGGCGGGCTGCTGTACGGCCGTCTTCATGCCCACAGAATAGATACAACACGTACGCATGAGGCGGCGTCGTCCAGCATCCGGACGTGACGGATCTGTAACCAGGGAACCCCGCAGCGACCGCACAACCTTCTGTGCTACTTACGTGTCTCACACGTGCGGCCCTCTGCTCTGCCACCTCAACTCGGCCGCACTTCAGGGGCATTCAACACAATCGGGGTATATCACTTTGATTACCGGCATTAAGGGCACCCGTACCTCGCGTCTCCGCAGAGCCGCCGCCGTTGCCGTCACCTCCGGCGCGCTGCTCGCGACCGGTGCCCTCACCGCTGCGCCCGCTCAGGCCGTCACGACGCCCTCGATCGTGGCCAAGGGCGGCTACCTGATGAACGGCGCGAACAACTCGACGCTGTTCAACAAGAAGATGGACACGCCGCTCTCCACCGGCTCCACCACCAAGATCATGACCGCCAAGGTCGTGCTCGCGCAGTCGAACCTCAACCTCGACAAGCAGGTGGTGATCCAGAAGGCGTACAGCGACTACGTCGTCAAGAACAACGCCTCCCAGGCGCACCTGATCGTCGGCGACAAGGTCACCGTCCGCCAGCTGCTGTACGGCCTGATGCTGCCGTCCGGCTGCGACGCCGCCTACGCGCTCGCCGACACCTACGGCTCCGGCTCCACCCGCGCCGCCCGCGTCAGCAACTTCATCGGCAAGATGAACGCCGCCGCGAAGAGTCTGAAGCTGCTGCACACCCACTTCGACTCCTTCGACGGCATCGGCAACGGAAACAACTACTCGTCGCCGCACGACCTGACGCTGATCGCCAGCAGTGCGATGAAGAACTCGACGTTCCGCACGGTCGTCAAGACGAGGTCGTACACCGCGAAGACCCTCACCAAGACGGGCAGCATCCGCACGATGGCCCCGTGGACCAACACCAACGGTCTGCTCAGCAGCTACAGCGGCACGATCGGTGTGAAGACCGGCTCCGGCCCGGAGGCCGGCTACTGCCTGGTCTTCGCCGCCACCCGCAACAACAAGACCGTCATCGGCACCGTCCTCGCCTCCACCTCCATCCCCCAGCGTGAGGCGGACGCGAAGAAGCTGCTCGACTACGGCTTCGCCAAGCTCGGCTGACGTCCCACCGGACACCGACGGGCCCGTCGCGCGCCAGCGGCGGGCCCGTTCTGCTGCCCGGGTGCGCAATGAAGCTGATGGTGCTAGTTTCATTGGCACCATGCTGATCCGTCTGGACAAGACCGACACCCGCCCCCTGCACGAGCAGGTCGCGGCGGCGATCCGGCGGGCCATCGCCGAGGGCGAGTGCCGCGCCGGCGACCGGCTGCCCTCCGCCCGCGATCTCTCCACGGCCCTGGACATCAACGTCAACACCGTCCTGCGCGGCCTGCGCGAACTGCGGGACGAGGGTCTGCTGGAGTTCCGCCGCGGCCGCGGGATCACCGTCGCCGAGGGGGCGGCCCGGCGGTCCGGACTGGACATCAGGGTGCGTGAGCTGGTCGCGGAGGCATCCCGGCTCGGCTACAGCCGCACCGACCTCATCGAGATGATCCGGGGGATGACGACATGACCGACGGGGACGACCGGGACGGCGACGACCGGCACCAGACCGGGAACGACCGCGCCCGGAACGGGACCGACCGCGACCTGGCAGGCGCACGGAGCCGCACCGCGCGCTGGGGGCTCGCGGGGTCCACGGTGGCCGTCGCGGCGCTGCTCGCGGCTCTGCCCTGGGCCGCGCGCGGCCGGCTGCCCGACCGGCTGGCGACCCACTGGAGCGGGGGTGCCGCCCCCGACGGCTCGATGCCGCTGTGGGAGACCTCCCTGTTCCCGGCCGGCGTCTGGCTGCTGATCGCCCTCGCGCTGAGCGTGCGATGGCGCCCGTCCTGGCCGGCCGCACGCCCCTGGCGGGCGATCGCGCTGGCGCCCACGGCGGCGGTGCTGATCGGCGCGCAGGCCTCCGTCGTCCGCGCCAACCTCGACCGCACCGACTGGCACGAGGCCCGCGACTCGGTCCCCGGGGTCGTGCTTCCCGTGGCCCTGGCTGCGGTCGCCGGCGTGGTGGCCTGGTGGCTGACCATCCGCACCACCTCCACCACGCCATCCGCCCCGACCCCGGCACTGGAACTTTCCGAGGGCGAGCAGCTCGTGTGGTTCTCCCGCGCGGCCAACCCCTGGCTGCAGCTGGTGGCCGCGCTGACCGGTCTGATCGCCGTCGGCGCACTGGCGGCACTGGTCGCCGGCCTGGCGGACCCCACCGTCCTGCTCGTGCTGTGCGCCGGCTGCGCCACCGCATCGCTCGCCGGAGCCCTCTTCTCCTCGGTCCAGGCGAAGGTGTCGGAAGCGGGCCTGGAGGTGTCGTTCGGACCGCTCGGCTGGCCCGCCCGCCGCTGGTCGCCGACCGCCATCGAGTCCGCCCGCGCCGAGCGCCGGCAGCCCTCCCAGGTCGGCGGCTGGGGCTACCGCCTCAGCGGGCTCGGCACGACGGTGATGCTCCGCGCCGGCGACTGTCTGGTCATACGGCCCCAGGGCCGCCGTACGGACTTCGCCGTGAGCGTGGACGACGCCGAGCGCGGCGCGGCCCTGCTGAACGCGCTGCGGCGGCGGGCCTGAGCCGGCCATGGACATCCAGAACCCCCAGTGCGTCCAGGGGGAGGACGACGGCCGGGCGGCACCCTGGGACACGGCCGCCGCACTGGTCCGGGCCGCACAGGGCGGGCACGCCCTGGCCATGGACGAACTGCTCACGCTGGTCACCCCGTACGTGACCCGGCTCTGCCGTCCGATCGCCCCGCACGACGTGGCCGACGCCGTACAGGAGTCGCTGCTGGCCGTCTTCAAGGGCCTGCGCACACTCCGCGACCCGCAGGCCTTCTACGGCTGGGTGCGTACGGCCACGGTGCGCGAGGCGGTCCGGGTCGCCCGCCGCACCTCCGCCGAGGACCCGGCCGACCCCGCCGACCTGGCCCGCCTCGGCGGACTGCGCGCGGACGCCGACGGCGAGGTGCCGGCCGACGTGCGCGACGTACTGGCCCGGCTCCCGGTCCGGCACCGGGCGGTGCTGGTCCTGCGCGAGCTGGAGGGCCTGGACGAGGCCACCGTCGCCGCCCTGCTCGGCGTACCGCAGGGCACCGTCAAGTCCCGGCTGA
Source organism: Streptomyces sp. NPDC001153 (assembly GCF_053598315.1). Lineage (NCBI taxonomy): Bacteria > Bacillati > Actinomycetota > Actinomycetes > Kitasatosporales > Streptomycetaceae > Streptomyces > Streptomyces sp. NPDC001153. Next base: position 152,550 of record NZ_JBSFJZ010000008.1, read on the forward strand.
GCCGGGCCCGTTCCTCCTTTCGGAAGGCGTGGTCACGATGAGTTCCTCCGATCCGGTGCTGCGGCTGCGCGTGCTGGCCGCGGGGCTGCACGCCGGTCTGTACGCCGAGGAGCATCTGGCGCTGCCGTACGACCGGGTGTGGGCGGTGGCCGCCGACCTGGAGGCGGAACTGCCCCATCTGGTCCCGTTCCTGCGCGAGTTCCGCGTGCCGCCCGGCGACGCGGAGCGCAAACGCGCGCTGGCGGTGGGCCGTTCGGGCCTGAGGGAGTCCTTCGAGGTACGGCTCTCTCCCGGCTGGTGCCTGATGCAGTCCCGGCTGATCGTCGGCGGCATGGCGGCCGCCCCCGAGGCCGGCGGCACCCGCTTCGCCGTCCTCGGCGCGACCCGCCCCACCGCCCTGCGCCCCGCCCAGCGGCTCTACGGCCGCCTGCTCGGCGAACGGCGCGGACGGGCGTTCGTCGACCGGGTCGCCGGGCGGGCGGAGCTGCGCTAGACCTCCTCTGCCAAGGGGGTGAACAGTTCGCGGATCGCCTCCGCCACCTCCTCCGGCCGCTCCTGCGGCAGACAGTGCCCGGCCCCCGGCACCAGCCGCACGCGCAGCTCGTCGGCGTACGGCTCGGCGCCCGCCAGCATCGACGGCACGACCACGTTGTCCCGCTCCCCGCCGAGCAGCAGCGTCGGCACGGTCAGCCGCTGCCGCCGCGCGGTGCCCCGTACCAGCGCGGGGATGTCGTGCAGGACGTACTGCCAGAACAGGGACTGCACGGCGGGGGCGCTCCGCGAGGTGGCGGCGGCGTACTCGGCGATCTCCGCCGGCGTCCACACGGCCGCCGGATCGGCGACCTGGTGGCGCAGCAGGAAGCGGGTGAAGCCGGGCCAGTGCCGCAACACGGCCCGCCCGAGCACCGGGTACTCGACGAACGCGGTGAACCACAGTCGCCACAGGTTGGGGAGGACCGCACGGTGCCGGGGCCAGGGGTGGGTCATGTTGAGCGCGAGATAGCCGGTGAACCGCTCCGGCGCCCTCAGGCACAGCCGGAACCCGAGATGCGCTCCCCAGTCGTGCCCGACCAGTCCGACCCGCGCCAGCCCGAGCGCATCGAGCAGTGCGAGGGCGTCCTCGGCCAGGCTGTCCATGTCGTAGCCGCGGCGCGTGATCTGCGACCAGCCGAAGCCGCGCAGGTCCGGGCAGAGCAGCCGGTACCCGTCGGACAGCTGCCCGGCGACCTTGTGCCAGGCGTACCAGTGCTGCGGGAAGCCGTGCAGCATCAGCAGCGGGGTGCCGGAGCCGCCGTACTCGGCCAGATGCAGCCGGGTGGAGCGCACGTCCAGCATGCGGTGCTCGGCACGCCCGTCCTTCGGCAGCGGACGTTCTGGACGGTCGGTGTGCGGTGCCATGCCTGACCCCTCTCGGGCCGGTGCGGTCCCCCGTCGGGCCCGCGTCGCCGGGTCAGGAGTCGGCGTCAGTGCGAAAGGTTCCCTCCGTTCTGCTCCCTGTCGTCGTCTCTGACAGGGAGCTGGTCGTAGGTCTTGAAGGTGTACGAGGCGTCGTACGACAGCAGGTTGCCTTCGGCCGCCGGCAGGCCGAGACGTCGGTTGAGGGCTCCGGTGAGGGGTCCGCAGTGTTCGGCGGCCGGGGCGGTGAAGGTGTCGTCGTACGCCGAGAACTCGATCACCGGAGGGTCCTGGGAGACCCACTTGGAAGGGCCGGAGCGCTTCAGCCGGAAGTCGACGGGTTCGCCCGCGCCGATCGTGCAGCCGTGCGGCACCAGCGGGCCGAGGAGCCGGAAGCGGAGGCTGAACTGCCCGGTGTAGAAGTCGGACCGGCCGCCGTACTCCGGCTGTATCGCCAGCCCCAGGACGGCCGCGCGGTCGCCCGCGGGTGTGCCGGTCAGTCCACCCGGTATGGCGGTGGGAGTGCTGTGCATCGCACCCCACACCTGGCCGTTGCCGCCGTCCGGCATCGGGCCTTCGGCGTGCGTCATGGTGATCGGGGCCAGGCTCACCGTGACCTTGCCGATGATCAACCGCGGGGCCGCGGTGTGCACTTCGCATCTCCATCGGGCCGGGTCGACGCCGTCGGGCAGGGGTGGACAGTCACCGAAATCGGTCGCGGTCGCCGCGGCGGCGCGTGGCGCGGAGTAGGCGACACCCGGCGCGCACACCGCCGCCGTACCGGCGAGAGCGGCGACGCCGGCGACGGCGGCGACACGGCGGACGGAAGAGGAACTGGGGCGAGCAGCCACGGATTTCGTCATGTGACCAGCGTGCCGCCGCAGCCACTCCACCACCATCGGTGACGTCCCCGACACCACCCCGACCCGCCCCTGATACGACGTCAGGGCGGGCGGTCAGGGAGAGGCAGGCGCCCGATGCCGGCGGAATCCGGGAACCCGCCGAAGCTCGCCGATCTTCAGCGCTTTGCCCACCACCAGACAGACGAGACCAAGTGCCAGCGATGCGGCGACGGTCGTCAGGGCCGTCCCCGCCGTGCTGTGCCCCACCACCCCGGCACAGCCCCGCGCCGAGGCCCAGCCCGCCACCGCCTCCGCTTTGGGTTTCGCATGCCGGGCGGCGGTCTTCTCCCCCGTTACCATTCTGTAGATCTACGGCAGTTGAGATCACCGGCTGCGAGCAAGGTGACCTGCGAAGCGGGCCCATGCGGCGGGGCTCAGGGTGAGTATCGGGCCAAGGGGGTTCTTGGAGTCGCGGACGGCGACGGTGTGGGGGATGTTGCGGGCGACTTCGACGCACTCACCATTACCGCTGCTGTGACTGGACTTGGTGAACTCGAAGGGCGGCACGGCTCACAGCTCCTTGCGGATACGTTCGATCAGGGCAGTGGAATCGCGAAGAGCGAGCCCACACCGAGCGATCCGCTCGAACCTGGCGTTGTGGCGGTCGGCGTCCTCCTCGCTCTCCAGCCACAGCGTAGACGAGGCCGTGTCCATATAGACCACGTCCATCGCGCCGGATTCGGCGAAGGACACGATGCTGAAGGCGCTGGTCATCCCTGGGTGAGAGCCCGCGATGAACGGCACCACCTGCAGCTTCACGTTGGGCAGCCGGGTTGCGTCCACCAGGTGCGCCAGCTGCGCGCGCATGACCTCACGTCCGCCCACGAGTTGCCGTAGCGCGCCTTCCCCCACCACCGCCCACAGAGTGAGCGGCTCACCGTCCGCGAGCCGGTCCTGCCGGGCGACCTTGGCCTCGACAAACCTCTCGATCTCGTCGGGGTCGTCCCAGTCGGCGTTCCCCACAGCTAGTGCCCTGGCGTAGTCCGGCGTCTGCAAGAGCCCTGGCACGAAGGCGCCTTGCCACGTCCTGATGCCGGTGGCGATGTCCTCGAGCGCCACGTACTCGACGAGTGACCGGAGTTCGGGGTACTGGTTCCACCAGCCCTTTGCCTTACGGCGCTCCCGGTCCGTGCGGGCGAGACTCAGGAGCCGTTCCACGACCTTCGGGTCGGTCACGCCGTACAGGTCACACAGGACGTGGATGTCCGGATCCCGGAACGGCACCCATCCCCGCTCCATCTTGGCGACCTTCGTTCCGGTCGCCGACAGGGCTTCCGCTGCCTGCGGTTGAGTCAGGCCTGCCTCGTCACGCAGTCGCAGCAACTCCCCGCCCAACTTCCGTGCCAGCACAGTGGACATGCGGTTCCCACGCTTGAACTCGTCTGCGACCACGGTGCCAGTCTGCAAGCAACCGATCACTCATCGCAAGAATCGGAGACGGATTTCCCCGGGACGGGTTGCACAGCAAACCGCGACATGGCTACTTTCAGTGTCGAAGCCGCAACTGAGCGCCACCAGTCGGCGGAAGCGCACCGTGCTGCCCGTACGGCGAAGCCACCCCACTGGCCCGTCCCCGCACCCGGAGGTCCCCGCATGTCCGACGCCTGCCCGTTCCCCGCCCCCAAGCAGTACGACCGCTTCGACGCCGTCACCTACACGCCGTACCCGAGAAACGTCCCCCGAGCCCGCCACCACGTCGCCCGGCTCGCCGTCTTCTGGGGACTCCCCGCCCTCGCGGCGGACGCCGCCCCGCTCACCGGCGAGTTGTGCACGAACGCCTTACTGCACGGCTGCCTCAGGGACCGGCACTTCCGCATGGAGACCTCCCTGCGCGGCACCACGCTCCGCATCGCCGTCACGGACCCGAGGGGCGAACGCCTGCCGGAGTGTCGTGTAGCCGCGGAGGACGAGCAGTTCGGCCGGGGTCTCCTCATCATCAGGGCGCTCGCCGAGCGTTGGGCCGTTGAGAGACTGGCCGTGGGGAAGACGGTGTGGGCGGAGTTGACGCCCTCGCCTGCTCCGTGACGGACGCGGCTCCGGGCTCCGGACAGGTCGGCAGCACAGCCGTCTGACCACGCCCTCAGGGGCTGTCCGGGCCCCTCCCCGCGAAAGAGCCCGAAACTCGCCGTCGAACTGGAGGACATCCTCAAGCAACTCAACGGCAGCTGGGCGATCTGTACGACCGCGTGGAACCGGTCGTGCTGTCCTGGAAGGGCGAAGCCCGCGAGACCTTCGTGGAGAAGCTGGACGAGTGGGACCGCTGTGCGCAGGACCTGCAGGCGGCCCAGAAGTGGCTGCATGCGTGCGTCACGACGGGCCACGCCAACTACGCGGCGGCACACCGTGTGGTACTGCGTGGCTGGGGCGCAGCCTGATGGCGACGCCGACCCCATCGCAGAGCGGGACCATCGACGTCAAGCCGTCCGACCTGCACCGGGTCGCAGGCGGCTTCGCCGGGGAGCAGACCCAGTTCGACAAGGCAGCTCGAAATCTTCTGACGCAGCTGCACAAGTACCCGGACGCGGGTGGCTACGGCACCGCGGCCCAGGGCTTTGCCACGGCTTATGTCGCGATCGGCAACCGCTACCTGGAGGTGTGGGCCAGCAGCGTGGCCAGTATCGGCGGCGCCGCCGTCGGGTTCGCCACGACCGCCAACAACTACTCCAAGGCCGAGGCGGCCAACGACCCCTCCGGCAGAACCCGGCCCCGGGTACAGCAACCGCCGGCGGTCATCACCAACCCCCCACACTACGGCTCGGTACCGAACCTGAAGTGGGGGACGACGACGGCGGCGACGACTTCATCCGCTCCCTGCTGGAGCACATACCGGATGTCGTATGGCACGTCCTGCGGCCTCTGCTGGAGGACGCCTTCCGCTGGGGCAAGGTCGCCGAGGTCTATCCCTTTCCCCAACAGCACTACCTCAACTCGCTCTCTCAGGACTGGGCGGACATGACGATGTCCCTCGGTACGACCGAGGGCAACCTCACCTCCCTGGTCAGCGGCATCACCCAGCAGACAAACAGCGAGTGGTACGACGCCATGCGCGAGTTCTGCAGCTCCTTGTGGGGCACGACGGCCTGGGGCAAGCACACGGGCAATTACGAGTGGGGGCACGACAGTGCCTCCAGCCCGACGGCCACCCACCCCGTCATGACCGTTCTGTTCGACACCGCGAAGAAGATCAGCGACCTCCTACGGGAGTTCGCCGAGGGCCATGGTCCGTCTGCCGAAGCAGCTGAAGAGCTGAAGTGCCCGGTCCTCGCGCTGAGTTGTCCCAGCGGCCTCCGCTCAGCAGGTCGAGGAGGCTCTGGAGCCCTTCACCGCGGAAAGAGCGGAGCCGCTCATGGGCCGACTGGCCGCCGAATGCCTTGTGTGGTCGAGGGCCGGCTTCATGGGACGGTCCGAAGCGGACGCCATCACCCCGTCGCGTGGTGACGCTCCTCGGGCCCGACGCCCGCTGGTGGTCCAACCAGGATCCAGAGCTGGACGGCTGCTGGACGGGAGTCTCCGCCTGCACCTTCGACGGCCTCGTCGCCGGCACCGGCGGCCGGCGGTTCGCCGTGCTCATCCAGGTCGGCGAGGACTGACGTCCAGTTCCAGTGTCCGGAGTTTTCCGTCAACTTCACCCTCAATCGTGAACATCATCCTTGCAGCTGGCATATTCGAATTCCTCCGCTCTACGTTCCGCAGCGGAGGTGGTTCACATGAGCGAACCCAGCAAGCGACCCGACTCGTCCGAACGGCACGAGGCGATCGACGTCAGCGACTTCGTGTACGCGGCGACCGGAGCCCGTGTGCGGAGGCTGACCATGCCGGACGGGAGTCACTGGTTTCCGGCGGTGGATGTGTGCAAGGAACTGGGGCACACAAATTCGAGGCAAGCGCTCGCCGACCATGTGCCTGAAGGGCATCGAGAGATTCTCGAGACCGTAACTGGAGCTTACGGTCTCAGCATTCCCGCAGGCAGGGAGTGGCGCCGAGACCTGAATGTCATCTCTCTCCAAGGTCTCATCCTCCTCGTCAACGCCTGCACCAAACCTGCCTGCGCCCCCTTCAAACAGTGGGCCGCCGAAGTGATCGAGACCGTCCAGCGGGAGGGCTCCTACACCCTGGAAGAGGCCGAGGTGCAGCCCCTCGAGCCGGGCGCTCCGATCGCGTACGCCATGCCCGAGCAGGTCGCCGAGGCCATCGTCCGGCTCGAGGCGCACAACCTTCAGCTGGACGAGGAACTGGCGAACGGACAGCGCAAATCCATCGAGCTGCAGGAGGAAACGCTGGTTCTGCAGAGGGAGAACCTCGCTCTGCAGAAGGAAAACCTGACTTTACAGCGCGAGATGCCGGCCACGCAGAGGGCCACCCTCGCCGTGCAGCAGGCCATGGTCCGGGCGATGGAGCGGATCGCGGACCGGCTCGACGCCCTGGTACCGGCCCCTCGGACACCTGGTGAGCAGGTCAAAACGCTGCCCACCACGGCCTCCGTACTGGCCGACTGGCGGCAGCGCCTCTCCGTCACGGCCGACGTATGGACCGTGGCCGTCGTCATCGCCCCGGTTCTCGTGGAGAAGGGCGAGCTGCGCGAGCCGCTCGAATCGATCGCGGCCCGTACGGGACTCTCGGTGCACCGCGTCAACGAATGTCTGCGGCTGCTGCGGAAACACGCCTGCATCCGCTCCCGGGGCGGAGCCGAGGACGGGGCGCCGGTGTACGTGCTGAACCAGGGCTGACAGACCATCTCGAAGAAGACAGCCCGGCCTCGCAGAAGAGGGGGCGGCCGCAAATCGAAGTTGCGGCCGTCCCCTCAACGCTTCGAGGCTACCCGCCCGGTACCGTCACGCCCAGGTGATCAGCCTCTTCGGCTCCTCCAGAATCGCCGCCACGTCCGCCAGCACCTTCGAGCCCAGCTCGCCGTCCACCAGGCGGTGGTCGAAGCTCAACGCCAGGGTCGTCACCTGACGCGGCTTGACCTTGCCCTTGTGGACCCAGGGCTGGAGCTTGATCGCGCCGACGGCCAGGATCGCCGACTCGCCGGGGTTGAGGATCGGCGTGCCGGTGTCGACGCCGAAGACGCCGACGTTGGTGATGGTCACCGTGCCGCCCTGCATGGCGGCCGGGGACGTCTTGCCCTCGCGGGCCGTCGAGACCAGGTCGCCCAGCGCGGCGGCCAGCTGCGGGAGCGTCTTGTCGTGCGCGTCCTTGATGTTCGGCACGATCAGGCCGCGCGGGGTGGCCGCCGCGATGCCCAGGTTGACGTAGTGCTTCTGCACGATCTCCTGGTTGGCCTCGTCCCAGGACGCGTTGATCTCCGGGTTGCGCTTGATGGCGACCAGCAGGGCCTTGGCGATCAGGAGCAGCGGGTTGACCCGCAGGCCCTGCATCTCCTTGTCCTGCTTCAGCTCCTCGACCAGCTTCATCGTGCGGGTCACGTCGATCGTCACGAACTCCGTGACATGCGGCGCCGTGAACGCCGAGCCGACCATCGCCGCCGCCGTGGCCTTGCGGACGCCCTTGACCGGGATGCGGGTCTCGCGCATGCCGTCGTAGGACGCGGCCGGTGCCGGCGTCACCGGGGCCGCGGCGACCGGGGTCGGCGTCGGCTCCGCCGGCTTCGGCGTGGCCGCCGCGTGAACGTCGTCGCGGGTGATGATGCCGTCCGGGCCGGACGGGGTGATCGTGGCGAGGTCGACGCCGAGGTCCTTGGCCAGCTTGCGCACCGGCGGCTTGGCCAGCGGGCGGGGCTTCTCGGCGACGGCGCCGTGGCCGTGGCCGTTCAGCTCGCTCTGGATCGCCTGGGCCGGCGCCGGAACCGTGACCTCGGGGCCCTTGCGGGGACGGCGCTTGGTGGAGGACGTCGACACGCCGTAGCCGACCAGGACCGGCTGGCGGCCCTGCGGCTTGGCCTCCGGCTCGGCGCCGGGCTCCTCGGCAGCTGCCTGCGGCTGCTCGACCGGGGCCTCCGCGGGTGCCGCGCCGGCCACCTCCACCGCGATGATGGACGTGCCCACGTCGACCGTGGTGCCCTCGGGGAAGTGGAGTTCGCGGACCACACCGTCGTAGGGGATGGGCAGTTCGACGGCCGCCTTGGCGGTCTCGACCTCGCACACCACCTGGCCGTCGGTGACCGTGTCACCCGGCTGGACGTACCACTTGAGGATCTCGGCCTCGGTGAGTCCCTCGCCGACGTCCGGCATCTTGAACTCGCGCACGGACGCTTCCGTCATCGTCGTCACGACCCTCTCCTCAGTACGCCAGCGAGCGGTCGACGGCGTCGAGCACGCGGTCCAGGTCCGGCAGGTACTCCTCCTCCAGGCGGGCCGGCGGATAGGGGGCGTGGTATCCGCCCACCCGCAGGACCGGTGCCTCCAGGTGGTAGAAGCAGCGCTCGGTGATCCGGGCGGCGATCTCCCCGCCGGAGCCGAAGAACACCGGTGCCTCGTGGACCACGACCAGGCGGCGGGTCTTCTCCACCGAGGCCTGGATGGCGTCGAAGTCCAGCGGCGACACCGAGCGCAGGTCCAGGACCTCCAGGGACTTGCCCTCCTCGGCCGCGGCCGCCGCGACCTCCTGGCACAGCTTCACCATCGGGCCGTACGCCGCCAGGGTGAGGTCGGTGCCCTCGCGGACGACCTGGGCCTTGTGCAGCGGGGCGGGGATCGCCTCGAGGTCCACCTCGGCCTTGTCCCAGTAGCGTCGCTTCGGCTCGAAGTAGATCACCGGGTCGTCGCTCTGGATGGCCTGCTGCATCATCCAGTAAGCGTCGGAGGCGTTCGACGGCGACACGATCTTCAGGCCGGCCACGTGCGCGAACAGGGCCTCGGGGGACTCCGAGTGGTGCTCGACCGCGCCGATGCCGCCGCCGTAGGGGATGCGGACGACGACCGGCATCTTGACCTTGCCCAGCGAGCGGGCGTGCATCTTCGCGAGCTGGGTGACGATCTGGTCGTAGGCCGGGAAGACGAAGCCGTCGAACTGGATCTCCACCACCGGGCGGTAGCCGCGCAGCGCGAGACCGATCGCGGTGCCGACGATGCCGGACTCCGCGAGCGGGGTGTCGATGACCCGGCTCTCGCCGAAGTCCTTCTGCAGGCCGTCCGTCACGCGGAACACGCCGCCGAGCTTGCCGACGTCCTCACCCATGACGAGGACCTTGGGGTCCTCCTCCAGGGCACGGCGGAGCGACTCGTTGATGGCCTTCGCCATCGCCATCTTCTCGGCCATGTCAGCGACCCCCTTCAGCTGCGTCCGCGAACGACGCCTGGTAGGCGGCGAACTGCGCTCGTTCCTCGTCGACGAGCGCGTGCCCGTCCGCGTACACGTTCTCGAAGATGGCGAAGTGGTCCGGGTCGGGCATGGCACGGACCGCTTCGCGCACTCGTTTGCCCAACGCCTCGGACTCGGCCTCGAGTTCCGCGAAGAATCCGTCGTCCGTGTGGTTTGAAGCCTCCAGGTACCGGCGAAGGCGCAGGATCGGGTCCTTCGCCTCCCAGGCCAGCCGCTCCTCGTCGCCCCGGTAGCGGGTGGGGTCGTCGGAGGTGGTGTGGGCGCCCATGCGGTAGGTGTACGCCTCGACCAGGGTGGGGCCCTCGCCGTTGCGGGCGCGCTCCAGCGCCCACTTGGTGACCGCGAGGCAGGCCAGCACGTCGTTGCCGTCGACGCGGACGCCGGGGAAGCCGAAGCCCTGGGCGCGCTGGTACAGCGGTACGCGGGTCTGCTTCTCGGTGGGCTCGGAGATCGCCCACTGGTTGTTCTGGCAGAAGAACACCACGGGGGCGTTGTAGACCGCGGAGAAGGTGAACGATTCGGCGACGTCGCCCTGGCTGGAGGCACCGTCGCCGAAGTAGGCGATGACCGCCGAGTCCGCGCCGTCCTTGGCCACGCCCATCGCGTAGCCGGTGGCGTGCAGCGTCTGGGAGCCGATGACGATCGTGTACAGGTGGAAGTTGTTGCTGTTGGGGTCCCAGCCGCCGTTGTTCACACCCCGGAACATGCCGAGCAGGTTGGTCGGGTCGACGTCGCGGCACCAGGCGACGCCGTGCTCGCGGTACGTCGGGAAGACGTAGTCGTCGTGGCGCAGGGCCCGGCCGGAGCCGATCTGGGCGGCCTCCTGTCCCAGCAGGGAGGCCCACAGGCCCAGCTCGCCCTGGCGCTGCAGGGCGGTGGCCTCCGCGTCGAAGCGGCGGGTGAGCACCATGTCGCGGTACAGGCCGCGCAGGTCTTCGGGGGTGATGCCGGCGACGTAGGCGTCGTACTCGGCGTTCTTGACCCGCTTGCCCTCGGGCGTCAGCAGCTGTACGAGCTCCGGTTCGGTGCTCTTCTTCGCGGCGGCGCGGGTGGTGCGGGTGGTCTTGCTGCCGGTGGTGCCGGCCTTGCCTGCGGCGCTGCGTCGCGGCTTGCGCGCGGCACTGCTGTCCACGGTCACGTGTGCTCCTCCGTCGTTCCGGCCCCCGGGGTTGCCGGTAGGCCAGTGCGGCTCACCTGTTTCGACCACCGGGCACGGGGTGGGTGCCACTCGGCCGGGTACAGGCGTGACAGGTGCCCCGGCGAGCGCCCTGCAACCATCACGTTACCCAGTGCTCCACATTTCTGTGAAACCCCACCTGACCTGCGATTTTGCTTGGATTTCCAAGTAAATCGGGGAGGTGTGGAAGCGTGCTGGTCACAGCCCTGCTTCAACGCCGAAGCAACGGAACGTTAACCCGCTCACCCGGGTCACGGGAAGAGTCGAATTGTTTGCGTGTGACACTGGCTGCGCCGCTTATGTGATCCGTATCCGGGCGAGAAGATCGGAAACGGCGGAAACATTTGAGAAAGTTCACGGCATGCTCACGACGTGACCGAAAGGGATCGCCGGTGACCGCCTGTGACAAGCCCCAGCTCACGGCGATTTTTCGTGCCCTACCATCTGCGGCGTGCCGCGCTCATGTGTACCACCCCTTGTGTCCCACGCGCCCCCTCTGGGCGCCCTGCTCCGCCTGTACGCGGCCGGTACCGCCCTCACCTGTGAGCCGGTGGACCAGGGGCTGCTGAACCGCGGCTACCGGCTGCGCACCACCCGTGGCCGCTATTTCCTCAAGCACCATTTCGACCCCGACACCGCCGACCCGGCCGCCATCGAACGCCGGCACCGCGCCACCCAGCGCCTGGCCGACCTCGGCGTCCCCGTCGCCGTACCGCTCGCGCACCGCGAGGGCCGTACGGTCGCCGTCGTCGGCGGCCACGCCTACGCCCTGCACCCCTGGATCGACGGCAGGCACCGGCACGGCGGACAGCTCACGCGCGGGGAGAGCGCACGCCTCGGGGCGCTCCTGGGCGCCGTGCACGCCTGCCTCGAGCGCGTGATGCCACCCAAGGGGCGCACGCGCCCGGCCACGAGCCCCCACCCCGTGGAGAGCGCCGACCCCTCCGACACCTTCGCCCTCATCGACGACCTGCTCGCCCATGTGCGCCGGCACCGCCCCGCCGACGCCTTCGACGAGCTGGCCCGGCACCGGCTGCTGGAACGCCGGGCGCTCCTGGAGCAGCACACGGACCGGCGCCCGCCGCGCGGCGCCTCGGTGGGCTGGGTGCACGGCGACTTCCATCCGTTCAACGTGCTCTACAGGGACGACGCCCCGGCGGCCATCGTCGACTGGGACCGGCTCGGTGTGCAGCCCCGCGCCGAGGAGGCCGTGCGCGCCGCGGCGATCTTCTTCGTACGCCCGGCGGGCGCCCTGGACCTGCCGAAGGTACGCGCGTACGCGCGCGCGTACCGGCGCGCGGCCGGTGCCGGCCCCACCGAGCTGGCGGCGGCCGTGCACCGGGTGTGGTGGGAGCGGCTGAACGACTTCTGGATGCTGCGCTGGCACTACGAACGCGGTGACACGCGCGCGGACTGTCAGTTCCCGGCCGCGTCGGCGCTCGTGGTGTGGTGGACACGCGAGTACGACGCGGTGTGCGCCGCGTTCACCGAGTGACGGCTCCCTGGCGGGAACCGCTCACGGGGACGCCGTCGGAGGTGGGGTGGGTGTCCCTCAACCGGTGGGAAGATTCGTGCCGCCGTCCGTGGTGTTGCCGGTGGTGGTGCCGCCGTTGGTCGTGCCGGTGGTGGTGCCGCCGTTCGTCGTACCGGTGGTGGTGCCGCCGTTCGTCGTACCGGTGGTGGTGCCGCCGTTCGTCGTACCGGTGGTGGTGCCGCCGTTGGAGGTGCCCGAGGACTGCGACGGGGAGGTCTGCGGATCCGTGGGCTGGTCGGTCGGGCCCGTGCTCTGCGACTGCGACGTCTGCGGGTCCGACGGGGTGAAGCCGGAACCGCCCGAGCCCGAGTCCGAGCTGCTGCCGGTGTTGGTGTCCGTGGGCTGGTCGGTGGTGTTGTCCGACGGGGTCGGGGTGTCCGAGTGGCCCGTCGTGGACGTCGAGTGCGTCGTCGCCGGCGGCTTGGTGTCGGTATTGGTGCCGGTGCCGTGGCTCGTGGTCTTGAGGGCGAACGCGACGCCCGCCGCGATCGCGATGACCGCGAGGACGGCGAGGATCCACAGCTTGCCGCGGCCGCTGCCCCCGTTTCCGTGTCCCTCGAACCCGCCGTCGTCGCCTCCGTAGCGCTGCGGCAGGATCGGCTGGGGGATCTGCGCGGTCCCGGAGCCGAAGTCGCCCGGGTGCTGCATCGCGGTCGTCCCCGTGAAACCGCCCGCCGGGGTGTGCCGGCCGTCGTGCGCCTCCACCGGGCCGGTGTGCCAGGTGCCGGTGTGTCCGCCCTGCTCGTACAGCATCTGCAGGCCGTACTGGACCATGCCGCGCATCTCCTCGGCCGTCTGGAACCGGTCGTCCGGCTCCTTGGCGAGCGAGCGCATGACCAGGCCGTCCAGCTCCGGCGGGCAGCCGTCGGAGAACTCCGAGGGCGGGGTCGGGATGTCCTGGACGTGCTGGTAGACCACCGACAGCGGGGTCTCGCCGGTGAACGGCGGCCGCAGCGCGAGCAGTTCGTACAGCAGGCAGCCGGTCGCGTACAGGTCGGAGCGGTGGTCCACGGCCTTGCCCAGGGCCTGCTCCGGGGAGAGGTACTGCGGCGTGCCCATGACCATGCCGGTCTGTGTCATCGTTGTCGACGCACCGTGCAGGGCACGCGCGATGCCGAAGTCCATCACCTTGACGGCGCCGCTGTGGGTGATGATCACGTTGGCGGGCTTGATGTCGCGGTGCACGATGCCGTGCTGATGCGAGTAGGCGAGCGCGTCCAGCACCCCGGAGACGATGATCAGGGCCTGCTCGGGACCCGGCGCCTCGGCGTTCAGCAGCAGATCGCGGATGGTGCGGCCCTCGACCAGCTCCATCACGATGTACGGCACGGACTGGCCGCCGACGAAGTCCTCGCCGGAGTCGTACACGGCGACGATCGCGTGGTGGTTGAGCCCGGCGACGGACTGCGCCTCACGCGTGAAGCGGGCCTTGGAGACCGGGTCCTCGGCCAGGTCCGCGCGCAGCAGCTTCACCGCGACGGTGCGGCCCAGACGGACGTCCTCGGCCGCGAACACCTCGGCCATGCCGCCCCGGCCCAGCCGGTGCGTCAGCCGGTACCGGCCGTCGCCGACGAGCCCGCCGTTGCCCCAGTTCTCCGGCGCGTCCGACATACCGCCGCCACTCGCCTCGGGGTCGGACGGGCCCTGGGCGCGCTGCGTCTGGTCCATCAGTCCTCGCCGTCGTTTCTGCCCGCGGTGCGCGCGGTGTTGTTACGGTCTCCGTCGGCCACGCTACAGCCTCGGCGTGAGCCACCGGTTCGGATCCGGAACCGGAACCGGCCGAAGCCTGACCGGCCATGAAACCTGTAGCACGCGCTGTCGTGCAAATTCTGTGTGCCGGTCGTACGCCCCCTGTAACGCTTGCGCGACGCTTCTTGCGCGTACGGTCACGGAACGGGCACCGAGCTTGACGTGTCAGTGCCCTGGGGCAGACTTGGCCGGGAATGACACAGTCGATCAAGGCCCGTGCGAAGAGCGAAGGCGCCGGACGGCCAGTGGGGGACAGGGAGAGATGAGCCAGGACGGCGCACACGGCCGGTACGCGGGGCAGTCGCTGGCCGGCGGTCGCTACCAGCTGCGGGACCTGCTCGGCGAGGGCGGCATGGCCTCGGTGCACCTTGCGTACGACTCCGTGCTCGACCGCCAGGTCGCGATCAAGACACTCCACACGGAACTCGGCCGGGAACAGGCGTTCCGCGAGCGCTTTCGCCGCGAGGCCCAGGCCGTGGCCAAGCTCACGCACACCAACATCGTGTCGGTCTTCGACACCGGCGAGGACGATCTCGGTGGTCTGACGACCCCGTACATCGTCATGGAGTACGTCGAGGGCCGCCCGCTGGGCTCGGCCCTCGAGGAGGACATCCGGCAGTACGGCGCGATGCCCGCCGACAAGGCGCTGAAGGTCACCGCGGACGTGCTGGCCGCGCTGGAGATCAGCCACGAGATGGGGCTGGTCCACCGCGACATCAAGCCGGGCAACGTGATGGTGACCAAGCGTGGCGTGGTCAAGGTCATGGACTTCGGCATCGCCCGGGCCATGCAGTCCGGTGTGACATCGATGACACAGACCGGCATGGTCGTCGGCACCCCGCAGTACCTCTCGCCCGAGCAGGCCCTCGGGCGTGGCGTGGACGCCCGTTCCGACCTGTACTCGGTCGGCATCATGCTGTTCCAGCTGGTCACCGGGCGGCTGCCGTTCGACGCGGACTCCCCGCTGGCGATCGCGTACGCGCATGTGCAGGAGGAGCCGGTCGCGCCCTCCTCGATCAACCGTGCGCTGCCGCCCGCGGTGGACGCGCTGGTCGCCCGCGCGCTGAAGAAGAATCCGAACGAGCGTTTCCCGACCGCCGAGGCCATGCGCGACGAGTGCCTGCGCGTCGCCGCGTCCTTGCAGGCCGCCGCGCCGAGCATCGTGCCCGGCGCCGGGCCGACGCAGAGCGGCGCGGGCGTCGGCTCCGCGGTGTTCCCGCCGGTCGACCGGACCGCCCAGGCGGCCCCCGGGCCGGTCCAGACGCCGTACCAGCCGGGCCCCTACGGCGTCCCGCAGACGCCGCAGACGCCCGCCCCGGCCTACGGCTATCCGCAGCAGGGCGGCTACCAGACGCCGCCTCCGATGGGCTACGGACCGCAGGCCGCGTCCACCCCGCCGCCTTACACGATCTCGCCGCAGACGGCCGCGCAGCCGTCCGCTCCGGGCTCCGGCGGCGGAAAGAGCAACAAGCCGGTGATCATCGGCTCGGTCGCGGTGTCGCTCGTCGCGGTCGGCGCCCTGATCGTCGCGCTGACGATGAACAACGGCGGCGGTGGCGACAAGGGCGGCAGCGGCGGCGCGAGCGCCTCGGCGTCCGCCTCCCAGCCGGCGGGCTACCGCGGACCGGACCGGACCCGGGTGATCGACAAGACCAAGTGCACAGATCCGACGGAGTCCTGGAACGACACGAAGAAGGTCATGCTGCCCGACTTCCGGTACAAGGACATCAACTCGGTGAAGGCCTGCTTCCAGGCCGCGGGCTGGCAGTACAAGATCACTTCGCAGGACGACAACACCTGGGGCAAGGACACCGTCCTGGACCAGTTCCCGCCCGAGGGCACGGACGTCGACAAGAAGGACCCGGGCACGATCGACCTCACGGTCTCGACGGGCAACCCCGCCTGACACCGGCCGTCCGCAAGGGACGGGCAGGAGACAGAGGGAGCCCGGCACGGTGTCCGTGCCGGGCTCCGTACGTCACGGGTACGCCCGCCTCGCCATACGGCGCTCGGTAGGGGCTCGTTACAGGTAGGGCCCGCCCGAGCGGCCCGCGGCGCGGTGGTCATCGCCGCCCTCGTGGCCCGTCACGCCCGGCGGAAGTGCGCGGCGCATCTGCTCCAGCTGGGCCCGCGCGGCCATCTGCTGGGCGAACAGCGTCGTCTGGATCCCGTGGAAGAGGCCTTCCAGCCAGCCCACCAACTGCGCCTGTGCGATGCGCAGTTCCGCGTCGCTCGGGATGGCGTCGTCGGTGAACGGCAGGGAGAGCCGCTCGAGTTCCTCGACGAGCTCCGGCGCGAGGCCGTCCTCCAGCTCCTTCACCGAGCTGGCGTGGATCTCCTTCAGCCGCACCCGGCTCGCCTCGTCCAGAGGGGCCGCGCGCACCTCCTCCAGGAGCTGCTTGATCATGCTGCCGATCCGCATGACCTTGGCCGGCTGTTCGACCTGCTCCGTCAGCGGGGTCTCACGGGACTCGTCGTCCCCGTTGCCGCCGCCGAGCGCCATCCCGTCCTGGCCCACGACGAGGATCTGGGGGTTTTCCGGCAACCGTTCGTTCCTCGGCATCTCCATGCCGCCATTCTCTCGCACCCGTACACCTCATCACCGTGGTGCCCCCTCGTGGGGCTGATCCACCGTTTAGACCCGACGGCCCAATCTGAAATGCCCATCTCGCCCTGGAATGTGAGGCTTATTCCTGCCGGTCACCCATCGATCACGACATCCGGCTTCGAGAGGTCACCGACGTGACTCCATGGCTGTGCAACACGCTCCGCTGCATACGGCTGCTGCTCGTCCTCGCGGTGGCCCTGCCCGCGTACGACACCGTCACCGACGACGCCACGACCGCGTACGCCGCCGAACCCGCCCCTGGAAGCTCCACCGACCCCGACCCCCCGGACCGGCCGACCCTCGACGAAGCGGGCCACCCCGCCCCCGGAGACACGGCCCGCACGGCGCCCGTCGACACGGCACACACCGCCCCCGGGGACACGGGCCGCCCGGCCCGCCCCGGCCGCCCGGAACACTCGGCACACGGCGGCCGCGAACCGACGGACGGCGCCGCTCCGGAGGCCCCGGGCGGCACAGGGCCCGATCACGGTCCGAGTCGCGGTCCGAGTCGCGGTCATGGTCACGCTTACGGTCATGGGGGCGGGCACAGCCACGGTGACGGTCATGACGGCCACGGTCTCGTTGACGATCAGGGTGACAGCGACTCCCCGGCCCCCGGGCCCTCACCCATCTCCCCGATATCCCCGATCTCCCCGATCTCCCCGCTTTCCCCGATCTCCCCGCTTTCCCCGATATCCCCGATCTCCCCCATACCCTCTGATTCCGTCTCCGCCCCGTACCGCCCCACGGCCGTCGGGCCGACCCGTGCGGGCAGCCTGGCAGGCGAGGGGCGGATCCGGCCGGGCCGACCGGACGGTCCCGCGGCCGAGGTCGAGGGCGGAGACGACCCGGCACCCACCCGGGCTCCCGGCATCGGTCGGCCGGAGGAACCGGAGACCACGAACCTCCCGACCACGACGCCGACGGCTTCGACCGTCCCCGACGAGGCCGGCCTCAACCACCCCCCGGCCCACAACGCCGCCCCCCAGGGCTCGAATCCCTCCGAGCCGGTCCTGCAGATCCTCCCCCTGGGCAGCGGCCTGATCCTCATGGGCCTGGGCCTGGCCCTCGCCCTCCTGGGCCTCAAACTCCGCAGAGACTGACCCACCCCCTGCGCAGCTGCGGGCAGTCGTACCGCTGGGGCGGCACGGGTGAGCGGTGGGCCCCCGGCCCGAGCGAAGCCGAGAGCGGGGGAGGCGCCCGGCCGACGCAGGCAGGCAGGCGACTCCACCCCCGACACCGGGCACCGCACCGCTCCAGTCCCGCGGCGTTACGACGTGACCAGCAGCACCTTCCCCACGTGCCCGCTGGCCTCCACCACCCGATGTCCCTCGGCCGCCTCCGCCATCGGCACCTCGCGGTCCACCACCGGCCGCACATGCCCCCCAGCCAGCAACGGCCACACATGCTCCCGCACAGCAGCCACGATCGCCGCCTTCTCACTCAGCGGCCGTGCCCGCAGGGAGGTCGCACTGATCGCGGCCCTCTTGTTCAGCAGCGTGCCGATGTTCAGCTCCCCCTTCACCCCACCCTGCATGCCGATGATCGCGAGCCGCCCGCTGACGGCGAGCGCCTGGACGTTGCGGTCCAGGTACTTCGCTCCCATGTTGTCGAGGATGACGTCGGCCCCCGTACCCCCGGTGGCCTGCTTGATCTCGGCGACGAAGTCCTGCTCGCGGTAGTTGATCAGGATGTCCGCGCCCAGCTCGGCACACCGCTCCAGCTTCTCCTTCGTACCGGCCGTCACCGCCACCTTGGCCCCGACGGCCTTGGCGAGCTGGATCGCCATGGTGCCGATGCCGCTGGACCCGCCGTGCACGAGCAGCGTCTCTCCGGGCCGCAGATGGGCGATCATGAACACGTTGGACCAGACCGTGCAGACGACCTCGGGCAGCGCGGCCGCCCGCTTGAGGTCGACCCCTTCGGGCACGGGCAGCAACTGCCCGGCCGGTACGACGACCTTCTCGGCGTACCCGCCGCCCGAGAGCAGCGCGCACACCTCGTCTCCGACGGCCCAGCCGGACACTCCGGGTCCGAGCGCGGCGATCCTGCCGGAGCACTCCAGGCCGGGGTAGGGGGAGGCGCCGGGCGGCGGGTTGTAGAAGCCCTGCCGCTGCAGGATGTCGGCACGGTTGACGGCGCTGGCCACCACCTCGACCAGCACCTCGCCCTCGCCGGGCACCGGATCGGAGACCTCCGCCCACACCAGCGCCTCGGGACCACCAGGTTCGGGAATCGTGATCGCATGCATGTCCGTGACGCTACTCCCCGAAGATGCCGTCCCCGGGTCAGACCCGCTCGCTCGAACACGCCCACACGATGGTGATCCGCCGGCCCAACTCACCCCATGCAGCACCGGACGTTCGACGAGGTCCAGCCCGCTGCCCTGCGTCACGGCCCGGACGTTTCACGTGAAACACACCTCGACTCCGGCGGTCGCCCACGGCAGGTCCAGCAGCTCCGCCTCCTCCCCCTGCCGGGCTCCGCCGGGCGGTACGACGGCCAGCGCATCGGCGGCTGCGATGCCGCGGAGCATGGCCGGACCGTTGTAGTGCAGCGGTACGGCACGGTCGCCGCGCAGCACCACGGGGATCAGCCGGGTGTCGTGCGGATGCCCCTGCACCGCCTCGCCGAGCGGCAGCGTGTACGGCTCCGGGGCCGGGTGGGCGGCCAGAGTGCGCAACAGCGGCTCGGCGAGCGTGAGCAGGCCGGAGACTGCCGCGAGGGGGTTGCCGGGCAGACCGACGAGGTGCTGGTCGTCCTTGGTGCGGGCCAGCAGCATGGGATGGCCGGGGCGCACCTTGACGCCGTCGACGAGGAGTTCGGCGCCGATGCGTTCCAGGATGGGGTGGACGTGGTCGACGGGTCCGCCCGCGGTGCCGCCCGTGGTGACGACGAGGTCCGCCTCGGAGCCGGTGACGGCCCGGCGCAGGGCCTTGGCGTCGTCCCCGATCCGGCGCACCGCGACGACCTCGGCGCCGAGCGCGCGCAGCCAGGGCGGCAGCATGGGGCCGAGCGCGTCCCGGATCAGCCCGTCACGCGGCCGCCCCTCGGTCAGCAGTTCGTCACCGAGCACGAGGACCTCGGCACGGGGCCGTGGTACGGCGGTGACGGTGTCGTATCCGGCCGCCGCGGCGAGCCCCAGTACGGCGGGGGTGACCCGGGTGCCGACGGGCAGCAGCTGATCGCCGCTGCGGCACTCCTGGCCGCGCGGGCGGATGTCCTGGCCGTGCACGATCTCCCGCGTGGCGTGGAGCCGCCCCTGCGCGTCGGTACGGCCGTGCTCGCTGCGCAGCACGGCGGTGGTGTCGGCCGGGATGCGGGCGCCGGTGGCGATACGGACCGCCACGCCGTCGGTGAGCGGCTCGGGCTGCGCGTGTCCGGCGAGCACGCCCTCGTCGCGCACCTCCCAGGGCCCGGGCCCGGCGACCGCCCAGCCGTCCATCGCGGAGGTGTCGAAGGAGGGCAGGTCGGTGAGCGCGTCGAGCGGGGCGGCCAGGACCAGGCCGAGGGCGTCGCCGAGCGGCACGGAGACGGGGGCGCGACGGACCCGGGCACGTGCGGCGCGAGCGGCGATCTCACGGGCCTGGGCCCACGGGGTGGCCCGGTGCCGTTCGCCGTGGGTTTCCGGCGCCGGAGCGGGGACCTGGCCCGCGGGGTCGTCCTTGGCTTGCCTCACGAGGGCCAGGGCCTCCTCGACGTCGAGGTCGTCGCTGTCCTCTGCGGGTGCTCCGGCCCGGGTTCCGGGGGTAGTCATCCGGCGTCCGGGACGCTCGGGCCCCCGCTGCTCTCTTCCTCCCAGCGCAGCGCGAGCGCGGCCGCCTTGCGGGCGGCCTCGGCGACCGCGTCGGGGCCGCCCTTGCCCTGGGCCGCGGCGTAGCCGACGAGGAAAGTGGTCAGCGGGGCGGCGGGCCGGGCCACGCCGTGCGCGGCGTCACGGGCCAGGTCGAGCAGCACGCCGGTGTCGACGTCCAGGTCGATGCCCAGCTCGTCCTTGACTGCGGAGATCCATTCATCCAACACGTGCCCATGCTCCCTGATGCGTGCCCTGGCGTTGACGAGGTCGTCCCAGGTGTCGCAGTCGAACGACGCGAGCGGGTCCGGGACGCGGGTGAGGCTGAGGGCGCCGGTCAGCCGGCGCAGGGGCAGGCCGGTCAGACCGTCGGGTCCGGCCGCGAGGGCGGCCAGCTCGCGGCGGAGCGCGGCGGTGCGATAGGCGGCCACGAGCGGCTGGTCGCGGCCGTCGGCGTCGGTGAGCAGTGCGCCCTCGGCGCCGGTGTCGCCGAGGGCGGTCAGCAGGCTCCGCAGCGTGGCCGGCCGAAGGAAGGGCAGGTCGGCGGAGAGGACGACCGTGTGTACGGCGGTGGTGTGCCGCAGGCCGGCTTCCAGCGCGGCAACCGGTCCGGCGCCGGGCGGTTCCTCGCGCGCCCAGCGCACCGGCCGCGTGGTGGGCCGCCGGTCGGCCACCACGACGGTCGTCCCGGCGTCCGCACAAGCCGCGAGCACCCGGTCGAGCAGCGCCCGGCCGCCGACCCGCAGACCGGGCTTGTCGGCGCCGCCGAGCCGCCGGGCGGCGCCGCCGGCCAGCACGATGGCGTCGTACGGCACGGGCGTCCCGGGAGCGGGGGCGTTGTCGGTCACCCCCCGAGTATGTCCCGAGGGGCCTCTCTCGTGTCTTGCTCGGGGGTCCTCCTTCGAGGCGCCCCGCCCGTGTCACAGCGTGCGCAGGAGCACCGCCGGCTGTTCCACGCAGTCCGCCACGTACCGCAGGAAGCCGCCGGCCGTGCCGCCGTCGCACACCCGGTGGTCGAAGGTGAGCGAGAGCTGGACCACCTGGCGCACGGCCAGCTCGCCTTCGTGCACCCACGGTTTGGGGACGATCCGGCCGACGCCGAGCATGGCCGCCTCGGGGTGGTTGATGATCGGCGTGGAGCCGTCGACACCGAAGACGCCGTAGTTGTTCAACGTGAAGGTCCCGCCGGTGAGTTCCCCGGGCGTGAGCGTGCCGGTACGGGCGGCCTCGGTGAGCCGGGCGAACTCGGCGGTCAGCGCTTCGGCGTCGCGCGTGTGGGCGTCCCGGACGACCGGCACGACGAGCCCGCGTTCGGTCTGCGCGGCGAACCCGAGGTGGACCTGGTCGAGCCGGACGACCTCGCGGGCCTCGGTGTCGACGTAGGAGTTCAGCTCGGGGAAGCGGGCGAGCGCGGCCGTGCAGATACGGGCGAGCAGCGCGAGCAGGGAGATCTTCGGTCCGCCGGGCGCGTTCATCGCGGCTCGCGCGCGCATGAGTTCGGTCGCGTCGGCGTCGACCCAGCAGGTGGCGTCCGGGATCTCCCGGCGGCTGCGGGAGAGCTTGTCGGCGACCGCGCCGCGCACGCCCTTGAGGGGGATGCGGGTGCCCCCTGCGCGCGTGGCCGAAGCGGCGGTGGCTGCCGACGCGGCGGATGCCGCCGGGGTGGCGGCGGCGACGTGTGCCGCCGTGGCGGGTGCCCCGGCCGTACGGCTGCCCACGACCGCCCTGGCCCGCAGGGCGCCCTCGACGTCGGCGCGCAGGATCAGCCCGTCCGGGCCCGAGCCCGCCAGCTGCCGCAGGTCCACTCCGCCCTCGCGGGCCAGCCGGCGGACCAGGGGGGAGATCACGGGCACCGGCCCCTCGGCGTGGAGCGCGTCCACGCGCGCGTGAGCCGTCCCGGTGGGCGCCGTACCGTCGAAGGCGAGCGTTCCGCTGTCCGCACCGGTGCTGCCGTTCACGGCGCCCGTCGGTGTCGGTGTCGGTGTCGGCCGCACCCTCCGGCGCCGGGCCGGAGCCTGCGAGGTGCCGTATCCGACCAGGACGTTGCCCGATCCCTCGGTGTCCCCCGCCGGGGCCTGCGGTCCCACCGCCACCGTCAGCAGCGGCGCGCCGACCGGCAGTTCGGTGCCCTCCTCGCCGAAGCGGGCGGTGACCACACCGCCGTACGGGCAGGGCACCTCGACCATCGCCTTGGCCGTCTCGACCTCGACGACGGGCTGGTCGACGGCGACGACGTCACCGACCTGGACCAGCCAGCGGACGATCTCCGCCTCGGTGAGTCCCTCGCCGAGGTCGGGGAGCTTGAACTCCAGCACCTGTGCCATCAGCCCTCGGCCTCCCACTGCAGCCGGGCCACGGCGTCCAGGATGCGGTCGACGCCGGGCAGGTGGTGCCGCTCCAGCATGGGCGGCGGGTAGGGGATGTCGAAGCCGGCGACGCGCAGCACCGGCGCCTCCAGGTGGTGGAAGCAGCGCTCGGTGATCCGGGCCGCGATCTCACCGCCCGGCCCGCCGAACCCGGTGGACTCGTGGACGACGACCGCGCGTCCGGTGCGCCGTACGGCCGCGCAGACCGTCTCGTCGTCGAACGGCACCAGCGAGCGCAGGTCGAGCACTTCCAGGTCCCAGCCCTCGGCCTGCGCGGCCTCGGCGGCCTCCAGGCAGACCGGCAGAGAGGGGCCGTAGGTGATCAGCGTGGCGCTGCGGCCCGGCCGGCGCACCATCGCGCGGCCGATGGGCTCCACCTCCGTGGGCTGCTCGGGGTTCCAGGTGTCCTTCGACCAGTACAGCCGCTTGGGCTCCAGGAAGACGACCGGGTCGTCGGAGGCGATGGCCTGGCGCAGCAGGCCGTAGGCGTCGGCGACGGTCGCGGGCGTGAGCACGTGCAGTCCCGGCGTGGCCATGTAGTAGGCCTCGGAGGAGTCGCTGTGGTGCTCGACGCCGCCGATACCGCCGCCGTAGGGGACGCGGACGGTGATGGGCAGGGGCATCCGGCCGCGCGTGCGGTTGCGCATCCGGGAGACATGGCTGATGAGCTGCTCGAACGCGGGGTAGGCGAAGGCGTCGAACTGCATCTCCACCACCGGGCGCAGGCCGTACATGGCCATGCCGACAGCGGTGCCGAGGATGCCGGCCTCGGCGAGCGGGGTGTCGGTGCAGCGGTCCTCGCCGAACTCCTTGGCGAGGCCGTCGGTGACCCGGAAGACACCGCCGAGGGTGCCGACGTCCTCACCCATGACGTGCACGGTCGGGTCGGCGGCCATCGCGTCGCGCATCGCGCGCGTGAGGGCCTGCGCCATGGTGGCGGGCTTGACGGCGACGGTGGTCATCGGGCGCCGCCTTCCTGCTCGCCGTGCCGCTCCTGCTCGGCTTCCAGCTCAGCCCGCAGCAGGGCGCGCTGTTCGCGCAGTTGGGCGGTGGTCTCGGCGTAGACGTGGTCGAAGAGGGCCATGGGGTCCCGTTCGGGGTCGCGGTTCATGCGTTCGCGCAGGGAGGCGGCCATCGCCTCGGCATCCTTCCGGGCGGCCTCGATTCCGGCCTCGTCGAGCAGCCCGCGCTCGGTCAGCTCGTGCTCCAGCAGCTCGATCGGATCGTGTGCACGCCAGGCCTCGACCTCGGCGTCGCCGCGGTAGCGGGTGGCGTCGTCGGCGTTGGTGTGGGCGTCGATGCGGTACGTCACCGCCTCCACGAGGGTGGGTCCGCCGCCCGCGCGCGCGTGCCGTACCGCGTCGCTGAGGACCTCGTGCACGGCCACCGCGTCGTTGCCGTCGACCAGTCGGCCCGGCATGCCGTATCCGACGGCCTTGTGGGCCAGGGAGGGCGCGGCGGTCTGCTTGGCGAGCGGGACGGAGATGGCGAAGCCGTTGTTCTGCACGAGGAAGACGACCGGCGCCTGCCAGACGGCGGCGAAGTTCAGCGCCTCGTGGAAGTCGCCCTCGCTGGTGCCGCCGTCGCCGACCAGGGCGAGCGCGACGACGTCGTCGCCCTTGAGGCGGGCGGCGTGCGCGAGGCCGACGGCGTGCGGCAGCTGGGTGGCCAGCGGGGTGCTGAGGGGGGCGACCCGATGGGCGTAGGGGTCGTAGCCGCTGTGCCAGTCGCCCTGCAGCAGCGTGAGGGCCTCGACGGGGTCGACGCCCCGGGCGACGACGGCGAGGGTGTCGCGGTAGCTGGGAAAGAGCCAGTCCCGCTCTTCCAGGGCCAGGGCGGCGGCGACCTCGCAGGCCTCCTGACCGGTGCTGGAGGGATAGACGGCGAGGCGGCCCTGCTTGGTGAGCGCGGTGGCCTGCGTGTTGTAGCGGCGACCGCGGACCAGCTGGGCGTAGAGCCGGCGCAGCAGGTCCGCATCGGCCTTGGCGGCCCCCTCGGTGCCGAGGACGCGGTAGGGCTCGGCGTCGGGCAGCAGCGGCGCGGGGTCCATACGGGGCTGCCAGGCGGGCGGCGGCGATGGCCGGTACGCGCCCCGCTGCTCCATGACCGTCATGACGGCACCTCCTCGTGGGAGCGGCTACGGGAGGCGCGTCGGCTGTGAGGCGCCTCACCAACCGATTGTTCGGTCGTTGGCACATTTTGGCTACAGGCCCCTCCAGGCTGTGGACAAACGGTTCTCCACAACCTGGAATGAACGCAGGACGTCCACGGCGAGGGAGCGGGAGGCAATGGCAGCTGAACAAATGGCCGACGGACCGCAGGACGACACCACGCTCCCGCGCCCGCTGGACGGCACCGCACTTCCGCCGCCGCGCCCGCTCGACGCCATCGATCAGGACATCCTGAAAATCCTCCAGGCGGACGGGCGCGCCTCCATACGGTCCGTCGCCGAACGCGTCCACGTCTCGCGCGCCAACGCCTACGCACGCATCAACCGGCTCGTCGAGGACGGGGTGATCCGGGGCTTCAGCGCGCGTGTGGACCATGAGCGGGCGGGGCACGGCACCTCGGCGTACATCACGCTGAAGATCGTGCAGAACACCTGGCGCACGGTCCGCGAGCGGCTCAGGCAGCTTCCCGGCGCCTCCCACATCGCACTGGTGGGCGGCGACTTCGACGTGCTGCTGCTGGTGCACACGCCCGACAACCGGGCGCTGCGCGAGCTGGTGCTCACCCGGCTCCAGGCCATCCCCGAGGTGCTCAGCACCCGCACGCTGCTGGTGTTCGAGGAGGAGGACCTGGAGCCGGAGGCGTAACCGCAGGCCTGACCTCAGCTCTGCTTGAGGCCCGCGAAGACCAGCCGGACCACCGCGTCGGCCACCTCGCGTTCGTCGGCGCCCCGCGGGTCCGGCCGGTACCACTCCACGATCGAGTTGATCATTCCGAAGACCAGCCGGGTGGCCAGCCGGACCTCGACGTCGCCGCGCACGTCCCCGTCGGCCGCCGCGGCCTTCAGGAGTTCCGCGACCC
The DNA here is from genome assembly GCF_053598315.1 of Streptomyces sp. NPDC001153. Classification (NCBI taxonomy): domain Bacteria; kingdom Bacillati; phylum Actinomycetota; class Actinomycetes; order Kitasatosporales; family Streptomycetaceae; genus Streptomyces; species Streptomyces sp. NPDC001153. The sequence goes on from NZ_JBSFJZ010000008.1 coordinate 178,385, forward strand.
GGTGGTCGAAGTCCCGCCGCCTCTCCAGTGCCCACCGTTCGGTGGCGGTGTTGCCGCGCACCCGCAGCAGCAGCGTCACGTACGGCAGCTCGCCTATGAGCACCTCGACCATGCGCCGTACGACGTGTTCCAGCCGGTCGACGGGCCGCCCCACGCGCGCGTGCTCCTCGTCGAGGATGGCGAACAGGCCGTCCAGGGCGCGGCTGACGGCCCGGCGCAGCAGTTCCTCCTTGCCGCTGACGTGGTGGTAGATCGACGACTTGGAGATGCCGGCCGCCTTGGACAGGTGCTCCATGGAGGTGCCGTCGTATCCGCGCTCGTTGAACACCTGGACGGCCACGGAGAGCAGCGTCTCGGGCGTGTACGTGTCGCGCTTGGCCGTGGTCATGACGTGCCCTCCCGCTTGTCGTCGATGGCGTACGCGTGGCGGTAGAGCGCGAGGGAGGGCGCGTAGCGTCCGGAGGGGTCGCGCTGGTGCATCTCGTCCAGGATGTCGAAGGCGAACTCGCGGCCGAGCCTGCGGTCCCACTCGAACGGGCCGAGCGGGTAGTTCACCCCGCGGCGCATCGCCGTGTCGATGTCCTCCTGGGTGGCGACGCCCTTGGCCACGGCTTCGTGCGCGAGGTCGATGATCCTGGCGACCGTGCGCGCGACGATCATGCCGGGGACGTCGCCGATGATGCTGACGTTCTTGCCGAGGGCCTGGAAGAGGCCGGTGGCCTCGGCGAGGGTCTGCGGCGAGGTGTCCTGGGCGGCGGACAGGGCGACGCGCGTGGCGGTGCGGTAGTCGAGGGCGAGGTCGAAGTAGACGACGTCGCGGAACTCCACGGACGTCTGGCCGTCGGCGAGCACCAGCTGGCCGCCGCTGGGCAGCACCAGGCGGGTGCCGTTGTCCTCGGCCTCCTCGCGGACCTGGATGCCCGCCTCGCGGATCAGCGTGAGCAGCTCGGCCGCCGGGCCGAGGCCGCCCTCGGCGACGACGTAGGCGGGCGGCTGCTCCTTGTCGGCGGTGTGCGGCTCGGGCTTCTCGGCGCCCTCGGCGTGGTCGTACCAGCCGTGCCCGGTCTTGTGGCCGAGGCGGCCGGACTCCACCAGCCGGCGCTGGGCCAGGGACGGGGTGAAGCGCACGTCCTGGAAGAAGGACTGCCACACCGAATGGGTGACGGACTCGTTGACGTCCTGTCCGATCAGGTCGGTCAGCTCGAAGGCGCCCATCCTGAACCCGCCGGACTCGCGCAGGACGGCGTCGATGGTGGCCGGGTCGGCGGCCTGGGCCTCGTAGACCGCGAAGGCCTCGGCGTAGAACGGCCGGGCGATCCGGTTGACGATGAAACCCGGAGTGTCGGCACAGGCCACCGGGGTCTTTCCCCATGCGCGGGCGGTCTCGTACGCGCGCGTGGCCGACGTGACGTCGGTGGCGAACCCGGAGACGACCTCGACCAGCGGCATGAGCGGTGCCGGGTTGAAGAAGTGCAGGCCCACGAAGCGGCCGGGCCGGCGCAGGGCACCGCCGATGGCCGTCACCGACAGCGAGGACGTGTTGGTGGCGAGCAGGCAGTCCTCGGCGACGATGTCCTCCAGCTCGCCGAAGAGCTGCTGCTTGACGTCCAGCCGTTCCAGGACGGCCTCGACGACCAGCGTGCAGTCCGCCAGCTCCGTGAGGTTCTCCGCGGGCTTGAGGCGGGCGCGGGCCGCGTCCCGGTCGGCGGCGGCGAGCCTGCCCTTCTCCACGAGCCGGTCGAGGCGGGCGCCGATCGCCGCTGCCGCGTCCCGGGCACGCCCGGCGACGGCGTCGTACAGCCGCACGGGGTGACCGGCGACCAGTGCGACCTGGGCGATGCCCTGGCCCATGGTGCCGGTGCCGACGACGGCCACAGGGCTGCTGAGGTCGAGTGCTGTCATGTGCGCGATCCTCCCGCACGGCGTTTTCCACAGATGCGGCAGGCCCCCTTGTCCCGACCGATCGTTCGGTTACTCTAGCTCTGACCGTCCCATCCCGCTGCTCTTTCTGCCAGGTCGACGAACTCGACGAAGAGTTCTCCAGACGAGGAGTTGGTCCCGTATGGCCGCTGAACTGACCGCGCACGAACTGATCGCCAAGCACCGGCCCACGCTCGACCAGGCACTGGAAGCGATCCGCACGCGCGCGTACTGGTCACCGCACCCCGAGCATCCGAAGGCCTACGGCGAGAACGGCAGCCTGGACGCGGCGGCGGGCAAGGCCGCCTTCGACGCCCTGCTGAACACTCGCCTCGACCTCGGCCAGCCCGGCACCGACGACTGGGTGGGCGACGAGGTCTCGCCGTACGGCATCGAACTGGGCGTCGGCTACCCGCACGCGGACGTGGACGTGCTGATCCCGGCGATGAAGGCAGGGCAGCGGGCCTGGCGGGACGCGGGCGCGGAGACCCGGGCGCTGGTGTGCCTGGAGATCCTCAAGCGGATCAGCGACCGGACGCACGAGTTCGCGCACGCCGTCATGCACACCAGCGGCCAGGCCTTCATGATGGCGTTCCAGGCGGGCGGCCCGCATGCCCAGGACCGCGGTCTGGAGGCGGTGGCGTACGCGTACGCGGAGCAGGTCCGCACGCCGGAGACGGCCGAGTGGACCAAGCCGCAGGGCAAGCGTGACCCGCTGGCCCTCACCAAGCAGTTCACGCCGGTCCCCCGCGGCCTGGCCCTGCTCATCGGCTGCAACACCTTCCCGACGTGGAACGGCTACCCGGGCCTGTTCGCCTCCCTGGCCACCGGCAACGCGGTCCTGGTCAAGCCCCACCCGCGCGCGGTACTGCCGCTCGCGCTCACCGTGCAGGTCGCGCGCCAGGTGCTCGCCGAGGCGGGCTTCGACGCGAACCTGGTGGCGCTGGCCGCCGAGCGCCCCGGCGAGGGCATCGCCAAGACCCTCGCCACCCGTCCCGAGGTCCGGATCATCGACTACACCGGGTCGACGTCCTTCGGTGACTGGCTGGAGGCCAACGCCCGCCAGGCGCAGGTCTACACCGAGAAGGCCGGCGTCAACACGGTGATCGTGCACTCCACCGGCGACTACAAGGGCATGCTGTCCAACCTGGCGTTCTCGCTGTCGCTGTACAGCGGCCAGATGTGCACCACCCCGCAGAACCTGCTGATCCCGCGGGACGGCATCCGCACGGACGAGGGCCCCAAGACCTTCGACGAGGTCACCGCCGACCTCGCCCGCGCGGTCGACGGCCTCCTCGGCGACGACGCCCGCGCGAACGCCCTGCTGGGCGCGATCGTCAACCCGGACGTCAAGGCCCGTCTGGAAGCCGCCGCCGGCCTCGGCGAAGTGGCCCTCGCCTCCCGGGAGATCAACAACCCGGACTTCCCGGGCGCGGTCGTGCGCACCCCCGTCATCGTCAAGCTGGACGGCGCCAAGCCGGACGACGAGGCCGCCTACATGAGCGAGTGCTTCGGCCCCGTCTCCTTCGCCGTCGCGGTCGACTCGGTGACCGACGCGGTGGAGCTGCTGCGCCGCACGGTCCGCGACAAGGGCGCGATGACGGTCGGCGCCTACACCACCGACAGCGAGGTGGAGCACGCCGTCGAGGAGGTGTGCCTGGAGGAGGCGGCACAGCTGTCGCTCAACCTGACCGGCGGGGTGTTCGTGAACCAGACCGCCGCGTTCTCCGACTTCCACGGCTCCGGCGGCAACCCGGCGGCGAACGCCGCACTGTGCGACGGGGCGTTCGTGGCCAACCGGTTCCGGGTGGTCGAGGTCCGCCGGGAGGCCTAGGAGACCGCATGCGCGCCCCCGGTCGCGCTCCAGTGGTACAGCGTCATCGCCACGCTGGTGGCGAGGTTGTAGCTGGAGACCTGGGGGCGCATCGGCAGCCGCAGCAGATGATCGGCACGCGCGCGTAGGTCGGCCGAAAGGCCGCTGCGCTCCGAGCCGAAGGCGAGGACGGCGTCGTCCGGGAGCTTCACGCCCCGGATGTCGTCGCCCTCGGGGTCCAGCGCGAACACCGGTCCCGGGGGGAGCTCGTCGACGCCCAGCCGTTCCACGGCCGTCGCGAAGTGCAGGCCGGCGCCGCCGCGCACCACTGTCGGATGCCAGGGGTCGAGGGTGCCCGTGGTGACGACGCCGGTCGCCCCGAAACCGGCGGCCAGCCGGATCACGGCACCGGCGTTGCCCAGGTTTCGCGGGTTGTCCAGGACCACGACGGGCGCGGTGCGGGGGGTGTGGGCGAGCCTGCGCAGGTTGGCCTCGCGGGACGGCCGTACGGCGAGCGCGGCCACGCCGGTCGGGTGCGGCCGCGGGACGAGCGAGGCGTACGTCTCCCCGGGCACCTGCGACAGCAACCCGTCGAGCGCGTCGCGTACGTCCCCGGCCAGCTCCTGCGCGAGGGCGAGCGCCGCCTGCCGGTCGGTGGTGACCGCCACCGGGACCTCGGCCCCGAAGCGCAGCGCGTGCTTGAGGGCGTGGAAGCCGTCGAGCAGCACGGCGTCATCGGCGTGCTCGCGCCAGCGGGTCAGCGGGTCGGTCATGCGGTGAACCCTACGCGGCCCTGCGGGCTCGCCTCGGGGCTCGCTTCGGGGGAACGCGGCGCGGGCACCCCAAGGTCGTCACACCGGCCCCCGCCGAGCGGCCCGCGCGCGCGTGCGACCAGTGCGCCCAGCCGGCGCAGGAACGACGTCGGCAGGAAGACCGCGTCGGCGGTGATCATCGCCAGTGAGAAGAACGGCAGGCCGAGCACGACCGCGATCACCGCGTGCTCGGTCATCATCAGCACCAGCAGGACGTTCTTGACCCGCCGGTTGAACAGGGTGAACGGGAAGGCGACCTGCACCATGACCGTGCCGTAGGCGACGGCCATCATGATCGTGCCGCTGGAGGACATCAGGTCGGCGAGTCCGGGCCAGGGCGAGAAGTAGTCCAGGTGAAGCGGGTAGTAGACGGCGGTGCCGTCCTGCCAGCGCGAGCCCTGGATCTTGTACCAGCCGGCCGTCGCGTAGATCAGGCAGGCCTCCGCCATGATCACGAACAGGGCGCCGTTGTGCACGACGTTGGCGACGACGTCCAGCAGGATCCGCGGCTGCTGCGACTTCGCCCAGCGGCCGACGGCCCACCACAGGCCGAGCATGGCCCACGCCGTCCACAGCAGCGCGGGGATCAGCCAGTCGTTGTCGAACCGGCCGGTGAACGCCGCCATGAGCAGCACCAGGCCGAACACCGACCACAGGGCCGGGCCCACCCGGTCGGCCGGGACCCGCTCCCCACGCGTGCGTGCCGCCCGCCGCGCGTCCAGGGACCACACCTGTCCGCAGCGCGTGAACACGAGGTAGAAGGACATCAGGTGCAGGACGTTGTCGCCGCCGTCGCCCACGAAGACGCTGCGGTTCTGCAGCGACAGCACGCCCACCATGAACAGCACGGACGCCGTCCGGGTGCGCCAGCCGAGCAGCAGCGCCGCGCCGGCGAGTATCGCCAGCAGGTAGAAGCACTCGAACCACAGCTGCCCGTCGGACCACAGCAGGGCCGTGAAGGCGTGGTTGTCGGCGGTCAGCTCCTTGGCGAGGTTCCAGCCCCAGGGCCCGGCCGGGCCGTACAGCTCCTGGCGGTGCGGGAACTCGCGCAGTAGGAACAGCAGCCAGGTCCCCGCGAACCCGATGCGGATCACGGCGCTCTGGTACGGCCCGAGCGCCGACTCGGTGACTCGGGCGATACCGCGCGAGAGGGTCAGGGAAAGCCTGTTCACCGCACACCTCCCGCTGCCTCGTCGGCCGTCACGGTCCACCAGGGCAGCACGCGGTAGACGGGCTGGTCGGACACGCGCTCATGGCTCCACTCGGGCGGCTGCACATTGGTGGTGCTCGAACGGATCTGCACGCGCTGGATGACGCCGTCGCGGTCGGCCGGATAGGTGCGGTACAGGCGCATCACCACGATCCGGCGCAGGTACTGCTCGGAGAGGGAGCCACGCATGCCCACCGGTCGGTTGTCGGCGCTGTGCGTGGCGGTGAAGAAGTCCCAGGCACGGCGCAGCTCGTTCTGCTGGGTGTGGCTCGGCACCGGGTTGCCGTCGATGGCGGCACCGTCCTGGGCGGAGAGGTCGGTCCACCCGGTCGTGCGCAGCCCGCCCTCCTTCGCCCGCACCACGGCACGCACCTGGACGGCGATGTTCTGCTGCAGCGGGTTGGGCGCGAACAGCTTCCAGTTCTGCTCGAACTCCGGGAACACCCACTCCTCGACGGCCTTGCCGTGCTGCTTGGTCACCGTGTTCGCGGGGGCAAGGCTGAGGAACACCATCAGCAGATGCACACAGGCGGCGAGCCCGACCACTGCGAGCACCAGCGCCGCGGCGACCTGGTAGCGGGGGGAGAGGGCGGCCACACCGGTACGGGGCGCGGCGGGCGGCTCGCCGGCGTCGGCCCCGGAGGCCGGGAAACCCGGACCGCCGACGGCAGCCGCACCCGTCCGGGAATCCACGTCGGCCCGAGCATGCAGGTCAGCCGGGGAATCCATGCCGGCCCGGGAATCCGCATCGGCCGAGGAGTCCATGCCGGCCCGGGACTCTGTTTCGGCCCGCCGTGAGCCGGCGTCGGTCGGGGAACCCTCCGTGCGACGCGCCCTGGCCGGCCCGCCGGGGTCGGGTGGGACCCTCGGGTCCTCGTCGTACGCGTCCATTCCGCCCCGTCCCCCGTTTCGGCTCAGTCGTTCGGTTCAGTGGTCCAGCTCAGTGATGCTGCGCCTGCCACGAGCGCCCCACCCTTCACGTACGCCACTCCTCGGCGTCAGCACGAAACGGTACTCAGCCCCGGCTGCCGGGCGCAGCCCCGGGTGCGAGCCACGGCCGTGGTCCTTGCCACGCAGTAAGGCACACTCCCCGGCCCTACCCGCCCTCCCGCACGTTGTCCACAGGCTGCCCGCCCGAGTTTTCCACAGCGGTTGACACCCCACGGCGGCCCGGCACACCATTGATGTCGCACGGACCGAACGATCGGTCGGGACAGTCCCATCGCAGAGCCCGAGGTCAGGGGGACCGCATGGCCACAGCAGCCGCGCAGCGCACGGCCCGCACGGAGACGGACGGCGCACCGGACACCGCCGACACGGCGGCCTTCCAGCACGCCTTCGACGCGGCCGTGGCCGCCGACGAACGCATCGAACCGCGCGACTGGATGCCCGACGCCTACCGCGCCACCCTGGTCCGGCAGATCGCCCAGCACGCGCACTCCGAGATCATCGGCATGCAGCCGGAAGCCAACTGGATCACCCGCGCGCCCTCCCTGCGCCGCAAGGCGATCCTCATGGCCAAGGTCCAGGACGAGGCCGGCCACGGCCTGTATCTGTACAGCGCGGCCGAGACCCTCGGCACCAGCCGTGACGAACTGCTCGACAAGCTGCACAGCGGCCGCCAGAAGTACTCCTCGATCTTCAACTACCCGACCCTGACCTGGGCCGACGTCGGCGCGATCGGCTGGCTCGTCGACGGCGCCGCGATCACCAACCAGGTCCCCCTGTGCCGCTGCTCCTACGGCCCCTACGCCCGTGCGATGGTGCGGATCTGCAAGGAGGAGTCCTTCCACCAGCGCCAGGGCTACGAACTGCTGCTGGCCCTCAGCAAGGGCACACCCGAGCAGCACGCCATGGCGCAGGACGCGGTCGACCGCTGGTGGTGGCCCTCGCTGATGATGTTCGGCCCGCCCGACGACGAGTCCCAGCACTCCGCGCAGTCGATGGAGTGGAAGATCAAACGCCACTCCAACGACGAGCTGCGCCAGCGCTTCGTCGACATCTGCGTCCCCCAGGCCGAGTCCCTGGGCCTGACCCTCCCCGACCCGGACCTGCGGTGGAACGAGGATCGCGGGCACTACGACTTCGGCCCGATCGACTGGACGGAGTTCTGGGAGGTCCTCAAGGGCAACGGCCCGTGCAACGAAGAGCGGATCACCCGGCGCAGGCGCGCCCACGACGAGGGCGCATGGGTGCGGGAAGCCGCCGCCGCCTACGCGGCCAAGCACACCGGCGGTCCCGCTGGCACCACCGGCACCACCGGCAGCGTTGGCACCACGGCCACCGATCACAGGGCACACGAGACCGGCCACGAGACAGAAGCGGAGCGAGCATGAGCACCACCGACTGGCCCCTGTGGGAGGTCTTCGTGCGCTCCCGGCGCGGCCTCTCCCACACCCACGCCGGCAGCCTGCACGCCCCCGACGCCGAACTGGCCCTGCGTAACGCCCGCGACCTGTACACCCGCCGCGGCGAGGGCGTCTCCATCTGGGTCGTCCCGGCCGCCGCGATCACCGCATCGTCACCGGACGAGAAGGACCCCTTCTTCGAACCGGCCGCCGACAAGCCCTACCGGCACCCGACCTTCTACGAGATCCCGGAAGGGGTGAAGCACCTGTGACCGCTACCGTCCCCGCCACCGTCCAGGTGACCGCCGCCCTCGCCCTCGGCGACGACGCCCTGGTGCTCTCCCACCGGCTGGGGGAGTGGGCCGGGCACGCCCCCGTCCTGGAGGAAGAGGTCGCCCTCGCCAACATCGCCCTCGACCTGCTCGGCCAGGCCCGGGTGCTGCTGTCCATGGCCGGCGACGAGGACGAACTGGCCTACCTGCGCGAGGAACGGGCCTTCCGCAACCTCCAGCTGGTGGAGCAGCCGAACGGCGACTTCGCCCACACGATCGCCCGTCAGCTGTACTTCTCCACCTACCAGCAGCTGCTCTACACCGAACTGGCCGCCGGTGACGGGCCGTTCGCACCCCTCGCCGCGAAGGCGGTCAAGGAGGTCGCCTACCACCGCGACCACGCCGAGCAGTGGACCCTCCGCCTCGGCGACGGCACGGAGACCAGCCACGAGCGGATGCACCGCGCCTGCGCGGCCCTGTGGAAGTTCACCGGGGAGATGTTCCAGCCGGTGGACGGCCTCGACGCCGACTGGACCCGCCTGGACGAGCACTGGCAGGACTCCGTCCAGGACGTCCTCGGCCGGGCCACGCTCCCCCTCCCCGAGGGACCGCGCACCGGCGCCTGGTCGGCCGGCGCCGGCCGGCAGGGCCTGCACACCGAACCCTTCGGGCGGATGCTCGCCGAGATGCAGCATCTGCACCGCAGCCACCCGGGGGCGACATGGTGACCGCCACCGCCCTGGAGACGGAGCTGCTGGAGCTGGCCGGCTCGGTACCCGACCCCGAACTGCCGGTGCTCACGCTCCAGGAGCTGGGCGTGGTGCGCGCGGTGCGCCTCCACGGCCCCGGCACGGTCGAGGTCGACCTGACCCCCACCTACACCGGCTGCCCCGCCATCGAGGCGATGAGCGTGGACATCGAACGCGTGCTGCGCGCCCACGGCATGCACGAGGTCACGGTTCGCACGGTGCTCAGCCCCGCCTGGACGACCGACGACATAAGCCCCGAAGGGCGGCGCAAACTCCGGGAGTTCGGCATCGCTGCCCCGCGTGTGCGCACCGCCTCCGGCCCGGTCCCCCTGTCCCTCGGCCCGACCCGGACCACCTCCGAGGCCGCGAGCCCCACCGAGGACGCACTCACCGAGCCCGTCCGCTGCCCGCACTGCGGCTCCGCCGACACCGAGCTGCTCAGCAGGTTCTCCTCCACCGCGTGCAAGGCACTGCGCCGCTGCCTGGCCTGCCGTGAACCGTTCGACCACTTCAAGGAGTTGTGATGGCGCGCTTCCACCCGCTCCCGGTGGCCGAGGTCGACCGGATCACCGACGACTCCGTCGCCCTCACCTTCGCCGTCCCGCCCGAGCTGCGCGAGGAGTACCGGCACGCCCCCGGCCAGCACCTCGCGCTGCGCCGGCAGGTCGACGGCACCGAGATACGGCGCACCTACTCGATCTGCTCCCCCGCGCCCGACCCGGCCGGCGCGGGCCCCGACACCCTGCGGGTGGGCGTGCGGCTGGTGGAGGGCGGAGCCTTCTCCGCCTATGCGCTGAAGGAGATCAACACCGGCGACGTGCTGGAGGTGATGACCCCGGCCGGCCGCTTCACCTTGGAACCGGCACCGGGGCTGTACGCGGCGGTCGTCGGGGGCAGCGGCATCACCCCGGTGCTGTCCATCGTCGCCACACTGCTGGCCCGCGAGCCGGCCGCCCGGTTCTGCCTGATACGCAGCGACCGCACCGCCGCCTCGACGATGTTCCTGGAGGAGGTCGCCGACCTGAAGGACCGCTACCCCGAGCGGCTTCAGCTGGTGACCGTGCTCTCCCGCGAGGAGCAGCAGGCGGGTCTGCCGTCCGGTCGGCTCGACCGCGAACGGCTCAGCGGGCTGCTGCCCGCGCTGCTGCCGGTCGGCGAGGTCGCGGGCTGGTTCCTGTGCGGCCCGTACGGGCTGGTGCGGGGCGCGGAGCAGGCGCTGCGCGAGCTGGGCGTGGACCGGTCCCGTATCCACCAGGAGATCTTCCATGTGGACGCGGGCTCGCCCCCGGCCGCCGCCACCCAGGCTCCCACGCACAGCACGGTCACCGCCCGGCTCGACGGACGCGGCGGCACCTGGCTGGTGCGCGACGGAGAGACGCTGCTGGAGACGGTCCTGCGCAACCGCGCCGACGCGCCGTACGCCTGCAAGGGCGGCGTGTGCGGGACGTGCCGTGCCTTCCTGGTCTCCGGCGAGGTCCGTATGGACCGCAACTTCGCCCTGGAGACGGAGGAGACGGAAGCCGGCTATGTACTGGCCTGCCAGTCGCATCCGCTGACCGAGCAGGTGGAACTGGACTTCGACCGCTGAGGGCCGCGTGGGCCGACTCGGCGAAGGCCAACTCGGCGGGGGGGAGGGGAGGGAGGGGGCGGGGAGGGGGGAGGCCCCCCGGAAGCCCCCGGAACGCCGGGACCCCGCCCATTCCCTTCTCCTAGAACCTGTTCTATCTTGACGCACCGTCAGATCACCGACCCCGTCGGAGGGACAGGCCGTGGACTTCACCTTCACCGAGGAGCAGCGGGCGGCGGCCGAGGCGGCGCGCGGGGTGTTCGCCGGCGTGGTACCGGACGCGGTGCCCAGCCCGGCGCTCACCACCGGTGCCGTGGCCGAGGGCTTCGACCGGGAGCTGTGGAACCGCCTGGCCGGCGCGGACCTGCTGAGCCTGCTGCTCGACGAGGCGCACGGCGGTTCCGGTCTGGACGCGATCGCGCTGTGCCTGGTGCTGCGGGAGTCCGCCAAGATGCTCGCCCGGGTGCCGCTGCTGGAGCACAGCGCGGCGGCAGCGACCGTACAGGCCTACGGTGGCGCGGAGTTGGCGGACCGCGTGCTGGGGCCGGCCGGACGGGGGGAGCTGGTGCTGACCGTCGCGGCGAACGGCCGTAGCGGCCACGACCCGGCCGAACTGGCCGTCGGCACACGGCGGGACGGTCCGGTCTGGGTGCTGGACGGGGTGCAGACGGCGGTGCCGTGGGCGTACGACGCGGACCTCGTGGTCGTACCGGCGCACCTCGAGGGCACGGCAGCCGAGCGGACCGTGCTCGCGCTGGTACCGCGTGAGCGGGACGGGGTGGTGCTCGCCGAGCAGGTGTCGACCAGCGGGGAGCGGCTGGCCGAGCTGCGGCTCACGTCCGTGCGGGTCGACGCCGGCGACGTCATCGAGGCCGAGGGCGCCTGGGAGTGGCTGCACGCGCTGCTCACCACCGGCAGTTGCGCGCTGGCGCTCGGGCTGGGCGAGAGGGTGCTGACGATGACCGCCGAGTACACCGGAAAGCGGGAGCAGTTCGGGTATCCGATCGCGACCTTCCAGGCGGTGGCCGTGCAGGCCGCGGACCGGTACATCGATCTGCGCGCCATGGGGGCCACGCTCTGGCAGGCCGCCTGGCGTATCGCCTCGGGGGCGCCGGGGGCGCTGCCCGCCGCCGGAGATGTCGCGGTGGCGAAGATCTGGGCGGCGGAGGGGGTGCGCCGAGTGGTGCAGACGGCACAGCATCTGCACGGCGGGTTCGGCGCCGACACCGACTACCCGCTGCACCGCTATCACGCCTGGGCCAAGCACCTGGAGCTGGCGCTCGGCCCGGCGGCGGCACACGAGGAGCGGCTCGGGGATCTGCTGGCCGCCCATCCGCTGGGCTGACCGCGCGGCCCCCGGGCAGGGGCGGAGCAGCGGCGGAGCGAGCTACAGGACGAAGCCGGGCCGGCCGTCGTCGGTGATCACCGGGCGGCCCGCGGCCTGCCAGACCTGCATGCCGCCGTCGACGTTCACCGCGTCGATGCCCTGCTGGACCAGGTACATGGTGACCTGCGCCGAGCGGCCGCCGGAGCGGCAGATGACGTGGACGCGGCCGTCCTGCGGGGCGGCCTCGGTCAGCTCGCCGTAGCGGGCCACGAACTCGCTGATGGGGATGTGCAGCGCTCCCTCGGCGTGGCCCGCCTGCCACTCGTCGTCCTCGCGGACGTCCAGCAGGAAGTCGTCGTCCTTGAGGTCCGTGACCTCGACCGTGGGCACACCAGCTCCGAAACTCATGTCCCCGACGCTACCCGCTCTCCGAAGCAGGCCGAAATGAGCGGCGGCTCAGTCCTGATCCAGCAGGGCCGCCAGCTCCGCCTCCCGCTGGGCGATGTCGGAGCGCAGCCTGGCGGCGATCTCCTCGAGCAGCCCGTCGGGGTCGTCCGGGGCGAGCCGGAGCATGCCGGCGATCGCACCCTCCTCCAGTTCACGGGCGACGAGGGTGAGCAGTTCCTTGCGCTGGGCGAGCCATTCGAGGCGGTCGTACAGCTCCTCGGCCGGGCTGGGGCGCCGCTCGGGCGGCACCGGTCCGGCCGCCCATTCCTCGGCCAGTTCCTTCAGCAGTGCCTCGTCGCCGCGGGCGTAGGCGGCGTTGACGCGGCTGAGGAACTCCTCACGCCGCTGGCGCTCCGCTTCCTCCTGTACGAGGTCGGGGTGTGCCTTGCGGGCCAGCTCGCGGTAGAGCTTGCGGGCCTCCTCGCTGGGCCGCACGCGCTCCGGGGGCCGTACGGCCTGGTCGGTCAGCATGGCGGCGGCCTCCGGGAACAGGCCGTGGCCGTCCATCCAGCCGTGCAGCAGCTCTTCCACGCCGGGGATCGGCAGGACCCGCGCGCGGGCCTCCTCGGCGCGGCGGATGTCCTCCGGGTCGCCGGTGCGGGCGGCCCTGGCCTCGGCGATCTCGGCGTCCAGCACCTCGATGCGGACGTAGAGCGGGCCGAGGCGCTGTTCGTGCAGCCGGGAGAAGTTCTCGACCTCGACGCGGAACGTCTCCACGGCGATCTCGTACTCGATCAACGCCTGCTCGGCGGCCCGTACGGCCTGCTCGAGCCGTTCTTCGGGGCGCGGGGGCTGTTCGGCATCCGGGGTCGTCACGCGAACAGGGTAGGCGGTGGGGACGCGGCAGGGCGCCGGAGGGCAGCGTACGGGTACTGGTCGTCTGCCGGGTGCGAGTGCGCCGTGGTGGCTCGCGTCCACGCGGCGGAGCCGCATGTCGGCAGAGCCCCGCGCCCCTGACGGGCGCCGCGGTTCCCCCTGGGAAGGCCCTGCCGCTGCCTCACACGCCCAGCTCCGCCTTGATGCGTCCCGAGCGGATCCCTGTGACCAGTTCGGCGTGGTCGGCCTCGGTGCGGTCGGCGTAGGCGAGGGCGAAGGCGGCTATCGCCTCGTCCAGTTCCTCGTTCTTGCCGCAGTAGCCGGCGATCAGGCGGGGGTCGGCGCTGTGGGAGTGGGCGCGGGCCAGCAGGGCGCCGGTCATGCGGCCGTAGTCGTCTATCTGGTCGGCGGCGAGGGCGGCGGGGTCGACGCTGCCCTTGCGGTTGCGGAACTGGCGGACCTGGAAGGGACGGCCACAGGCCGTGGTCCAGCCGAGGAGGATGTCGCTGACCACCTGCATCCGCTTCTGGCCGAGGACGACCCGGCGGCCCTCGTGTTCCACCGGCGGCGCCTCGAAGCCGGCCGTGGCCAGATGCGGGAGGAGCGCGGAGGGGCGGGCCTCCTTCACCTGGAGGACCAGCGGCTGCTCACGGTGGTCGAGGAGCAGGACGACGTAGGACCGGGTGCCGACGCTGCCGGTGCCGACGACCCGGAAGGCCACGTCGTGGACGGTGTGCCGGGCGAGCAGGGGGTGCCGGTCCTCGCCGAGTGTGTGGACGTACGCCTCCAGGGACGCGGCGACCGCCGCGGCCTCGGCGTCCGGGATGCGGCGCAGGACCGGTGAGGCGTCCACGAAGCGGCGTCCGCCGTCCGCCGCCGCCTCGGTCGACTTCGCCGCGAACCGGCCGCTGGTGTTGGCGCGGGCCTTCTCCGAGACCCGCTGCAGGGTGCCGAGCAGATCGTGGGCGTCGGTGTGGGAGACCAGTTCCTCGTCCGCGATGGCGTTCCACGCGTCCAGCACCGGCAGCTTGGCGAGCAGGCGCATGGTGCGGCGGTAGGCGCCGACTGCGTCCCGCGCGGCCGCACGGCAGGTGTCCTCGTCGGCGCCGGCCTCCCGCCCGGCGAGCACCAGCGAGGCGGCGAGCCGCTTCAGGTCCCACTCCCAGGGGCCGTGCACGGTCTCGTCGAAGTCGTTGAGGTCGATGACCAGGTCGCCGCGGTGGTCGCCGTACAGGCCGAAGTTGGCCGCGTGCGCGTCTCCGCATATCTGGGTGCCGATCCTGGTCATGGGGGTGCGGGCCAGGTCGTACGCCATGAGTCCGGCCGAGCCGCGCAGGAAGGCGAAGGGGGTCGCGGCCATCCGTCCGACGCGGATGGGGGTCAGCTCCGCTATCCGGCCGGCGTTGGACTCGATGACCGCGCTCACCGCGTCGGGGCGGGAGGCGTCCAGGTCGAGCGTGCGGTGCGCGCTGCGCGGCACGCTCCTCCGCAGCGCCTTGCCCTCCTCCTTGGGTGAGCCCTGCCGCGGCCACTGGGCGAAGCCGCGCACCCACGGCAGCCGGCCCGTCTCCTGGTCCGCCGCGTCCGCCAGCACTTCCCGACCGGTTCCGGTCACCGCGACCGCCTCCCCCGAACGCCTGTCGGCACGAACACCGACACGAACATCAACTCGTGCAGACCGTACAGCCGACGCCCGGAACGCGTCAGACCCTGTGGATAACGTCGTCACGCGCAGGGCACTCGGGAGGGCGGCCGTCGGCATCCGTATCGGATCGCCGTGGGAGCCGGCATCGGCATCGGCATCGGCCCAGCGCAGCGAGGAGGCCGCCGTGGATCTGAGACAGAAGCGAGCGTCTGCTATCCCGTCCGCTGCGGCTGCGGCTCCCGCCCCGGCTCCGGCTTCAACGGCTTCCGCCTGTCGCGCGCCGGGCGTCGTCCGCCGGCACGGGGGCGTCCGCCGTGCCTGAGCTGCCGGACGTCGAGGGTTTCCGCAGGGTGCTCGTCTCCTGCGCGAAGGGCAGGGTCATCCGCCGCGTCGACGTGCGCGACGCGGGCGTCCTGCACGGGGTGAGCGTACGGCGGCTGCGCGAGGCGCTGGAGGGCCGGCGGTTCACCGAGCCGGAGCGGCGCGGCAAGTGGCTGCTCGCCCACACCGGCGGGCCCACCCTCCTGCTGCACTTCGGCATGACCGGCCGGCTGCTCTGTGCCCACCCCGACGACGCCGTGGAGGCCCATGACCGCGTCCTGTTCGGTCTGAGTGGCGACCGCCAGCTCCGCTACCGCGACCAGCGCAAGCTCCAGGGCCTCTGGCTGGCCGACGACGACTCCGCCGTCTCCCGGCTGCTGGACCGTCAGGGTCCCGACGCGCTGGCGGTGGACCGTGAGGACTTCGAGGCCGCGCTCTGCGCTCGCCGCGGTCACATCAAAACGGCGCTGACCGACCAGTCCGTCCTGGCCGGTCTCGGCAATCTGCTCGCCGACGAGATCCTGTGGCGTGCCGGGCTGCACCCCGGCACCCGGGCCGGCGATCTGACGGAGAACGAACGCCGGCACCTGTACACCCACATGCGGCGCACGCTGCGTTCCTCGGTCACCGCCGGGTGCGTCCCACCGCGCGATGCGTGGCTCACCGGCCACCGCGACGACCCCGACCCGGTCTGCCCCCGCTGCCACACCCATCTGCGCCGCTCCCGGATGGCAGGCCGCGGCACGGTGTGGTGCCCGCGGTGCCAGCCGGGCGAGGCGTGAACCCGGGGGAACCGGAGGCCCGGCCCCCGACCGGCCACGCGTCCCCGCCGCACCGCCGACCCCCGACCGGCCACGCGTCCCTGCCGCGTCGGTGTCGCGGCCGACCCGGTCCTCGCGGCACCAGCCTCATGAGGGCGGTCTCGGAGCTCAGGTCGCCGAGGATCGAGAGTCCTCCCCGCCGTGACCCACCGGACCCACCGGAACCGCAGGGAACGCGACGACTTCCGTAGTTGATCCAGCATCACGTGCCGTTCGGTCGAAGCAAGCCCGGCGCATCGTCGGGGCACCCGGTGAGAGTCGGAGAACTTCCAGCTCCCCATCCGAGCCCTGGGCCATGGGCCATGGCCCACGAGCCCGCCCACGACCACGCCTCGGACCGACCCGGCGTCCCAGCGGGCTTCGCCGGCGCCCAGCCTGCCGAGGGCAACTGGTGCCCCCGTCTCCTACCCCTCCATGTCTGCTGCCCATGTCTGCTGCCCCTCCGTGTCCCAGCCGCAAGGCGGTCGGCTCACCAGCATGTTGCGGGGCACGCACCGTCACCGTCCCGCCCGCGTCCGGGCGCCGGCCCGTGGCAGCCACCCAGTCCTGAGACCTTCCTCACACAACATGCACACTCGGTACGACCCGACCGGAGATCCGCAACACAAACGCGGACCGCCGACGGGCCACAGCCCTCGACGGTCCGCTCGCCATGCCCAGAGACAGACATCACACCCGAAGAACATCCGGGAAGGACGCCCGGAAAAAGAGAAATGGGCGGCATCGTGATCACGATGCCGCCCATTCAACGGTGCGCGAGGGGGGAGTTGAACCCCCACGCCCTTGCGGGCACTGGAACCTGAATCCAGCGCGTCTGCCTATTCCGCCACCCGCGCATTGGGTGTGTCTTCCGGCTCCGGCCCCTTCGGGCTGGCCCCTTCCGACATCCAGAACATTAGCACGTCGTACGGGGTGGGTTCACATCCCTTCCCCCGGCCCGGGACCGCCCGGACCCGCCACACCCCCACCCCCAGACCTCCTTCACGTATCAACCTCGTACCGGTCCCCCGCATCTGCCCAGGAGACGGACCGGGTCCACAGCCAGGTGCGGGACACTGGTCTTCGCCCCCCTCTACGATCCATGGCAGCAGGAGCACCCACCGGGCGTTCGAAGGGGAGCGGCTGGGGGAACCGGCTGATTGCCGGGCGCGTAGATACGATCAGTGAGCAGTACCAGCGGAACCGGCAGTACAGGCAAGGCAGCGGCAGGAACGGAGGAGGTGCCCCATGGGAGTCCTGAAGAAGTTCGAGCAGCGTCTCGAAGGTCTGGTGAACGGCACCTTCGCCAAGGTCTTCAAGTCCGAGGTCCAGCCCGTGGAGATCGCCGGCGCGCTCCAGCGTGAGTGCGACAACAACGCCACGATCTGGAACCGCGACCGGACCGTCGTACCGAACGACTTCATCGTGGAGCTGAGCGCGCCGGACTACGAGCGCCTCAGCCCCTACTCCGGGCAGCTCGGCGACGAGCTGGCCGGCATGGTGCGCGACTACGCCAAGCAGCAGCGCTACACCTTCATGGGCCCGATCAAGGTCAACCTGGAGAAGGCCGACGACCTCGACACCGGTCTGTACCGGGTGCGCTCGCGCACCCTCGCCTCCTCCAGCAGCCAGCAGGGACAGCAGACGCCCCAGGCCCCCGCGGTCCCGGGTGCCGGCCGTCCCGGTCCCGGGCAGGGCGCCCAGGGCGGGTACGGCTACCCGCCCGCCGCGCCCGCCGGCGCGCCCCCGATGCCGTCCGCGCCGCCGCCCGGCGCCCGGCCCGGCGGCTACGGGTACCCCCAGCCCGCCACCCAGCGGCCCGCGGCCGCCCCGACGAGCGGCGGGCGCACCCGGTACTGGATCGAGATCAACGGCACCCGCCACCAGATCTCCCGCGCGACACTGGTGCTGGGCCGCAGCACCGACGCCGACGTGCGGATCGACGACCCCGGCGTCTCGCGCCGGCACTGCGAGATCCGGACCGGAACGCCCTCGACGATCCAGGATCTCGGTTCCACCAACGGCATCGTGGTGGACGGGCAGCACACCACCCGCGCTACGCTCCGCGACGGCTCGCGGATCGTCGTGGGCAGCACCACCGTTATCTATAGGCAAGCCGAAGGGTGAAGCGGGGGCAATGTCAGAGCTGACCCTCACGGTCATGCGGCTGGGTTTCCTGGCCGTACTGTGGCTGTTCGTGATCGTGGCCGTGCAGGTCATCCGGAGCGACCTGTTCGGTACGCGCGTCACCCAGCGCGGATCGCGTAGGGAGGCCGGGCGTGCCCAGCAGCAGGGCCGGCAGCAGGCGGCCCGGCAGCAGTCCGCGCCGCCGCAGCAGCGCGGCCAGCAGGGCGGCGGCCGGCGTGGCCGCAACGCACCCACCAAGCTGGTGGTGACCGAGGGCACACTGACGGGCACCACGGTCGCGCTGCAGGGCCAGACGATCACGCTGGGCCGGGCGCACGACTCCACGATCGTGCTGGACGACGACTACGCCTCCAGCCGTCATGCCAGGATCTACCCGGACCGCGACGGCCAGTGGATCGTCGAGGACCTCGGCTCCACCAACGGCACCTACCTGGACCGGTCCCGGCTGACGACCCCCACACCGATCTCGCTGGGCGCGCCGATCCGCATCGGCAAGACCGTCATCGAGCTGCGGAAGTAGTGCTACATCATGAGTGAGCGCGAGCGGAGCGAGCACGCAGCGGCAGGCCGCCACCCGGCCGCCGGCGCGCTCCCGACCGGAGGGTGGGCAGTGTGGCTCGACACGACCGGCTGTACCCGGAGCCGACTGGCGAGGTGGGCATGAGTCTGTCACTGCGCTTTGCCGCCGGATCGCACAAAGGCATGATCCGGGAGGGCAACGAGGACTCCGGTTACGCCGGTCCCCGGCTGCTCGCGATCGCCGACGGCATGGGCGGCCAGGCGGCCGGCGAGGTCGCCTCCTCCGAGGTGATCTCCACCCTGGTCACGCTCGACGACGACGTGCCCGGCTCCGACATCCTCACCTCCCTCGGTACGGCCGTGCAGCGCGCCAACGACCAGCTGCGCGCCATGGTCGAGGAGGACCCCCAGCTCGAGGGCATGGGCACCACGCTGACCGCCCTGCTGTGGACCGGGCAGCGGCTCGGTCTCGTCCACGTCGGCGACTCCCGCGCCTATCTGCTGCGTGACGGAGTGCTCACGCAGATCACCCAGGACCACACCTGGGTGCAGCGGCTCGTGGACGAGGGCCGGATCACCGAAGAGGAAGCCACCACCCACCCGCAGCGCTCCCTGCTGATGCGCGCCCTCGGCAGCGGCGACCACGTCGAACCCGACCTGTCGATCCGTGAGGTCCGGGCCGGCGACCGCTATCTGATCTGCTCCGACGGTCTGTCCGCGGTGGTCTCCCACCAGACGATCGAGGAGACCCTCGCCAGCTACCAGGGCCCGCAGGAGACCGTGCAGGAGCTGATCCAGCTCGCGCTGCGCGGCGGCGGCCCCGACAACATCACCGTCATCGTCGCCGACGTCCTGGACCTCGACACCAATGACACGCTCGCCGGGCAGCTGTCCGACCAGCCGGTCGTGGTCGGCGCGGTCGCCGAGAACCAGCACCATCTGCACGACAACGGCATCATGCAGACCCCGGCCGGCCGCGCCTCCCACCTGGGCCGCCGGGCGCCCGGGCACGGCGGCGGCGAGTTCGGCCCGCCCGGCTCCGGCGACACCACCGGCTACATCCCGGCGGGCAGCTTCGACGACTACGCCGACGGCGACTTCACCAAGCCGCGCGGCGGGCGCAGGTGGCTGAGGAGATCCCTCTACAGCGCCCTGGCCCTCGCCGTCATCGGCGGCGGCCTCTACGGCGGCTACCAGTGGACGCAGACGCAGTACTACGTCGGCGCCAAGGGCGAGCACGTGGCGCTGTACCGCGGGATCAGCCAGGACCTGGCCTGGGTGTCGCTGTCGAAGGTGGAGAAGGACCACCCCGAGATCGAACTCAAGTACCTGCCGCCGTACCAGCAGAAGCAGGTCAAGAACACGATCACGGCGGGCGGTCTGCAGCAGGCCCAGGCGAAGATCGAGGCACTGTCGGTGCAGGCCTCCGCGTGCCGGAAGAACGCGGAGCGCCAGGCCGCCGAGTCCACGCGGAACGCGAAGACGGGCCAGGGCGAGGCCGGAGGCACCACGGGAACCACCCGTACCGCTTTCACGTCCAAGGCGACACCGACACCGCACCCATCCGGTTCGGCGCCCGCTACGAAGACCCCTTCGAAGCCGCCGTCCGCGTCCGCCACTCCGAACCCCGGCCCGAGCCTCTCCGAGGATGAGAAGAAGGTCGTCGATCAGTGCGGCAAGCAGTAGCGAAGCCGCGAGAGGCCCTGTCACACGATGAGCAGTACGACTAACCCACCGACGCACCACACGTCCACGATCGGCGCGATCGGCGCTCCGAGCCGCCGCAACACCGAGCTGGCCCTGCTCGTCTTCTCCGTGGCCATCCCGGTGTTCGCCTACGCCAACGTGGGCCTGGCCATCAACAACTCGGTGCCCGCCGGGCTGCTGTCCTACGGCCTCGGTCTCGGTCTGCTGGCCGGCGTCGCCCATCTCGCCGTACGGAAGTTCGCCCCGTACGCCGACCCGCTGCTGCTGCCGCTGGCCACGCTGCTCAACGGGCTCGGGCTCGTGGTGATCTGGCGGCTGGACCAGTCGAAGCTGCTGCAGTCGCTGCCCCACTTCGCCGCGGCCGCGCCCCGCCAGCTGCTGTACAGCGCGCTGGGCATCGCCATGTTCGCCGCGGTGCTGATCTTCCTGAAGGACCACCGGGTCCTGCAGCGCTACACCTACATCTCCATGGTCAGCGCCCTGGTGCTGCTGCTCCTGCCGCTGGTGCCGGGTCTCGGGGCCGACATCTACGGCGCCAAGATCTGGATCCGCGTCCCCGGCCTGGGCTCCCTGCAGCCCGGTGAGTTCGCGAAGATCGTCCTCGCGGTCTTCTTCGCCGGTTATCTGATGGTGAAGCGGGACGCGCTGGCCCTGGCCAGCCGCCGTTTCATGGGCCTGTACCTGCCACGCGGCCGTGACCTCGGTCCGATCCTGGTCGTGTGGGCGATGTCGATCCTCATCCTGGTCTTCGAGACCGACCTGGGTACCTCGCTGCTGTTCTTCGGCATGTTCGTGATCATGCTGTACGTCGCCACCGAGCGGACCAGCTGGATCGTCTTCGGTCTGCTGATGTCAGCGGTCGGTGCCGTCGGCGTGGCGAGCTTCGAGTCGCACATCCAGACGCGTGTGAACGCGTGGCTCGACCCGATGCGCGAGTACCAGCTCAGCCGCCAGGTCACCCACGACGGCATCCTCCACTCCGACCAGCTGCAGCAGTCCCTGTGGGCGTTCGGCTCCGGCGGCACCCTCGGCACCGGCTGGGGGCAGGGCCATTCGGACCTGATCAAGTTCGCCGCCAACTCCGACTTCGTCTTCGCCACCTTCGGCGAGGAGCTGGGCCTGGCGGGCATCATGGCGATGCTGCTGATCTACGGCCTGATCGTGGAGCGCGGCCTGCGCACCGCCCTCGCCGCCCGCGACCCCTTCGGCAAGCTGCTCGCCGTCGGCCTGTCCGGCGCGTTCGCCCTGCAGGTGTTCGTCGTGGCCGGCGGTGTGATGGGCCTCATCCCGCTGACCGGTATGACGATGCCGTTCGTCGCGTACGGCGGTTCCTCCGTGCTGGCCAACTGGGCGCTGATCGGCATCCTGATCCGTATCAGCGACACCGCCCGCCGCCCGGCGCCCACCCCCGCCACGAACCCCGACGCCGAGATGACCCAGGTGGTCCGCCCGTCATGAACAAGCCCCTGCGCCGGATCGCGATCTTCTGCGGCCTCCTCGTCCTGGCCCTGCTGATCCGCGACAACTACCTCCAGTACCTCAAGGCCGACCAGCTGGCGACCGAGAAGGACAACCGCCGGGTCTCCATCGAGCGGTACGCGCACCCGCGCGGCGACATCATCGTCGACGGCAGCCCGATAACCGGGTCCGTCGTGTCCAAGAACGGCGACTTCAAGTACAAGCGCACCTACAAGGACGGGGCCATGTGGGCCCCGGTGACCGGCTACTCCTCGCAGGCCTTCGGCGCCAGCCAGCTGGAGAACATCGACGACGGCATCCTCACCGGCAACGACGACCGGCTCTTCTTCCGCAACACCCTCGACATGATCACGGGAAAGCCGAGGCAGGGCGGCAACGTCGTCACCACGCTCAACGCGGCCGCGCAGAAGGCGGCGTTCAACGGGCTGAAGGCACAGGGCGGCAAGGGCGCGGTGGTCGCCCTGGAGCCGTCCACCGGCAAGATCCTCGCGCTGGCCTCCTACCCGTCGTACGACCCGTCGTCCTTCGCGGGGAACTCCACCGGCACGGACTCCGCGAACTGGAACAAGCTCCAGAAGCAGAACGACCCCTCCGACCCGATGCTGAACCGTGCGCTGCGCGAGACCTATCCTCCGGGCTCCACGTTCAAGCTGGTCACCGCGTCGGCGGCGCTGGAGAACGGGCTGTACAACTCGGCGGACCAGGCCACCGACTCCCCGCAGCCCTACACGCTGCCGAACACCACGCGCGAGCTGAAGAACGAGGGCAGCATCCAGTGCAAGAACGTGTCCCTCCGGGAGGCGCTGCGCATCTCCTGCAACACGGTCTTCGGTCACATCGGGGCCCAGCTCGGCAAGGACAAGATGCTGGCCGAGGCCGAGAAGTTCGGCTTCAACTCCGAGCAGTTCGTCCCGGTGCGGTCGACCGCGTCCGTCTTCCCCAAGGAGATGGACAGCCCGCAGACGGCGCTCAGCTCGATCGGTCAGTTCGACACCGCCGCGACCCCGCTGCAGATGGCCATGGTCGCCTCGGCGGTCGCCAATGACGGCAAGCTGATGAAGCCGTACATGGTGGACGAGCTGCAGTCCTCCAACCTCGACCCGGTGGAGAAGACCCAGCCGCAGGAGATGAGCCGGCCGCTGTCGCCGGCCAACGCACAGATCCTGCAGTCCATGATGGAGACCGTCGTCAAGCAGGGCACCGGTACGAAGGCGCAGATCCCGAACGTCACCGTGGGCGGCAAGACCGGTACCGCGCAGCACGGTGTGGCGAACAGCGCCAACCCGTACGCGTGGTTCGTCTCCTACGCCAAGCTGCCCGACGGCAGCGCGCCGGTCGCCGTGGCCGTGGTCATCGAGGACGAGAGCGCCAACCGCGACGACATCTCCGGTGGCGGCCTGGCCGCGCCGATCGCCAAGAACGTCATGGAGGCGGTCATCCAGTCCAAGAAGTGACGGAAGTGACCCCCATCACACCCCCTTCACATCGCCGCACGTTGCGATACCGGTCCTGTATCGGGTTACGGGCTTGGCCAGGTCACACAAAGCGAGCCGGGTACGGTAGGCCCGGACGGCAGCCTCCGGCCGTGCACGTGGGTGCGCGGCCGAGACCGACGGAGAGGGCTGGTAGGTAGCTATGGAAGAGCCGCGTCGCCTCGGCGGCCGGTACGAGCTGGGCCAGGTGCTCGGCCGTGGTGGCATGGCCGAGGTCTACCTCGCGCATGACACCCGCCTGGGCCGCACCGTGGCAGTGAAGACCCTGCGCGCCGACCTGGCACGCGACCCTTCCTTCCAGGCCCGGTTCCGCCGGGAGGCCCAGTCGGCCGCCTCGCTCAACCATCCCGCGATCGTTGCGGTCTACGACACGGGCGAGGACTACATCGACGGGGTCTCGATCCCGTACATCGTCATGGAGTACGTCGACGGCTCCACACTGCGTGAGCTTCTTCACTCCGGGCGCAAGCTCCTGCCCGAGCGGGCGATGGAGATGACCATCGGCATCCTCCAGGGCCTGGAGTACGCCCACCGCAACGGCATCGTCCACCGCGACATCAAGCCGGCCAACGTCATGCTGACCCGCAACGGCCAGGTCAAGGTGATGGACTTCGGCATCGCCCGCGCCATGGGCGACGCCGGCATGACCATGACCCAGACGGCGGCGGTGATCGGTACGGCCCAGTACCTCTCGCCGGAACAGGCGAAGGGCGAACAGGTCGACGCGCGGTCGGACCTGTACTCGACGGGTTGCCTGCTCTACGAGCTGCTGACGGTCCGCCCGCCCTTCGTCGGCGACTCCCCGGTGGCCGTGGCGTACCAGCACGTCCGCGAGGAACCCCAGCCCCCGTCGGTCTTCGACCCCGAGATCACGCCCGAGATGGACGCGATCGTCCTGAAGGCGCTGGTCAAGGACCCGGACTACCGCTACCAGTCGGCCGACGAGATGCGCGCCGACATCGAGGCCTGCCTGGACGGCCAGCCGGTCGCGGCGACGGCCGCGATGGGCGCGGTGGGCTACGGCGGCTATCCCGACGACCAGCCCACGACGGCCCTGCGCCCGGACACCGGCGCGGGAGCGACGTCCATGCTCCCGCCGATGAACCCGGACGACGGCGGCTATGGCTACGACGAACCCTCCGGCCGCCGCCGCCAGCCGCAGAAGAAGTCCAACACCTCCACGATCCTGCTGGTGGTCGCGGGCGTCCTGGTCCTGATCGGCGCGATCCTGATCGGGAAGTGGGTGGCCGACGGCAAGAACACGAACCAGACCTTCCCGGCCCCGAACTTCGTCGACAACAGCTACTCCACCGCCCAGAAGATGGCCGCCAACTCGGACCTGAAACTGGCGCCCCCCGTCCGCAAGCCGTGCGACAACCAGCCGAAGGGCAACGTCTGCTCCCAGGACCCCAAGGCGGGTGCGGACGTCAAGAAGGGCGACACCATCACCCTGGTGGTGTCGACGGGGGCGCCGAAGGTCGACGTGCCGGATGTCACGAGCCTGCCGTACGACCAGGCCGAGGCCCAGCTCAAGGCGAAGGGCTTCCAGGTCGAGCAGCAGACCGAGGTGTCGGACCGGACGCCCGGCGTGGTCATCAAGCAGGACCCGCAGGGTGGCACCCAGAAGCAGAAGGGCTCCACGATCACCCTCACGGTCGCCAAGCCCGCGGACAAGGTCACCATTCCCAGTGACGTCATCGGCAAGTCCTGTGACGAGGCGAAGGCCGAGCTGACGGGGATGGGCCTCGTGCCCACCTGCTCCGACCAGGTCACCCCCAACCAGGGCGACGACGGCAAGGTCCTCTCGACCAACCCGGCGGCGGGCCAGCAGCTCGACAAGAACGCGAGCATCGTGATCAACGTCGGCAAGTTCCAGGGCGGCCAGACGCAGGGGCAGGTGCCGAACGTCACGGGCCAGACCCTGAAGCAGGCCGAGCAGATCCTTCAGCAGAACGGCTACACACAGATCCAGGTCAGCGGACCCAACGACGACAAGGCACGGGTCATCCAGCAGAACCCGCCGGCGGGAACCCAGGCGGACCCGGCCAGCACCCCGATCGTCCTGACCACCGTGGACATCGGCGGCAATGGCGGAGGCAACAACGGGGGCAACATCTTCGGCGGCATAACGGGCTAGCGCACGCAGGACGCATCCGCCTCAGACCACAGGGCCCTTGGCACCGCGCGACGGTGCCAAGGGCCCTGTGGTCTGAAGACGTGGGCGGAGCCGGCTGTCAGCTCCGCAGTTCCTCCGGCAGAGTCCGCTTGCTGTCCACCTTCTCCACGCGGACCAGTTCGCCCCAGACCACGTAGCGGTACTCCGAGGTGTACACGGGCGTGCAGGTCGTCAGGGTGATGTAGTGGCCCGGCTTCTTCTTGCCGGACTCCTTCGGGACCTGGTCGATGACCTTGACGTTGTACTTCGAGGTCTCCGGGAGGATCGAGTACACCTTGTAGACGTACCAGTCGTCCCGCGTCTCGAAGACGATCGGGTCGCCCGTCTTCACCTTGTCGATGTTGTGGAACTTCGCGCCGTGCCCGTCCCGGTGCGCGGCGAGGGTGAAGTTGCCGTCCTTGCCGCTCGTGGGGAGCGTGGCCTCGACCGGGTCCGTGTAGTAGCCGGCCACGCCGTCGTTCAGGACGTCCGTGCCCGTGCCCTTCTCGACCAGGACCACCCCGTTGTGCATCGCGGGCACGTGTAGGAAGCCGATGCCGTCCTTGGTGTCCAGCGCGCCCGGACCGGAGTCCGTGGCATGCGCCCAGTGCTGGCGCACCTTTTCGGCCTCTTTGTCGGCCTTGCGGTCCGCTATCACGTTCGTCCACCACAGGGAGTAGACGACAAAGAGGGCGAGCAACAGGCCTGCGGTGATGAGGATTTCACCGAGGACGCTGACCGCCGTCGCGATACGGCCGGGGCGCCGGCCGCGCGGGGCGGGATGCGCGTCGGACGCGTCCGTGTGTTCTTCGGTGTCGTCGGCGGTCGCTGCCACAGTTCCTCTGCCCCTACTCGCTTCAGCCTGCTCGCTTCAGCCCTGCTCGCTTCAGCCCTGCTGATGCCCTACTCGATGAGCGCGTCCGGCTTGCCCTTGCTGCGCGGGCGTTCCTCGACCATCTTGCCCCAGACGACCAGCCGGTACTTGCTGGTGAACTCCGGCGTGCAGGTGGTGAGGGTGATGTAGCGGCCGGGTTCGGTGAAGCCCGAGCCCCTCGGGACGGGGTCCAGCACGCTGGTGTTGGACGGCGAGGTCACCGGCAGCGTCGAGGTCACCTTGTACACGAAGTACGTGTCCTGCGTCTCGACCACGACCGCGTCACCGGGCCTGAGCCTGTTGATGTACCGGAACGGTTCGCCGTGCGTGTTGCGGTGGGCGGCCAGGCCGAAGTTGCCGGTCCTGGCATCGGGCATCGCCGTCTTCAGCGGGGGCTCGCCGTAGTGCCCGACCATGCCCTTGTTGAGCACCTTCTCGGTGCTGACGCCCTCCGCGATCGGCGCGACCACGTCGAGCTTGGGGATGTGCAGGATGGCGAAGCCCTGACCCGGCGCGAAGACCCCCGGGTTGCGCTTGCCGCTCGCCCAGTCGTCCTGGAGCTGGTGCGTCTCACTGCCCGCCTGCGCATGGGCGCGGACGTTGGTCCACCACAGCTGATAGGTGACGAACAGCAGCATCAGCACGCCGGTGGTGATGAACACCTCCCCGATCGCGCGGCTCGCGACGACGCCCGGGCTCGGCTTGCGCAGCCGCGCCTGCCGCCGCGCCTCCACCCGGGACAGCGGCCGGCCGGACTCCGCCGTCGCGCCCGTCTCCGCGGGTGCCGTCTCCCGGCCGCCGCCATGGCGCCCGCCACGGCGCTTGGCGGCCTTTCTGCGGGCCGCACGGCCACCGACCGCGGGTCCGGTGGCGGAAGAGGCGGAAGGGGCCGCAGAGGCGCCCAGGGGCCCGCTCTCCGAGCCCGTCAGCGCATCGGGGACCCGCAGCGCCATCGTCTCGTCGTCCGGAACGGGCCGGTACGGCTGCTCGTTCGGCGCCCGCTCGTGCGCCTGCTCGTATGCCCGCTCGTACGGCTCCCCGTACGGCTCCTGGTACGCGCCCGCGTCCCAGTCCCCAAGCGCACCGGAAGCCTCGTACGACTGATCCCCGTACGAGGCACCGGTCTCGCGCTCCGGGCGCAGCGCGGTCACGCCGTGGCCCTGCCCACCACCGGGGCCAGCCCCGTCGACCTCGCCACGGCACCCTGGTCGCCGCACTCCACCAGCCAGTTGGCCAGCATCCGGTGTCCGTGCTCGGTCAGCACCGACTCGGGGTGGAACTGCACGCCCTCGACCGGGAGTTCACGGTGCCGCAGGCCCATGATGATGCCGTCGTGGGTGCGGGCGGTCACCTCCAGCTCGGCCGGGACCGTCGCCGGCTCGGCGGCCAGGGAGTGGTAGCGGGTCGCCGTGAAGGGCGAGGGCAGGCCCGCGAAGACGCCCTTGCCCTCGTGCTCCACCAGCGAGGTCTTGCCGTGCAGCAGCTCCGGCGCCCGGTCCACGACACCGCCGTACGCCACCTGCATCGACTGCATGCCGAGGCACACCCCGAAGACCGGTACCCCGGTGGCCGCGCAGTGGCGGACCATGTCCACGCACACCCCGGCCTCCTCCGGCGTCCCCGGTCCGGGCGACAGCAGCACCCCGTCGAAGCCGTCCTGGGCATGCGCGGTCGACACCTCGTCGTTGCGCAGGACCTCGCACTCGGCACCCAGCTGGTACAGGTACTGGACCAGGTTGAAGACGAAGCTGTCGTAGTTGTCGACGACGAGAATCCGCGCACTCACTGGTTGTTCACCGTCACATCGTTGAAGGGCATCAGCGGTTCGGCCCACGGGAAGACGTACTGGAACAGGACGTAGACCGCGGCCAGGATCAGCAGGAGTGAGATCAGCGCCTTCACCCACGCGTTCCCCGGCAGATGCCGCCAGATCCAGCCGTACATGCCGTTCCTTCCGTATCCCCACGGCACCTGACTCACGCCGTACGCCACCAGACTAACGGCGCAGAGCCTCCGGTTCGCCTGCCTCCACGGACTGTGTGGAATCCAGGTGCGCCCAGACGATCAGCCGGTGACTGTGCCCCCATTCCGGATCGCACGTGGTCAGCGTCAGATACCGGCCCGGACGCATGTACCCGGACTTACGTGGCACAGGGTCGATGACCTCAACGTCCGTCGGCACGGTTTTGTAGGGCCCTTTGTCGATCCGATACGTGAACCAGGTCGTCCCGTCCGTGAGGACTACGGCGTCACCCGGGCGCAGTTCGGGGAAGTCCTTGAACGGGTCGCCGTACGTGCGCCGGTGACCGGCCACCGCGAAGTTCCCCTCCTGGCCGAGCTGCGCGGTGCCCGCGTAGTGGGCGAGCCCCTTCGCCAGTACGTCCCGGCCGGTGCCCTCCAGGACCGGCTTGTTCCACGTGAAACCGAGCCGCGGGATGTACATGATCGCGAAAGCCTTGCCGTAGTGGTAGGGCTGCGGTCTCGTCACGGTGACCGTCTGACCGCCCGGGGCGGCGGCCACCGGCCGCACACTGCCCTTCGACCACTGCCGGTGCAGCTGGTCGATCTGGTCGTTCATGGCACCGTCGGCCCGCACGCCCGTCCAGAACAGCACGTAGGCCACGAAGAGCACGATCAGGGTGCCGACGGTGATGCACAGCTCGCTGACGGTCCGGACGATCACGCGCACCGGCGCCTCCGGGACGGATGGCTGGCTACTGCACGGGCTTGGCGTAGTGCAGATCCACTGTGCCCGAGTAGCCGGGAAGAGTCACCGTCCCGTCGTCGGTGACTTTCCAGCCGAGCCCGTAGACGTTGACGTACACCATGTAGGTCTGGATCGCCTTGCTCGCCGCGAGCGCCTGCTGCAACCTGTCCGGATCACCGACCGCCGTGATCTTGTACGGCGGTGAGTACACCCGGCCCTGGAGGATCAGGGTGTTGCCGACGCAGCGCACCGCGCTGGTGGAGATCAGCCGCTGGTCCATGACCTGGATGCCCTGGGCGCCGCCCTGCCACAGCGCGTTCACCACGGCCTGCAGATCCTGCTGGTGGATGACCAGATAGTCGGGCTGCGGCTCGGGATAGCCGGGGAGCTTGGCGGTGGCGTTGGGCGGCGCGTCGTTGAGGGTGACGGTGATGGCGTGGCCGGTGAGCTTCTGGGTGCCGGCACTCCTCTCCAGCCCGCTGAGCCTGCGGTCCTGCGCCTTGCTGCTGCCGTCGTCGCTCTCGGCGAGGGACTCCACGCTCCCGCGCAGGGCCGCGTTGGACTCGTCCAGCTCCTTGTTCTTGCGGCTGCGCTGCTGGATCAGGTCGGACAGCTTCAGCAGAGAGCCGTCCTGACGGATGTCGGTGCCCTTGGCCGTGTTGAAGCTGGTGAAGAAGATCAGTCCCGCGAGGGCGAAGACGGCCGCCGTGAGCATCCGCACCGGGCGGAAACGCCGGCGGCCAGGGCCGGAGCCCGTTGATTGCGTCCCGGTGGAGTCGGCAGAATTGCTCAACGTACCCTTATCTCCTTCGGCGCCACGGAAGCACTACGCTAACGGACGCCCGGGGGAGCACACAGAGTCGTCGTCTTGACACCTTGTACGCTGCCCCGAGCCCCGAACCGGTTACCTGCGCGGCCACGCAGCGCATCGACAGGAGAGACCCTCGTGCCGAAGTCACGTATCCGCAAGAAGGCCGACTACACGCCGCCGCCGGCGAAGCAGGCACAGGCGATCAAGCTGAACAGCCGCGGCTGGGTCGCGCCTGTCATGCTGGCCATGTTCATCATCGGCCTGGCCTGGATCGTCGTCTTCTATGTGACCGACGGCTCGCTGCCCATCAACGCGCTGGACAACTGGAACATCGTGGTCGGCTTCGGCTTCATCGCCGCCGGCTTCGGCGTCTCCACGCAGTGGAAGTAGCTCTGCCCAGGGCTATCCACTGAGTTATCCACAGGCGTTTTCCACATGGGGAAAAGAACGACGATCTGTGGATAACCCATCGGGCGTTGACGCCGGTATGACTGGCCCACCGCCCCTCGTACACCTGTTGGCCCCCTGTCTGACCTGCGGAAACACATCCGAGCGACAGGGGGCACAGCTGTGCCCGCACAGGGTGCACAAGATCCGGCACACCCTGTGGACAACGGTTCGGTATCAGGTGAGCTGAGTGGTCCTGACCAGCGTGAGCACCACCACGACGGCGAGTACGACCGCACAGGTGCCGTACTGGACCAGCGTCCGCCGCCGGCGCGGGGCGTGGACCATGGCGTACCCGGTGACGACACCGGCGACCAGGCCGCCGATGTGGGCCTGCCAGGCGATGTTCGCCCAGGTGAAGGTGATGATGAGGTTGATCACCAGCAGGGCGATGAGCGGGCGCATGTCGTAGTTGAGCCGGCGCATCAGTACGCCGGTCGCGCCGAAGAGACCGAAGATCGCTCCGGAGGCGCCGAGGGAGGGCTGGTTGGGTGCGGCCAGCAGATAGGTGAGGGCGCTGCCGGCGAGGCCCGAGACGAAGTAGAGGGTGAGATAGCGGGCGCGGCCGAGGGCTGCCTCCAGGGGGCCGCCGATCCACCACAGGCTGAGCATGTTGAAGAGGATGTGCGCGTAGCCGCCGTGCAGGAACATCGCGGTCAGCATGCGGTAGTACTGGCCCTGGGCGATGCCCTGCACCCCGGGAAGCAGAGGGGTGTAGGCCTGTCCGATCAGCTCGAACCGGTTGGTGAAGCGGTCACCGGCGGCGATCTGTGCCAGGAACACGACGAGGTTGATGCCGATCAGCACCTTGGTGAGCAGCCGTGGGTCGGCCGTGACCGTGCCGCCGGCGACCGTGCGGGGCCGGGACGCCGTGGGTGCGTGGCCGGTGCCGCTGCCGCCGCGCACGCATTCGGGGCACTGGAAGCCGACCGAGGCGCTGACCATGCACTCGGGGCAGATGGGGCGCTCGCAGCGGGTGCAGCGCACACCGGTCTCGCGGTCCGGGTGTCGGTAGCACACGGGCACGCGGTGAGCGGCGTTCTGCGCGCTGCCTTCGGCGTGGTCCATCGGTTCCCCTTGTTCGTCGTGGGACTGCCCCCCGGCAAGGCCCCGCCCCGCTCATCCTTGGTACGGACGAGCGGGGCGTTTGGTTCCCTGGGGGATGTTCGGGCGTGTCCCGGTGGGACGTGGCGGCGTCTCCCTGCGGGGTGCCCGGGGAGCGGTGGGCTCAGCCCTCGCGCTTCTCGACGACGACCTCGTTGATCACGACGTCGTTCACCGGGCGGTCGTTGCGGCCGGTGGGCACGCCGACGATGGCGTCGACGACCTTCTGGCTGGCCGGGTCGGTGACCTCGCCGAAGATGGTGTGCTTGCGGTTCAGCCACGTCGTCGGGGCGACGGTGATGAAGAACTGCGAGCCGTTGGTGCCGGGGCCGGCGTTGGCCATGGCCAGCAGGTACGGCTTGTTGAAGGACAGGTCCGGGTGGAACTCGTCCCCGAACTTGTAGCCGGGGCCGCCGATGCCGCTGCCCAGCGGGTCGCCGCCCTGGATCATGAAGCCGCTGATGACACGGTGGAAGATCGTGCCGTTGTAGAGCGGCTTCTTGCTCTTCTCACCCGTGCCGGGGTGGGTCCACTCGCGCTGGCCCTGTGCCAGCTCGACGAAGTTCCTGACCGTTTCCGGCGCATGGTTCGGGAAAAGCTGGACCACGATGTCGCCGTGGTTGGTCTTCAGGGTGGCGTAAAGCTGCTCAGCCACGATCTGCCTTCCGTTGTCTTTCTGTGACTCCCCGATCCTCGCACGGCCGGGCCCGTACGTCGCCCGGCAGGCATGAGTTCCGCCCGGAAGGCAGCGCTCGGCGGCGATTCGTGGCAGTGTCGACGACAGGATCGAGTTGCCCGGGATCACCCGGAATCGCGCCGAAGGAAGCAATAGGCACCCATATGCCCGCCCTCGCATGCCGTGCAGACCGTTGGCAGGCATGATCCGTAAAAGGGTGGAAAGTCGAAATACCGTACGCCACCGAGGAGGAGGAACCCGTGACCCGCATCGACAGCGTGCGCTCCGCGACCGGCTCGGCGAAGGACAGCGTGCTGCACGCCGCGGAAGTGGTGGCGCCCTACGCCGACACGGCCAAGGAGCGTGCCGCGCTCTACGCGCAGGAGGCACGCGTACGGCTGGCGCCCGTGGTGTCGCAGGCCGCCGAGCAGGCCCGCGTGCAGTACGACGCCCGGCTCGCCCCGCGTCTGGAGCAGGCTCGTGCACATGTGCCGCCCAGGGTGGACCTGGCGGCGCAGGAGGCCGCCGTCCGCGCCCGTAAGGCTGCCCGGCAGGCTGCCGAGTACTCGCGTCAGGCCGCCGAGTACTCGCGTCCGAGGATTGAGCAGGCCGTGGCCGCGACCGCTCCGGTCCGCGAGGAGGCCGCCGCGCGTGGCGCGGCCGCCCTGGCCGCACTGCGTGGTCAGGTCTCGGCGGAGGAGATCCAGAAACTGGCCCGCAGGAACGAGCGCCGGTGCAGGGCCGGCCGCACCCTGAAGGCGCTGGCGCTGCTGACCGTGCTGGCCGGTGGTGCCTTCGCGGCCTGGAAGTGGTGGGACAAGCAGGCCAACCCCGACTGGCTGGTCGAACCGCCGGCCGCGACGGAGGTGCCGGAGTCGGGCGGCCGGATCAGCTCGGTGGACGGCAGCGGCGCCTCGGCTCTGGACCCCGAGGTCCAGGCGAAGCAGGCCGAGGAGGACGCCGCGGACGAGGACGACGAGCAGTAGTCCGGCCGGAGGACAGCAGCCAGACACGAGCACCTGCCGTCGGACGTCAAACGGGCCGTGGGTCAGCCGGGTTGAACGCTCGCTGACCCACGGCCCGTTTCACGTGAAACCACCCGACCCGCCCGTCGGGGAGGCCCAACAGCACAGAGAACAACCGGACTTCGTCCTC
Source organism: Streptomyces sp. NPDC001153 (assembly GCF_053598315.1). Taxonomy (NCBI): domain Bacteria; kingdom Bacillati; phylum Actinomycetota; class Actinomycetes; order Kitasatosporales; family Streptomycetaceae; genus Streptomyces; species Streptomyces sp. NPDC001153. The sequence goes on from NZ_JBSFJZ010000008.1 coordinate 211,707, forward strand.
TTCGTCCTCTTCGTCCTCTTCGTCCTCGGTGTCCCCGGTGACCTGACAGGAGGCGCCGGAGTCGCTCCTCACCTCGCCGACAGCCGGGCCGTCCACGAGCGTCCGGGGAAGGCCCACTCCACACCGGTCCGGCCGGTGTCCGGCCGAGCCGGTGTCCCACGCGATCGCCGACCCGAGCCCTCACTCGTCGAGCAGCGGCCCTGCTCTCCCTGTCACCGCCCCACCACTGTGGGTACGAGCAGCGGCCTGCGCATGAAGAATGCCTCCCGACCTTGCGTTCTTGCAGGTCGGGAGGCATTTCGGGGTGGAGCCTAGGGGAGTCGAACCCCTGACATCCGCCATGCAAAGACGGCGCTCTACCAACTGAGCTAAGGCCCCGGGAAGCAGCGGCCCGGCCGGAGGAACCACGTTCCGGTGGGCGCCGCAGACCAGAGTACCGGGTCACCCCCGGTATCCCGCAAAAAGATTGGGGGTCCCCGCGAATGACCACGCTCCGTAAGATGCTCGACGTGGTTCGCTACAGCGAACCGCGCGGTTTTTAGGGGAAGCGATGGGGAGACGCAATGGACGCCGCACAGCAGGAAGCCACCGCCAGAGCGCGGGAGCTGCAGCGGAACTGGTACGGGGAGCCGTTGGGGGCGCTCTTCCGTAAGCTCATCGACGATCTCGGGCTCAACCAGGCCCGTCTCGCGGCGGTCCTGGGGCTGTCCGCTCCGATGCTCTCGCAGCTGATGAGCGGGCAGCGCGCGAAGATCGGCAATCCTGCCGTCGTCCAGCGGGTGCAGCTGCTGCAGGAGCTGGCGGCGCAGGTCGCGGACGGCAGTGTGAGCGCCGCCGAGGCGACCGAGCGCATGGACGAGATCAAGAAGTCTCAGGGGGGCTCCGTGCTCAACAACACCACCCAGACCACGAGCGGTTCGGGGGCGCCGACGGTCAAGCGGGTGGTCCGCGAGATCCAGTCGCTGCTGCGCTCGGTGGCCGCCGCGGGCGACATCATCGACGCCGCGGACAGCCTCGCGCCGAGCCATCCCGAGCTGGCGGAGTTCCTCCGCGTCTACGGCGCCGGCCGTACCTCCGACGCCGTCGCGCACTACCAGTCCCACCAGAACTAGGTTCCACGGCCGGGTCCGGTCCACGGAGGGGGTCCGTGGGCCGGGCCATGGCCGGGCCCGAGTCCGGTGAGGGGGGCGCCTGGGCGCGGGATGTCGGTGCCGGTCCATGGGGATGGACCGGTCCTCGAACGTGGTGCGGGGTCGTATCGCTCATCACGGGGAGACCAGGAGGCATCACGGGGAGACCGGGAGGGAACCGGAGGGAAGCGGGGGGAACCGGGGAAACAAGGGGCAGGGGGATCCGCGCGGGTCCCGGGGGAGGAGCGATGAACCGCCATGGGTGAGGTGTTCGCCGGCCGGTACGAGCTGGCCGACCCGATCGGACGCGGGGGCGTGGGCGCCGTGTGGCGTGCCTGGGACCACCGCCGACGGCGCTATGTGGCCGCCAAGGTGCTCCAGCAGCGTGACGCCCACTCGCTGCTGCGTTTCGTGCGGGAGCAGGCCCTGCGGATCGACCACCCCCATGTCCTCGCCCCGGCCAGCTGGGCCGCCGACGACGACAAGGTGCTCTTCACCATGGACCTGGTCACCGGCGGTTCCCTGGTCCACCTCGTCGGCGACTACGGCCCGCTGCCGCCGGCGTTCGTGTGCACCCTGCTCGACCAGCTCCTGTCCGGTCTCGCCGCCGTGCACGCCGAGGGCGTCATCCACCGGGACATCAAGCCCGCCAACATCCTTCTCGAGGCGACCGGGACCGGCCGGCCGCGGCTGCGGCTGTCCGACTTCGGCATCGCGATGCGGCTGGGTGAGCCCCGTCTGACGGAGACCAACCTCGTGGTGGGCACGCCCGGTTACCTCGCCCCCGAGCAGATGCTCGGCGCCGAACCCGACTTTCCCGCCGACCTGTTCGCCGTGGGCCTGGTCGCCCTCTATCTGCTCGAGGGCGCCAAGCCTGACGTCAAGGCGCTCGTGCAGTACTTCGTGGAGAACGGGACGCCCGGCCCGCCCAAGGGCATCCCGGAACCGCTCTGGCAGGTCGTGGCCGGCCTGCTCCAGCCCGACCCGGCCGCGCGTTTCCGTACCGCCACGGGTGCGCGCAAGGCACTCGCCTCCGCGGCGGAACTCCTGCCGGAGCCCGAACCCGACGACGAGCTGATCGAGATCTTCGACCAACTCGGCTCGCTTCCGCCCGGGTTCGGCCCCGACGGCCCCCTCAAGAGGGCCTCCGGAGTCGCCGCGGAACTGGCCGGGGACGCGGATACGAGCCCGGCCACGGGCGCCGTCGCCGATGTGGGTGACAGTGGCGGTACGGATTCGGGGACCGACGCGGGCACCGGCTCACTCTCGGACACCGGCAGTTTCCGTCTGCCGCCGCCCCTGGATCCCCCGGCCTCCGTCCAGGAACCCCCGGCCTCCGACATCCAACAGCTCCAGCCTCCCTCCCACCCTTCTCACACCCCTCAACTCCCCCTCCACGAGCCGTACATCGGCCCCCAGGTCCACAGCCCCCATGCTCACCAGGCTCCCGGAGCTGCGCACGCCCCCTGGAGCACCGCGCCGTCCCCCGGCGCGCCGGCGGGCCATCGCGTCGATGCCTCCACTGCTGCGTACACCGCTCAGAACGCGCAGGTGCCGTCACCGGCCCAGCCGATCGCAGACGTGCCCGTCCACGGGCGGAGAGGGCGCCGGGCCAGGCGGAACCGGCGGCCCGGGCCGCCGGCCAAGGTCGCGATCCCGATGGTGTTGCTGGCGCTGGCCTGCTACGCCGTGGGTTTCTGGGCGTTGACCCGCGTCTGAGCCCGCGAAGTCCGCTGAGCCCGCCGCGCCGTCGCCGTCCACCCGGCGAGCACGAGCAGCAGCGCCGTACCCAGGCCGATTCCGCCGGTCGCGACCAGCCTCATCACGGGGGCGTCCCCGCCCCCGGTGCTCCCGGTGAGCGCCGCCTCCCGGTCCTGCTCCGTGACCGTGAACACCTCCCCCGGCACGGGCCGCCCGGCGTACTCCGGCCCGGCGTGCGCCCGCCCGGCCAGCCGCACCCGCAGGGTCACCCCGAAGGGCCCCCGCCCGAACGTGCCGGTCATCTGCTCGCTGAGGTGCAGCACCAGGTAGTAGTCGCCGGCGAAGCGGACGGAGGTCACCCCGGCGGGGACGGAGTAGCGGTTGGCGTACTCCACCGGCGGGAGCGGAGCGAGTACGGCGGGCCTCTGCGTGCCGGTGTAGCCGAGGGCGGCGTCCTCGACGTAGCCGCGGACGGGGTTGTAGAGGGAGAGGTCCAGGGCGCCGCCGACATAGCCGTGCCCGGTGGCGCTGCCCAGTTCGGCGGAGGCGTGGAGCTGTCGGCCCCAGTCCACCGGCACCTTGTAGAACCGGGTCTCGCCGGGCACGAGGGACGTCCGCCAGACCCCCTGGCCCAGCGGGCTCGCGGAGGCGAATCCGGCGCCGCCGGAGCGGTCCCGGGGTTCTGCGGCGAGCGGCTCGGGCGTGGCGGAGTCCCAGGCCTGCGGCGCCGTGGTGGCCCCGGTCCGCGCCGTACGCGGTTCCGTGACGGGCGCGATCTCCAGGTCCCAGCGCTGGGTGGGGGTGGCCGTACCGGGGCCCTGGGCGTCGACGCGTCGGACGACCACGTAGTACGTCCCCCTGCCCTGGCACACCGCCTTGCCGGCCTCCCGCTGCCCCAGGGCGGTGACCGGACGCGGGCTGAGCCCGGCGCCGAAGCGGGCGTTGGCGAAGGAACAGGGCGTGCCGGTGGCGTCCTGGACCGACACGCTGATGCCGTCGGTGGCGGAGACGGTGGCGTCGGCCGGGGGTACGGCGGTGACGGGGACGTAGGCCGTGTCGGTTGCCCCGAGCTGGAGCCGGTAGTAGAGCGTGCCGTTCCTCGGCACGGAGCTGCGGTAGCTGCCGCCCGGGTCCAGCTGTGGTGCCGACGCGGTGCCCGTCGCGCCCACGACGGTGCGGGCGCCGGGCGCGAAGGCGTACGACTCCGGCGGCCCGCTCCCGGCGGCGGTCGCGCTCCCGTACGCCGGTGCCGTGCCGCCCGGCAGGACCAGCAGCGCGCACAGCCCCGGCAGCAGGGCCGTCCGCAGGGCGCCGGAGATCACCCGGCGGCCGTACCGCCGCCACCACGCCGTAGGCCGCCCCCGCTCCCGCACGTGCCGCCCTCCCCAGTCGTACACGTGCCGCCCTCCTCGAGTCGTACCGGACCGCGCTCCATCCTGCCCCGTACGCCCCTGCGCCATCCGGGCAACGCGGACGGCCGTCCGAAACGCCCGGCAACGCCCGTTGGCGCGTGTCCGGCAGCTACAGCACCCCGCGCGCCCCCGCAACACAACAGGCGGGGGCGCGGGCAGCACAAAGCCCCGACCGCGAAGGGCGGTCGGGGCCTGATTCAGATTCTGGTATCGGCACTCACGAACCCGTGGGCACGGAGTCAGTCGCCTCCGTCCACAGGTCCTGCTCGGCGCGATCCGCCTGGATCTGGCGGTACACGAGGAGCCCGCCGATGGCGGCCAGTGCGACCAGGAGCAGCTTCTTCACCGCGCGACCTCGTCTTTCCTTGACGTAGGGGACCTCTGGCGCCCGACTATACACACCGACCGATATCGATCGGTGACCTGCGCCGGGCCCCAACTCCCGCCTCCGGCAGCGCAATGAGCCAGGTCCGGCGCCATTCCGATCGGAGGGTGATCGCACCTCCACGGACGGTTACTTTGCTCCCCCTTCGCTCACTCTCACCAGGTTTTGAGGTTTTCCCACCCTCTTACGGCCATCCGAGTGGTGTTCATCGGAACATCGACGCGCCACGGGCGTCGGTCCACCACTTCGCGGCCCACATACACATCATGAGCAAAGTACGCAAATCGCCCAACCCGAAAGTGAGGGGCCATGACCCAGAACAAGGTCATGAAGCTGTGGACCGCTATCGTCACCGCCTTTCTCGCGCTGTGCACGGCGCTCGGACTCGTCACCACCACGACCGCCACGACCGCGGCGGCCGCACCCCGGCCCGAGAACCCCAGCACCGGCACCGCGCACAGGACCATCCCGACGATCCCGGCACCACGCCACTGGACCTGGTCCCATGCCGGCGCCCTGCCCCCCACGATGAAGCAGCGCATCCGGGCCGAGGCCCACGGAAAGTCCCCCAGCTGCCGGCACCGTCCCCTCACCGACACCCAGGCGGAGACCACGACCACCCCCGAAGGGCCCTCGGCCGCTCAGCTCGACTGCTGACCTCCCGCCCACGCAGTACCGCAACGTCTCGACCGCACGGCGACTTGCGTACGCACCAGTCGACACGAAAAGACCCCCGGCCGGGTTCAGCCGGGGGTCTCGCGCTGTCCGCGCACTTGCCGGCACTTCCTGCCGGAGGACCTGCGCGTGAGCTTCGCCAGGCCCCCGGGTTCCCTGGGTCCCTGCTCCCTGTCCCTACTCCCTGAGCCCGATCGCCTGCGAGGGGCACTTCTCGGCTGCTTCCTGGACCTGCGGGTCGTCGGCGGCCCCCTCCCGGCCGGGCCGTACGACGCCGTAGCCGTCCTCGAACGCGAACACGCCCGGCGCCCGGTGCGCGCACTCGGCGGAGCCGTAGCACAGAGAGCGGTCGACGGAGACCTTCATGCGTCCTCCAGCCCTGGACGGTGGCTTCCTGAACGTCACTGCCCGGCGAACCGCTCACTGAACCAGCCCTGTTCTCGCCATCGCTCGCCGGGTTGGACCCCCACCCGCCACGCCCGCGCGCCGAACCGGGCCCGTTCTCGCTACCGCTCCCCGCCCGCGACCGAGAGCCAGTGGGCCACCCGGCGGACCGTGGGTTCGTCGAGCAGGTCGGCCAGCGTCCGCACCGCCTCGCCGTCCTCGGGGCTCAGGTCGTACAGGCCCGCCTTGCCCAGACCGGCCATGAGCACCTGGTGCCGGCGGTTCGTCATGCGTTCCGCGAGCTTGGCCGGCTCACCGGCGCCGGGCGCGGGGCCCGCGCCCGAGGTCGCCGGAGCGGGAGCGGACGCCTTGCCGACCGGGGCATCGAAGAGGTGCCAGGCACCGTCCTTGGGCCCCCACAGGGCAACCGTCACCTCCTCGCCGCGCGCCCGCACGGTCTGGGTCATGTCTCCTACCGCGTACAGCACAGGAGCCCGGTCGGGGGACTCGGCGCCCACCGTCCAGGAGTCCTGGGAGGGCTGGTGGAACATCGCGACCCAGCGCGGAGCACCGGGCGGTCGCGGACACGGAGGACGCTTGTGCATGACACTCACCCCTTCGGGAACGGGACGCTCACCTTCGGGAACAGCCGCCGACGGGCACGGTATCTGACAGACCATCAGATATCCAGGGGTGCCCGTGGCGGCCGGATCGCAGCCGCTCCACTGGCCTCTTCACGGCCGACGTGGCACCCTGCCCGCGCCCCAGGACCAGAGTGCGGTGTCGTCCCGGACGAGGGAGGCCGAGGATGAGCGAACGGGAAGAAGCGGCGACCGGAGCAATCACGGAGGAGGCCGGGGCGCCTCGCATGCCCCACAGGGCCCGTGCGCACAGTGCCTACGACCGTGCGGTGGCCGCGTGCCGGTACGCCGGTGTCGGCCAGGACGCGGCGGAGGTCGTCCCACGGGACCCCGTCGGCCGGGCCGCCAACGCGCTGCGGCTGTCGGCCGAGTCACTCGCCGCGCTCACCGCGTCGGCCCCCGACCCCGCCGCGGACGCCCGCTGCGCCCGGAACGCCGCTGCCACCGCGGCGCTGGCCGCCCAGGTGGCCGCGGCACGGGGCAACTGCAGCGCGGCTGCAGCCCCGGACTCCCGCGCATCCGGCACGACTTCCATGGCCTCCGCCGCGGCCCTGCGGGCGGCGCTGGCGGCATCCCAGGCCGCCGCTCTCGCGGCCGGGGGCGGCGCACTGGGGCAGGACGCGACCCTCAACGCCTCCGCCGAGGAGGCGGAACGCCACGCTGTGGCCATGGCCCGCGCGGCCGGATGGCTCGAGGTGAGCACAACGGCCGACTGAAGCGGACCGGGACGTGCCACCCCTGTCCGACATCACCCGGTGTTTCGCCTGAGCGATGTTTCACGTGAAACGTCACCCTGCCCGCCCCGCACACACCACCCCCTGCCCGTCCGGTACCGGTCCCTCCCCTCGTGGGGACCGGTACCGGACGGTGCAGAGGCGTCGACCGGTGCCGCGTCGGCTCGGCAGCGGTCGAAAAATGGAGCCGGTTCTCAAGGCTCACGGGCTCACGGGCTCGCGACCGTCTCGTCGTCGCTCCCTGCCTTCGATCGAAGTTGGCCGAGATCCTTCGGCACCGAGGCCTGTCTGTCCGAGCGCGAGGCCGTGGCCTGTTCGGACGGTGTGTGACGAGGTCGCTACCGGGTCCGGATCCTGCCATCTGTTGCCCACGGCGAGGAGACCGCCGCCTCCGGACCGGTCCTTATCCGCAGGTCAGGCGTATAGGGTGGGTTTTCCGGTCCGGACGTCCAGATACGGGGGGAAGTAAAGGGGTGGGACCTTGAGTTCCGACTCAGGGACACGCACAGCTTTCGCCGAGCGCCTCGCGCTGCTGTACAAGGAGGCTGGAAACCCTCCCCTCAAGAGCGTCGCCGAGGCGGTCGTACGACTACAGCGGGTCGACGAACGCGGGCGGCCCGTGCGGGTGTCCGCGCAGCGGATCAGCGACTGGCGCCGGGCCAAGAACGTGCCGGCCCAGTTCACCGCCCTCGCGGCGGTGCTGCACATCCTGATCCCCGAGGCACGGCGGCTGCAGCCCTCACCGGTGTCCACAGGCCTGTACGACCTCGCACACTGGCAGCGGCTGTGGGAGCGCGCGCTGGCCGACCCGGTGGGCGACCGGCCCGCGCCGCCCGCCGAGGAGAACCGGACGCCTCCCGCCCAGTCCCCGCCCGTCACCGGAGGCGTCTGCCCCTACCGAGGGCTCGCCCCCTACCGGCAGGAGGACGCCCGGTGGTTCTTCGGCCGGGAACGGAGCACGAGCGCGCTCATCACCCAACTCCGCGCGGCCGAGCGGACGGGCGGTCTGGTGATGCTGGTGGGCGCCTCGGGAGCGGGGAAGTCCTCCCTGCTGAACGCCGGTCTGGTCCCCGCCGTACGCGGCGGAGCGCTGCACGACGGACGCGGCACCGGCATACCGCACACAAGCGCCACACCCCAGGCCCCGCAGGAATCCACCGGCGACTGCGTCCTGCACCTCGTCCCCGGTGCCGACCCCCTCGGTGAGCTGGTGCGCCGTATCCCCGATCTCGGCCCTGTCGCCGCCGACGCGCGCCGGGCCGAACAGGAGGCCACGCGGAATCCGGCGGTTCCCGGCTCCGACTCCCCACGGGTGGCACAGGCGGCCCGCGAGGCCGTGTCCGAGTGGGCCCGCCGCGAGGCCTCCGCCGAGTGCCGCCCGGTCGTCGTGGTGGACCAGTTCGAGGAAGCCTTCACCCTCTGCGCCGACGAGACGGACCGGCGTACGTTCATCCAGCTCCTGCACGCCGCCTGCACTGCGCCCGCCGGCTCGGGCGAGCGCGCCCCGGTGCTCGTCGTCCTCGGCATCCGCGCCGACTTCTACGAGCAGTGCCTCGGCTACCCGGAACTGGCCGACGCCCTCCAGCACCGGCACATGGTCCTCGGCCCGCTGACCAGTACCGAGCTGCGCGAGGCGGTGACCGGTCCGGCCAAGGCGGTGGGGCTGGAGCTGGAACCCGGACTCGCCGAGCTGATCGTCCGCGAGGTCAGCGCCGACGGCCCGCGCGGGGCCCACGACGCGGGCGTGCTCCCGCTGCTCTCGCACGCCCTGCTCGCCACCTGGCAGCGCCGCAAGGCCGGGCGGCTGACGCTGGCCGGCTATCGCGCGGCGGGCGGCATCCAGGGGGCGGTCGCGGCGACGGCCGAGCGCGCCTGGTCGGGGCTGGACCCCGCGGCCCGTACGGCAGCCCGGCTGCTCCTGCTGCGGCTGGTCCGGCTGGGCGAGGACACCCAGGCCACGCGGCGGCGGGGCACCCGGCGGCAACTGGCGGAGGAGTCGGCGGACCCCGGCAAGACGGAGGAGTCCCTCGAGGCCCTCGTACGGGCCCGGCTGGTGACGCTGGACGCGGACACCGTGGAGATCACCCACGAGGCGCTGCTGCACGCCTGGCCCCGGCTGCGGCACTGGATCGACGACGACCGCAACGACCATCTGCTGCGCCAGCGGCTGGAGGAGGACGGCCGGGCCTGGGAGGACTCGGGCCGGGACAGCTCGCTGCTGTACCGCGGCTCCCGACTGGAGCAGGCCCGCGGCTGGGCCAGATCGGCCGGGGACACCTTTCTGACCCGCAGCGCGGTGGAGTTCCTGGCCGCCTCGGTGCGGCTGCGCCGGCGCTCGGTGTGGCTGAGCCGGGCCGCGGTGGCCACGCTGGTCGTGCTGGCCCTGGTGGCCGGCGGCTCGGCGGTGATCGCCCGGCAGCAGCGGGACGACGCCGTCTTCGAGCAGGTCCTCGCCGAGGCCGACCGGGTCCAGAGCACCGATCCGTCCCTGTCCGCCCAGCTCGACCTGGTCGCGCACCGGCTGCGCCCGGACGACGAGGGGACGTACAGCAGGCTGATCTCGATCGTGAACGCGCCGCTGGCCACCTCCCTGTCCGGCCACACCGGCGCCGTCTACCTGACCTCCTTCAGCCCCGATGGCAGGACCCTGGCCACCGCCAGCTACGACCGGACGGTCCGGCTGTGGAACGTGGCCGACCCGAACCGCCCGAAGCAGCTGGGCGAGCCGCTCACCGGCCACACCAGCTGGGTGAGCAGCGCGGTGTTCAGCCCGGACGGCCGCACCCTGGCCAGCGCCGGCGACGACGGCACGATCCGGCTGTGGAACGTCACCGACCCCGCCCGCCCGGTGTCCCTGGGCGCTCCCCTGACCGGGCACAAGGGCACGATCTACCTGATCGCCTTCAGCCCGGACGGACGGACGCTGGCGTCCGCCGGCGAGGACCACACCGTACGGCTGTGGAACGTCGCCGACCCGCACCACCCGCGGCAGATCGGCCCCCTGCGCGGCCACACGGCCGCCGTGCGCAGCGTGGCGTTCAGCCCCGACGGGCGCACCCTCGCGGCCGGCGGTGACGACGACACGATCATGTTGTGGAACGTGACCGACCCGCACCACGCGCAGCGCTACGACACCGTGCTCAAGGGCCACACCGACCTCGTGCACTCGGTGGCGTTCAGCCCCGACGGGCACACCCTCGCCTCCGGCAGCGCGGACGACACGATCCGGCTGTGGAACGTCACCGACCCCGCCCGCCCCTCCGCGCTCGGCTCGCCGCTGACCGGGCACACCGGCCCGATCTGGTCGGTGGCCTTCAGCCCGGACGGCGGCCGGCTCGCCGCCGCGAGCGCGGACAGCACGGCCAGCCTGTGGAACGTGGCCGACCCGACGTCCCCGTCCCAGGTCGGGGGGTCGCTCGCGGGCAGCAGCGGAGAGATGTACGCCCTGGGATTCAGCCCCGACGGGCGGACCCTCGCCACCGGCAGCGGGGACAGCAAGGTGCGCCTGTGGTCGCTGCCCACCTCGGACATCACCGGCCGCACCGGGGGGTTCCGGCCGGACGGACGGGTGCTCGCCACGGCGGCGCGGGACGGCAGGCTCCGGCTGTGGAACGTGGCGCGGCCCGGGCGACCCGTGCCGCTGAGCGAACCATTCATGCAGGCGGACGGCGGCCATCGTGCGCCCCTGCTGTTCTCTCCCGACGGCCGCACCCTCGCCGTCCTCACCAACAACCATCTGGTGTACCTGTGGAACGTCGGCGATCCGTCCCACCCGGTCACCGGCGAGGCCATCCACCTGCGGACACGCTTCGCGGGGCTCGCGCTCGCCTTCAGCCCGGACGGCCGCACCCTGGCCACCGCCTATGACGACGACACCATCCGGCTGTGGAACGTCACCGACCTCGCGCACCCCGTGGCGCTCGGCAGGCCGCTCACCGGCCACCGGGGCTACCTCAACGCGCTCGCCTTCAGCCCCGACGGGCACACCCTGGCCAGCGGCAGCGCGGACAGCACCGTCCGGCTCTGGGACGTCAGCGACCCGGCCCACACGACCGCGCTCGCCCGGCTCACGCAGCACTCCGGGCCGATCAACACGCTCGCCTTCAGCCCGGACGGGCACGTTCTGGCCAGTGGCAGCGACGACGACACGGTCCGGCTGTGGAACGTCACCGCCCCCGCCTCGGCGACCGCGCTGGGCGCGCCGCTCATCGGCCACACCGAGGCGGTCAAGTCACTGACGTTCAGCCCGGACGGGCATGTTCTGGCCAGTGGCGGCAACGACAACACGATCCGGCTGTGGAACGTCACCGACCCCGCCTCGGCGACCCCCATCGGCCAGTCGATGAGCCCCAACGCCAAGTCGGGCACGTTCCTGTCCTTCAGCACCAGGAGCGACGTCCTGGGGGTCTCCAGCGGCACCGACACGGTCCGCCTGTGGAGCCTGGACGCCGACGCGGCGATCAAGCACATCTGCTCGGTCACCCGGGGCGTACTGAGCGCACAGCAGTGGCACGAGTACCTGCCCCGCCTCTCCTACGACCCTCCGTGCGGTCATTGATCGGCCAACCTGACTTATTTCCGATCGACTTGCCCCCACGAGGCGCCTGGGCTTGTTACCCTTGGCCACAGCCCGATCGCTGGTGCATCCCCCGTCGCCAGCGGTCGGGCCTTTTCTGTTCCGGGTTTGTACCAGCCGGTGGATGCCCCGGTAGACGCCGAAGACCCCCGATCCATCCGGACCGGGGGTCTTCGTGCTGGTGGGGCTAACAGGATTTGAACCTGTGGCCTCATCCTTATCAGGGATGCGCTCTAACCAACTGAGCTATAGCCCCGCCGCGCTGTGCGGTGTGTGTCCCGCGCGCTGACTCCTGAAGATTAGCGCACGACCACGTCAGTCCCAAAATCGGTTGTCGGGGGACCATCAGGTCAGGGGGCCCACGGGGTGTCCGGAGGCCTTGGCAGGGCCTATTCGTCCTCCGCCAGGGTCAGCTCGATGCCGCCCACGAAGCCCGCGGAGAGGTTGTAGATGAACGCGCCGAGCGTCGCGAGCGCCGTGGCCAGGACCACGTCGATGACCGCGATGATCGTCGTGAACGTCAGCACGTGGGGGAGTGACAGGAACGCCTGGAGGTCGAAGCCGTTCGCCTCGTTCGAGCCGGTCGCCTCCGAGATCGTGCCGCCCACCGTGGAGAACACGCCCATCGCGTCCAGGACCATCCACAGCACCGCCGAGGCGACGATCGTGCAGATGCCGAGGGCGATGGACAGCAGGAAGCTGACCTTCATCACCGACCACGGGTCGGCCTTGGCCACCCGCAGCCGCGCCTTACGGGTGCGCGGCGCCGTACGGGCGCCCGTACGCGGCCGCCGTACCGCGCCGGCCGGGGGCTGCGCCGGGTAGGCCTGCGGCGGGTGGTACGGCCCGGAGGGCTGCTCCGGGTGCCGCTCCCCGGGGAGCGGAGACGACGACTGCGCCTCGCCGGCCGCGGCCGGGCCTCGGGTGTCCGTCACAGTTCTCCCCTGGGATCCAGACGTGCCGGAGGCGTCCTTGGCGGGCGCCGGCACGGGCTTCAGGTTGGTCGTGTGCGGGTCGGTCGCGCTCCCCGCAGCCGCCCCGTGCGCGGCGGAGCCACGGCCGCCGCCGTCCGTCTCCGTACCCCTGGAGGTACCGGCCGATCCGGCGCCCGTGGCTCCGCTCACGATGACTCACTCCTCGTGCTACTCGGCCGAGGGCGCCTCACCCTCGTCCGTGCCGGTGGCCTGGGCGCCCTCGACGGCGTCGACGGCCTCCTCGCCGTCGACCTCCTCCGCCTCACGCCCCGCCTCGGCGTTACGTGCGATACCGACCACGGCATCGCGCTTGCCCAGGTTGATCAGTTGGACGCCCATGGTGTCACGGCCCGTCTCCCTGATTTCATTGACTCGCGTGCGAATCACACCGCCGGAGAGGGTGATCGCGAGGATCTCGTCGGTCTCCTCGACGACCAGCGCCCCGACGAGCGAACCACGGTCCTCCACGATCTTGGCGGCCTTGATGCCGAGGCCGCCGCGACCCTGGACGCGGTACTCGTCGACAACGGTCCGCTTCGCGTACCCGCCGTCGGTGGCAGTGAACACGAACGTACCGGGTCGAACAACATTCATCGACAGAAGTTCATCGCCTTCACGGAAACTCATGCCCTTGACGCCGGAGGTGGCGCGGCCCATCGGGCGCAGGGAGTCGTCGGTGGCGGTGAACCGGATCGACTGTGCCTTCTTGCTGATCAGAAGCAGATCGTCCTCGGCCGAGACCAGCTCCGCACCGATCAGCTCGTCGTCCGTTCCGTCCTCCCGCTCGCGCAGGTTGATCGCGATCACACCACCGGAGCGGGGCGAATCGTAATCCTTCAGAGGCGTCTTCTTGACCAAGCCGGACTTGGTGGCCAGCACCAGGTACGGCGCCGCCTCGTAGTCACGGATCGCCAGGATCTCGGCGATCGCCTCGTCCGGCTGGAAGGCGAGCAGGTTCGCCACGTGCTGGCCGCGCGCGTCCCGGCCGGCCTCGGGCAGCTCGTACGCCTTCGCCCGGTAGACCCGGCCCTTGTTGGTGAAGAACAGCAGCCAGTGGTGCGTGGTGGAGACGAAGAAGTGGTCGACGATGTCGTCTTCCTTCAGCTTCGTGCCGCGTACGCCCTTGCCGCCGCGCTTCTGCGCCCGGTAGTCGTCCGTCTTGGTCCGCTTGACGTAGCCGCCGCGCGTGACCGTGACGACGATGTCCTCCTCGGCGATCAGGTCCTCGATGGACATGTCGCCCTCGTACGGGATCAGCTTGGTCTGGCGGTCGTCGCCGTACTTCTCGACGATCGCGGCCAGCTCCTCGCTGACGATCCCGCGCTGGCGGACCGGGGAGGCGAGGATCTCGTTGTACTCGTTGATCTTCGCCTGGAGTTCGTCGTGCTCCTGGACGATCTTCTGCCGCTCCAGGGCCGCCAGGCGCCGCAGCTGCATCTCGAGGATCGCGTTGGCCTGGATCTCGTCGATCTCCAGGAGGCCCATCAGGCCCGTACGCGCCACCTCGACGGTCTCGCTGCGCCGGATCAGCGCGATGACCTCGTCGATGGCGTCCAGGGCCTTCAGCAGGCCGCGCAGGATGTGCGCGCGCTCCTCGGCCTTGCGCAGCCGGAAGCGGGTCCGGCGGACGATGACCTCGATCTGGTGCGTCACCCAGTGCCGGATGAACGCGTCGAGCGAGAGGGTGCGCGGCACGCCGTCGACCAGCGCCAGCATGTTCGCGCCGAAGTTCGTCTGCAGGTCGGTGTGCTTGTACAGGTTGTTCAGGACGACCTTGGCGACCGCGTCCCGCTTCAGGACGATGACGAGGCGCTGGCCGGTGCGGGACGACGTCTCGTCGCGGACGTCCGCGATGCCGCCGATCTTGCCGTCCTTGACCAGGTCGGCGATCTTCTGCGCCAGGTTGTCCGGGTTGACCTGGTACGGCAGCTCGGTGACGACCAGGCACTGCCGGCCCTGGATCTCCTCGACCTCGACCACCGCGCGCATCGTGATGGAGCCGCGCCCGGTGCGGTACGCCTCCTCGATGCCCTTGCGGCCCACCACCAGGGCGCCGGTCGGGAAGTCCGGGCCCTTGATGCGCTCCATGAGCGCGTCCAGCAGTTCCTCGTGCGAGACCTCGGGGTTCTCCAGGTACCACTGGGCGCCGGCCGCGACCTCGCGCAGGTTGTGCGGCGGGATGTTGGTCGCCATGCCGACCGCGATACCCGCCGATCCGTTGATCAGCAGGTTCGGGAAGCGGGCGGGCAGGACGGTCGGCTCCTGGGAGCGGCCGTCGTAGTTGTCCGTGAAGTCGACGGTCTCCTCGTCGATGTCGCGGACCATCTCCATCGACAGCGGCGCCATCTTGCACTCGGTGTACCGCATGGCGGCCGCCGGGTCGTTGCCCGGGGAGCCGAAGTTGCCGTTGGAGTCCACCAGCGGCATCCGCATCGACCACGGCTGCGCGAGGCGCACCAGGGCGTCGTAGATCGAACTGTCGCCGTGCGGGTGGTAGTTGCCCATGACGTCACCGACGACACGGGCGCACTTGTAGAAGCCGCGGTCGGGGCGGTAGCCGCCGTCGTACATCGCGTACAGCACGCGCCGGTGGACGGGCTTGAGGCCGTCCCGGACGTCGGGCAGCGCACGGGACACGATGACGGACATCGCGTAGTCCAGGTACGAGCGCTGCATCTCCGTCTCGAGCCCGACGGGCTCGACGCGCATCGCGAGCTCGCCGCCCTCGGTCTCAGGGGTTTGCGGAGTGTTCTCGTCGGCCATTGCTGGTGAAGATCCTTCCTGATGCGGTCAGCTGAGACCGACTCAGATGTCGAGGAAGCGGACGTCCTTGGCGTTGCGCTGGATGAACTGGCGGCGGGCCTCGACGTCCTCGCCCATGAGGACCGAGAACAGGTCGTCCGCCTGGGCGGCGTCGTCCAGGGTGACCTGGCCGAGGACCCGGTGCTCCTGGTCCATCGTGGTCACGCGCAGCTCCTCGGCGTTCATCTCGCCGAGGCCCTTGAAGCGCTGGATCGAGTCCTCGCGGACCCGCTTGCCGCGCTGGCGGCCCATCTCGATGAGGGCGTCGCGCTCGCGGTCGGAGTAGGCGTACTCCACGTCGTCCCGGCCCCACTTGATCTTGTACAGCGGAGGACGGGACAGGTACACGTGCCCGGCCTCGACCAGGGGCCGCATGAAGCGGAACAGGAAGGTCAGCAGCAGGGTGCTGATGTGCTGGCCGTCGACATCGGCGTCAGCCATCAGGATGATCTTGTGGTAGCGGAGCTTCTCGATGTCGAAGTCCTCGTGCACACCCGTGCCGAAGGCCGAGATCAGCGCCTGGATCTCCTGGTTCTGCAGGATCTTGTCGATCCTGGCCTTCTCCACGTTGAGGATCTTGCCGCGGATCGGGAGGATCGCCTGGTACTGCGGGTTGCGGCCGGACTTGGCCGAGCCGCCGGCGGAGTCACCCTCGACGATGAAGATCTCGCACTTGGTGGGGTCGTTGGACTGGCAGTCGGAGAGCTTGCCCGGCAGGGACGCCGACTCCAGCAGACCCTTGCGGCGGGTCAGGTCGCGGGCCTTGCGGGCCGCCACGCGCGCGGTGGCCGCCTGGATGCCCTTGCGGATGATGTCCGCGGCCTCGACCGGGTTGCGGTCCAGCCAGTCGTTGAGGTGCTCGTAGACCGCCTTCTGCACGAAGGTCTTGGCCTCCGTGTTGCCCAGCTTGGTCTTCGTCTGGCCCTCGAACTGCGGCTCGCTCAGCTTGACCGAGATGATCGCGGTCAGACCCTCACGGATGTCGTCACCGGTGAGGTTGTCGTCCTTCTCGCGGAGCAGCTTCTTGTCGCGCGCGTACTTGTTGATCAGCGACGTCAGCGCGGCGCGGAAGCCCTCTTCGTGGGTACCGCCCTCGTGGGTGTGGATGATGTTCGCGAAGGAGTACACGCCCTCGGTGTAGCCGCTGTTCCACTGCATCGCGACCTCGAGGGACAGGCTCTTGTCCTTGTCCTCCGCCTCCAGGTCGATGACGGTGGGGTGCACCACCTCTCCCTTGCGGGAGTTGAGGTACTTCACGAAGTCGACGATGCCGCCCTCGTAGTAGTACGTGACGGCCTTGACCTCGGCCTTCTCGTCCGCGCCCGCCTCGTCCGCGCCGCTGGTGGCCTTCGCCGACTCGCGCTCGTCGGTGAGTTTGATCGTCAAACCCTTGTTGAGGAACGCCATCTCCTGGAAGCGCCGCGAGAGCGTCTCGAAGGAGTACTCGGTGGTCTCGAAGATGTCGGGATCGGCCCAGAAGGTGACCGAGGTGCCGGTCTCGTCCGTGGCCTCGTGCTGGTCGAGCGGGGCCGTCGGGACACCGAGCTTGTAGTCCTGCGTCCAGCGGTGGCCGTCGGTCTTGATCTCGACGGCGACCTTCGTGGACAGCGCGTTGACGACGGACACACCCACACCGTGCAGACCGCCGGAGACGGCGTAACCGCCGCCGCCGAACTTGCCGCCCGCGTGCAGGACGGTCAGCACGACCTCGACGGCCGGCTTGCCCTCGGAGGGCACGATGCCCACGGGGATGCCACGGCCGTTGTCGACGACCCGGACACCGCCGTCGGCGAGGATCGTGACGTCGATGGTGTCCGCGTACCCGGCCAGCGCCTCGTCGACGGAGTTGTCGACGACCTCGTACACCAGGTGGTGCAGACCGCGCTCGCCCGTGGAACCGATGTACATGCCGGGCCGCTTGCGGACCGCGTCCAGCCCTTCGAGCACGGTGATGGCGCTGGCGTCGTACGAAGCCGAGGTGGCGGCCTCACTGTTCACGCCGGCGTCGGTGGACGGGATGTTCTCGTTGGGGTTGCCGGAATCGGCCACGAAGCGCCCTTTCTGGCACAGCACGAGCCGGGCTCCTGGGGGTACCCCCTCTGGGGGAGGGTGTGCCGGAGCGGCTGCGGCATGTTGCGGTGGTAAGCCTTGATCAGCGTGTTGCTCAGCTTTTCCCGGGCGGTCCCCACATTGGGGCGGGATTGTCTTCCAGTCTACCGGTAGGTCTGACATCGATGGGGGTTTGCCGGTACCTGAGTCCCCATGTGCCGCCCTGAACCGGCCTCGATCGGGTCCCGATATGCGGATGGGGGCTCCAAGGGGCTCACAGCGGCACTCAGCGCTTCGAGGCGTCAACCCTTGGCTACTGGGGGGTCAGATGGCGATCCGCCGGTGCCACAGCGGCACTCCGCACCCGTGGTACGGCGCGGCACCGACAGCGCGACCCCCTTGTTCGACGTGATGTACGTCACCCGTACGTATCGCCGGGCCCGGAGCTCCCCGGGGCCCGCAGCGGACCGTAGCGGCGGGCCGGCCCGCCCGGGTTGAGCACCTTGATCATCCGTACCGTGCCGTGCCCCAGATCCTCGTTGAGGCGGGCGACCAGCGCGGGCGCGAGGTGGCGCAGCTGGGTCGCCCAGGCCGTCGAGTCGCAGCTCACGATCAGCACGCGCTCGTCCTCGTCGTACCGCTGCGGCACACAGTGCTTGGCCAGGTCCTCGCCGACGATCTGCGGCCAGCGGCCCATCACCCCGCCCACCGCCGCGGGGGTCTCCCAGCCGCGCTCGGTCAGCAGCCGGTTGATCGCGGCCCCCAGCGCCATCGGGTCACGGCCGTCCGCGCGCGCGCCGGAGCGCAGCCCGCCACCGCGCCGGGCCTGCTTCTTCTGCCGCGCCGCGTCCCCACGCGCGCGTGCCTGCTCCCTCGCCGCGCGCAACGCCACGCGCGCGAGGTCGACACCGGAGGGTTCGTTCCCGCTCTTCTCCGGGCCCTGGGGGGTGGATTCGCCGGTGCTCATACGCGCTCCACCGTCCCGCCCGACACGGTGTACCGCGCCCCGGCCAGTACATGCGGTACGTCGTCGTCCACGGCCGCGGTGACCAGCACCTGCTCACCGGGCGCGACCAGCTCGGCCAGCCGCTCCCGCCGGCGCGTGTCCAGCTCGGCGAAGACGTCGTCCAGGACCAGGACCGGCTCGTTGCCCTCGGCCCGCAGCAGGTCGTAGGAGGCCAGACGCAGGGCGAGCGCGTAGGACCAGGACTCGCCGTGGGAGGCGTACCCCTTGGCGGGCAGCTGACCGAGTTTGAGAATCAAATCGTCCCGATGAGGGCCTACGAGGGTGACACCGCGCTCGATCTCCTGCTTGCGCGCCTCCGCCAGGGCCGCCATCAGCTGGACGTAGAGATCCTCGCGCGCGTGGGCCTCGCCGGGCGCGGACGGCTTGTACTCCAGTGCCAGCGGGCCGCCACCGGGGGCCAGCTGCTCGTACGCCTTGTCGGCCAGCGGCTGCAGCGCGGCGATCAGGTCCAGCCGCTGGGCGAGCAACTCGGCGCCCGCGCGCGCGAGATGCTGGTCCCACACGTCGAGCGTGGACAGGTCCATGGCCCGGCCGCCGTGCCGGCGCGCCAGGGCGGCGGTCTTGAGCAGGGTGTTCCGCTGCTTCAGCACCCGCTCGTAGTCGGAGCGCACCCCGGCCATGCGCGGCGACCGCGCCGTGATCAGCTCGTCGAGGAACCGCCGCCGTTCCCCGGGATCCCCCTTGACCAGCGCGAGATCCTCGGGGGCGAACAGCACGGTCCGTACGATCCCCAGCACGTCCCTCGGTCTGACCTGCGAGGACCGGTTGATGCGGGCGCGATTGGCCCTGCCCGGGTTCAGCTCCAGCTCGACCAGCTGCTGCCGCTCGCCCTGCCGGACCTGCGCCCGGATCACGGCCCGCTCGGCCCCCATGCGGACCAGGGGGGCGTCGGAGGCGACCCGGTGGCTGCCGAGGGTGGCGAGGTATCCGACCGCCTCCACCAGGTTGGTCTTGCCCTGCCCGTTGGGCCCGACGAAGGCGGTGACGCCCGGGTCGAGCGGAACCTCGGCCCGGGCGTACGAGCGGAAGTCGGCCAGCGAAAGATGCGTGACGTGCATGGTCGTTTCGCCGGCCTTCCCCAGAGTGCTGTGAACTGTGGATCACGGGGCCCGCGAGGGCGGCCCTGTGGATCCCTGTGGACTACTTCTTCTCTACGGCGTGACCGCCGAACTGGTTGCGCAGCGCGGCGATCATCTTCATCTGCGGCGAGTCCTCCTGGCGGGAGGAGAACCGCGCGAACAGCGACGCGGTGATCGCCGGCAGCGGCACCGCGTTGTCGATCGCGGCCTCCACAGTCCAGCGTCCCTCACCGGAGTCCTGTGCATATCCGCGCAGGCCCTCCAGGTGCTCGTCGTCGTCCAGCGCGTTGACCGCGAGGTCGAGCAGCCAGGAACGGATGACGGTGCCTTCCTGCCAGGAGCGGAAGACCTCGCGGACGTTCTCCACGGAGTCGACCTTCTCCAGCAGCTCCCAGCCCTCGGCGTAGGCCTGCATCATCGCGTACTCGATGCCGTTGTGGACCATCTTCGCGAAGTGGCCCGCGCCGACCTTGCCGGCGTGCACCGAGCCGAAGCCGCCCTCCGGCTTGAGCGCGTCGAAGACCGGCTGCACCTTGGCGACGTACTCGGCGTCGCCGCCGTACATCAGCGCGTACCCGTTCTCCAGACCCCAGACGCCGCCGGAGACGCCGCAGTCGACGAAGCCTATGCCCTTGGCCGCCAGCTCCTCGGCGTGCTTCTCGTCGTCCGTCCAGCGGGAGTTGCCGCCGTCCACGACCACGTCGCCGGGCTCCAGCAGCTCGGCCAGCCGGTCGATGGTCGACTGCGTGGGCTCGCCGGCCGGGACCATCACCCAGACCACACGCGGACCGCTGAGCTTGCCCACAAGCTCTTCCAGGCTGTGGACATCCGCGAGGTCCGCGTTGCGGTCGTACCCGATGACGGTGTGGCCCGCGCGGCGGATCCGCTCGCGCATGTTGCCGCCCATCTTGCCGAGGCCGACGAGACCGAGCTCCATCAGTTGTGTTCCTTAGGTCGCTGTGGCGGGACAGGCACCTTGGTGCCGAGCCGAGCCTAAACCGCCCTCTTCACGCACAGTTGTGGGCATACGCGCTCATGCGTAGGCCCTGCGACCTGTACTTTTTCCACAGACGCTGCCGAGCCACAGGCAGTGGGTGCCGGGCCCCCGCAAAGGCGCCCGGCACTGTGCACAGCTGTGGAAAACGGTCAGCCGCTGAGCCGCACCGGCATGATCAGGTACTTGTACGCGTCATCGGCCTCGGCATCCACCGCCGGCTTCCCGCTGAGCAGCGCCGGCTTCGTGGAGGTCGTGAACGACAGCTGGGCCACCGGGGAGTCGATCGCGCTCAGGCCGTCCAGCAGGAACGTCGGGTTGAAGGCGATGGAGATGTCGTCGCCCTCCAGCTGGGCGTCGACCCTTTCCACAGCCTGTGCGTCGTCGCTGGACCCGGCCTCCAGGATCAGCACGCCCTGCTCGAAGCTCAGCCGCACCGGGGTGTTCCGCTCGGCCACCAGCGCCACACGCTTGACGGCCTCCACGAACGGCGCGGTCTCGATCACGGCGACGGAGTTGAACTCGGTCGGGAACAGCGTGCGGTACTTCGGCAGGTCACCCTCGAGCAGCCGCGTGGTCGTACGACGCCCCGCGCCCTCGAAACCGATCAGGCCCTCGCCCGCGCCCGACCCGGACAGTGCCAGCGTCACGCTGTCACCGGCGCCGAGCGACTTGGCGGTGTCCAGGAGCGTCTTGGCCGGGACCAGGGCGACCGCGGAGGCGTCCGGGTTCTCCGGCTTCCACAGGAACTCGCGGACGGCGAAGCGGTAGCGGTCGGTGGAGGCCAGGGTGACGGTGTCGCCCTCGATCTCGATGCGCACACCGGTGAGGACGGGCAGTGTGTCGTCACGGCCGGCGGCGATGGCCACCTGGGACACGGCGGCCGCGAAGACCTCGCCGGGGACGGTGCCCGTGGCGTTCGGCATCTGCGGCAGCGCCGGGTACTCCTCCACAGGCAGGGTGTGCAGGGTGAACCGGGAGGACCCACAGACCACGGTCGCCCGTACACCGTCTGTGGAAATCTCCACCGGCCGGTTGGGGAGGGCGCGGGAGATGTCGGCGAGCAGCCGGCCGGAGACGAGGACGGTGCCCTCCTCCTCGACCTCGGCTTCCACGGACACGCGCGCGGAGACCTCGTAGTCGAAGCTCGACAGGCTCAGCTGGCCGTCCTCGGCCTTGAGGAGGAGGCCGGCGAGGACAGGCGCCGGCGGACGGGCCGGGAGGCTGCGTGCCGCCCACGCCACTGCCTCCGCGAGTACGTCGCGTTCCACCCGGATCTTCACCGTAAGCCGCCTCCTGCTGTTGCTACTGAGTCCTCCGACTCGGTGTCACCGCCCACTGCGGAGGGAAGGACACCGGGGACCAGTCTGACGCACCGCACTGACAGTAGGTGCCCGTCGGGGTCAAGTCGCTCCGGGAGGCAGCCGGGCACGAGACGGCGAGTTGTGCACAGCCCCCGCTTCAAAACGATTGCCGAGCTCTCTCTAGTCGGGAGTAGTAGTAGGGCCTGTGGATACCGTGGATAACCGCGTTTGCCCAGCTCAGAGCCAAGATTTTGTCCACGGGGCCTGTGGGTGACGGCGGTGGACAACCGGGGGTGTCTGTGGAGAACAGAAAGTTCTGCACACCCCGCCCACAGCCCGAGGGCAGTTCTCCCCAGCTGCGTCCCCAGGTTTACCCACGTTTCCCACACCCCAATCCGGCACCTTCGTGTGACGGCTTTCACTCGACGCGGTGAGCGGGTGCGTCGCGTTGCCGAACAGTGGACAGCCATGTGGAGAAGCCGGGGATCACTGGGGACAACAGGCTCCGGCCTGTGGGTCGTCAGTGGAAAACCTCGTACACAGCCTGTGGATCCCCGCTCGGTCCACAGCCTGTGGAGATCGTTCGTCCACGATTCCACAGGCAGCTGAGCTGGGCGAACGCCATATGAACACGTTCCCTGTGGATGCCGCTCGGGACAACTCCGCAGTCCCCAGCATGTGGACGGAAGAAACCCAGCGAATCTGTGGAGGATGGCCGTAACCCGGCACTTAATCGAACACCCGGTGGCGACCGAGGAACACTCCACAGCCCGCCGGCGGACCCGGGCAGCCGCGAGCAGCCGTGCCTCCCCCCGGTGCCTCAAGGGCCTGGGCGCCCCTCGGGCACCGACACCAGGGTCCCGCCACCCTGGACGGCGAACATGCCAAAGGGCGCCCTCAGGACTCGTGTCCCGAAGGCGCCCTCGACGTCGGCGCAAGCCAGGCGCAGCCGCCGTCAGCCGTTCTTGATCCGGTTCGTCAGCTCGGTCACCTGGTTGTAGATGGACCGCCGCTCGGCCATCAGCGCGCGGATCTTGCGGTCGGCGTGCATGACGGTCGTGTGGTCGCGGCCACCGAACTGCGCGCCGATCTTCGGCAGCGACAGATCGGTCAGCTCACGGCACAGGTACATGGCGATCTGCCGCGCGGTGACCAGCGCGCGCCCGCGCGAGGTGCCGCACAGGTCCTCCACCGTCAGCCCGAAGTAGTCGGCCGTCGCCCCCATGATCGCCGTCGCCGTGATCTCGGGCGCGCTGTCCTCGCCGCCGGGGATCAGGTCCTTCAGGACGATCTCCGTCAGGCCCAGGTCCACCGGCTGCCGGTTCAGCGAGGCGAACGCGGTCACCCGGATCAACGCGCCCTCCAGCTCACGGATGTTCCGGGAGATCCGTGAGGCGATGAACTCCAACACCTCCGGCGGAGCGTTGAGCTGCTCCTGCACCGCCTTCTTGCGCAGGATCGCGATTCGCGTCTCCAGCTCGGGCGGCTGGACGTCGGTGATCAGACCCCACTCGAAACGGTTCCGCAGCCGGTCCTCCAGCGTGACCAGCTGCTTCGGCGGCCGGTCGGAGGAGAGCACGATCTGCTTGTTGGCGTTGTGGAGCGTGTTGAAGGTGTGGAAGAACTCCTCCTGTGTCGACTCCTTGTCCGCGAGGAACTGGATGTCGTCGACGAGCAGGATGTCCATCTCGCGGTAGCGCTTGCGGAAGCTGTCGCCCTTGCCGTCGCGGATGGAGTTGATGAACTCGTTGGTGAACTCCTCCGAGCTCACGTACCGCACGCGCGTGCCCGGGTAGAGGCTCCGCGCGTAGTGCCCGATGGCGTGCAGCAGATGCGTCTTGCCGAGCCCCGACTCCCCGTAGATGAAAAGGGGGTTGTAGGCCTTCGCCGGTGCCTCGGCGACGGCGACCGCGGCCGCGTGCGCGAACCGGTTGGAGGCGCCGATTACGAACGTGTCGAACAGGTACTTCGGGTTCAGCCGTGCCGTCGGCTCGCCGGGACCGCTCGCCGGTGCCGGCTGTGCGCCCAGCGGGCCGGGTGCGCCGGCCGTGGGCAGGTCCGGGCGGCCGGGGCCGCCGCGATGCGCCGGGCCGCCGCCCGTCGGCTGCTCGGGCAGCTCACGGCGGACGGGGTCGCGCTGGTCGTACTCGGTGCGGGAGGGGTCGTACTCGGGGCGCGCGGAGTCGTAGTCCGGGCGCCCCGAGTCGTAGTCGGCGCGCGGGTTGTCGTAATCGCCGCGCTGCTGCTCGTACGACGGCCGGTCCATGCCCTGCGAGCGGTAGTCCGAGGACGGCGAGCCGTAGGCATCGGGGCCGGGGCCGTAGCCCTTCTGACCGGTGCCGTAGGCGTCCTGGGACGACGGCGACGCGTACGGGTCGCGCTCGGGGAAGCCCAGCCGCGGCTGCTGCCAGCCGTACTCGTCCTGCGCGGGCCGGGGCCAGGCCCCGGGCTCGCGGCGCTGGTACTCGGAGGGATACGCCGGCCGTACGACGGGAAGCTGGTCCGCGCGGCCGGTGGGCAGCTGGTCGGCGCGGTGCTGCTCGGCCGACGGCTGCTCGGGGGCGCGGTGGCGGCCATAGCCCTCGTACGGCCGTTCCTCGTACGTCGGGCCGGACGGCAGCTCGGGTTCTTCGTAGCGCGGATTGGGCGGCTGCTGCACCGGCGCCGCGGGGGCCGGCGGCTCGCCCGCGGAGTCGTCCACAGTGATCGCGATACGGATGGGACGGCCGCACTCGCGGCTCAGCGTCTCGCTGACGACCGGCGCGAGACGGCCCTCCAGTACGCCTTTCGCGAATTCGTTCGGTACGGCGAGCAGAGCGGTGTCCGCGACCAGCGCGAGCGGCTGGCAGCGCCGGATCCAGTGCTCGTCCTTCGCCTCGACACCCTGTCCGCGGCCCTCTCCGAGGAGCTGCTCGAGTACTCGCGGCCACACTGCGGCAAGATCGGCGGGTACGTCAGCCACAGGGCACGCTCTCTCACAGGTCCCACGAACGTGTGATCGCGGAACGGGTCGGGGGGTACTTCGGGTGGTGGGTGGGTCAAACCCGCCGGGGCGGGGGACAAAAGAACGAATCGGAGTTCAGCCACGGTAGTCAGCGTGGCGGGTGCGGTTCAAGTTGTTGTCCCCAGCCTGTGGATAGTGTCTCTCCGTGACCCTCGGTTTGACCGGATGGCGCAGCCCCGCGTACCGTAACCAGGTCGAGTTGTCGATGGCTGCTGCCGCCTGCCTCCGATGGGCACAGATCACGTCAGGTGATCGGGAAGCGGTGCACTCGGGCGTGACGCGAGCTACTCGTGGGCGCACGGTGACAGCCAAGACGGCACCCCGCAACTACCGATTTCTTTCTGGAGCCCCCGAGTGAGCAAGCGCACCTTCCAGCCGAACAACCGTCGTCGCGCGAAGACCCACGGCTTCCGGCTGCGTATGCGCACCCGTGCCGGCCGCGCGATTCTCGCGTCCCGCCGTAGCAAGGGTCGCGCCCGCCTGTCCGCCTGATCCCGATCAGGTCATGACGTCGTGCTGCCTACCGAGAACCGGCTGAGGCGGCGCGAGGACTTCGCGACCGCGGTTCGACGAGGACGCCGGGCAGGACGCCCGACTCTCGTCGTCCACCTTCGTAGCGGTGCCACGGACCCGCACGCGCCTGGGGAGAGCGCTCCCCCGACGCGTGCGGGTTTCGTCGTGAGCAAGGCTGTGGGTGGAGCGGTCGTGCGCAACAAAGTGAAGCGCAGACTGCGTCATCTGATGCGTGACCGAGTCGCTCTGTTTCCCCCCGGTAGCCTGGTAGTCGTACGAGCGCTGCCCGGAGCGGGCGACGCAGACCACGCACAGCTGGCCCAAGACCTGGACGCCGCCGTTCAGCGGCTGCTGGGAGGGGGCGCGCGATGAAGTACCCGCTGCTGGCTCTGATCAAGCTGTACCAGTGGACGATCAGTCCACTGCTGGGGCCGGTGTGCAAGTACTACCCGTCGTGCTCCCACTACGGCTATACGGCCATCGACCGGCATGGTGCGATCAAGGGAACGGCACTCACCGCCTGGCGCATCCTCAGGTGCAATCCGTGGTCGCTGGGCGGTGTGGACCATGTCCCGCCGCGCAAGCGCCCGCGGTGGCACGAAATGCTGCGCAACGCTTGGCGCGCACGCAAGGGCGGGCCCTCCGCCGCCGAACCGGCCACCGAAGCGAAGCCCGGGAGCCCGACTTCCGAGCTTCCTCCGAGCCCGGCCGCAGAGACCTCGTCCCATGCCCAAGGAGCATGATTAGTGGACACGATTGCCAGCCTCTTCAGCTTCATCACAACACCCGTTTCATGGGTCATCGTCCAGTTCCACAAGATGTACGGCGCGATCTTCGGCGCCGACACCGGGTGGGCCTGGGGCCTGTCCATCGTGTCCCTGGTGATCCTGATCCGCATCTGCCTGATCCCGCTCTTCGTGAAGCAGATCAAGTCGACGCGCGCGATGCAGACGCTCCAGCCGGAGATGAAGAAGATCCAGGAGCGCTACAAGAACGACAAGCAGCGCCAGTCCGAAGAGATGATGAAGCTGTACAAGGAGACGGGCACCAACCCGCTCTCCTCGTGCCTTCCCATCCTGGCGCAGTCCCCGTTCTTCTTCGCCCTGTACCACGTGCTCAACGCGATCGCGACGGGCAAGACGATCGGCGTCCTCAACGAGTCGCTGCTCGCCAGCGCCCGTAAGGCGCACATCTTCGGCGCCCCGCTTGCGGCGAAGTTCACGGACAGCGCGGACAAGGTCGCCTCGCTCGGCGCCACGCTGACCGACGTCCGGGTCGTCACCGCGATCATGATCGTTCTGATGTCGGCGTCGCAGTTCTACACGCAGCGCCAGCTGATGACGAAGAACGTCGACACGACGGTGAAGACGCCGTTCATGCAGCAGCAGAAGATGCTGATGTACGTCTTCCCGGTGATGTTCGCCGTCTTCGGTATCAACTTCCCGGTCGGTGTCCTCGTCTACTGGCTGACGACGAACGTGTGGACCATGGGTCAGCAGATGTACGTCATCCGCAACAACCCGACCCCGGGTTCCAAGGCTCAGGCCGCCTACCTGGAGCGCCTGACCAAGCACGTCACGCACGCCGGCAAGGTCAGCCGCCGCAGCGAGAAGACCATCGTCAAGGCGATCGTCGCCAAGGGCCGCGAGCGCAACGAGTTCGAGCGCCGGTTCATCAACGCCCTGAACAAGGCCGGTCTCGCCGCCCAGGCCGACGGCACCGTGGTGAAGAGCACGGCCCAGGCCGCGGCGCAGACCGCGGACGGTGCGGAGACCACCACGGAGGCCGGCACCGCGGCCCGGCGCCAGCAGCCCAAGCGCCAGTCCAAGGCCCAGCGCCAGTCCGGCGGACCTAAGCAGGAGGGCGGGTCCACCTCGTCCACCTCGCTGGAGAAGCCCGACGAGCCGCAGGATGCCAAGCCCGCGGCCGCCCCGCAGGCCCCGAAGTCCGGCTCCGGCACCCGCAGCAAGGCCCAGTCCGGCCAGCGCAAGGGTGGTCCGCAGCGGCCCAAGTCCCCGTCCAAGAAGTAAGAAGGAGCCCATCCCGTGACGGAAGGCACCACCTCCGCCGCTGCCGAGGCTGCAGACGCCCTGACCCGCCTGGAGCAGGAGGGTGAGATCGCGGCGGACTACCTGGAGGGTCTGCTGGACATCGCCGACCTCGACGGCGACATCGACATGGACGTCGAGGCCGACCGCGCCTCCGTGTCGATCATCAGCGACACCGGCAGCCGCGACCTGCAGAAGCTGGTCGGCCGGGACGGCGAGGTGCTGGAGGCACTGCAGGAGCTGACGCGCCTGGCCGTGCACCGGGAGACCGGCGACCGCAGCCGGCTCATGCTGGACGTCGCGGGTTACCGGGCCAAGAAGCGGGCCGAGCTGTCCGAGATCGGCGCCAAGGCCGCCGCCGAGGCGAAGAACACCGGCGAGCCCGTCAAGCTCAAGGCGATGACCCCGTTCGAGCGCAAGGTCGTGCACGATGCGGTCAAGGCGGCGGGACTGCGCAGCGAGTCCGAGGGCGAGGAGCCGCAGCGGTTCGTCGTCGTGCTGCCCGCCTGATCGGCCCCACGTTTCACCGGCCCCGTCTGTTGAGCAGACGGGGCCGAAGTTTGTCAGCCTGGTAGTTCTGGTGGCCGGTGCGCGAAGCGCCGGCGCTGTACGGAAGGACGGTCCCCGTGACGGAGGCAGCGGAGCTTCCCCCCGCGCCCGAGCAGGCTCGGGAAGTGTTTGGTGATCGCTTCTCGGATGCGGTCCGCTACGCGGAGCTGCTCGCCGAGGCGGGCGTGCAGCGTGGCCTGATCGGCCCGCGGGAAGTGCCCCGCCTGTGGGAGCGGCACCTGCTGAACTGCGCGGTGCTCTCCGAGGCCGTCCCCGAGGGAGTGACGGTCTGCGATGTCGGCTCCGGTGCCGGCCTGCCCGGCATCCCGCTGGCCCTGGTCCGGGACGACCTGAACATCACCCTGCTGGAGCCGCTGCTTCGGCGCACCAACTTCCTCACCGAGGTCGTCGAGCTGCTCGGCCTGGATCACGTCACGGTGGTGCGCGGGCGTGCCGAGGAGGTCCTGGGCAAGCTGCCACCGGTCCATGTGGTGACCGCCCGGGCCGTGGCCCCGCTGGATCGTCTGGCCGCCTGGGGCATCCCGCTGCTGCGTCCTTACGGCGAGATGCTCGCGCTGAAGGGAGACACCGCCGAGGAGGAGCTGAAGGCCGCCGCCACGGCTCTCAGCAAGCTCGGTGCGGTGGAGACCTCGATCCTGCATGTGGGTGAGGGCATCGTGGACCCGTTGTCCACGGTGGTGCGGGTTGAGGTCGGGGAGAGCCCGGGCGGTGTGCGGTTCGCGGCCAAGCGTGCCAAGGCGGCCCGGACGGGCC
This sequence comes from Streptomyces sp. NPDC001153, assembly GCF_053598315.1. Taxonomy (NCBI): domain Bacteria; kingdom Bacillati; phylum Actinomycetota; class Actinomycetes; order Kitasatosporales; family Streptomycetaceae; genus Streptomyces; species Streptomyces sp. NPDC001153. The sequence goes on from NZ_JBSFJZ010000008.1 coordinate 240,462, forward strand.
GGGCCCGCCGTCGCCGCTGAGCAGGAGCAGGGATTCAGGCCGGAGCAGGAGCAGGGGTGGCTCTGACCCGTCCTGACGACGAGACGTACTCCACACAAGCTGCCAAACCTACGCAGGCCGGAGTGTCGCGAGGATCCGGTCGCCGCCGCTGTGCATCGTGTTTCACGTGAAACGTCGCTCACTGCTCCACGGCATCATCAGTCGCGGCCGCGCTGCGGCCGAACCTCGCGACCGCAGGCCCCTCGGTTCCCTGGGCGAGGATCCCGTCTCCCAGGGAACTCCATCCCTGGCACAGGGCACTCCGTCCCTCTCCAGGGGCATGGAGTTGTCCACAGAGGTGGATTTCTCCACAGAACACCAGGCCTCACTGGTTCACGACCCCGAAGACATGGGAGGCTCTGTTCATTGCGAGCCTGAAGTGGAGGAGAGTGAATCCTTGCGGTCCGACGCCAACATCGCGGGACCGATGACCGATCCGGTCCCCGGTCCCCGTACCGAGTCGATGGGGGCGGATGTTTCACGTGAAACACCGCCTCCGATGGACGACACTCCGATCGGTCGTGCGGCCCAACTGGCGGTAGAGGCTCTGGGCCGCGCCGGCGAAGGCCTGCCACGGCCGGAGCAGACCAGAGTCATCGTGGTCGCCAACCAGAAGGGCGGTGTGGGCAAGACGACGACCACCGTCAACCTTGCCGCTTCGCTGGCTCTGCATGGCGGCCGGGTCCTGGTGATCGACCTCGACCCGCAGGGCAACGCGTCCACCGCCCTCGGAATCGACCACCACGCCGAAGTTCCCTCCATCTACGACGTGTTGGTGGAGAGCAAGCCTCTCTCCGAGGTCGTCCAGCCGGTCCCCGACGTAGAGGGTCTCTTCTGTGCCCCCGCCACCATCGATCTCGCCGGTGCGGAGATCGAGTTGGTGTCCTTGGTGGCCCGTGAGAGCCGGCTGCAGCGGGCGATCCAGGCGTACGAACAGCCGCTGGACTACATCCTCATCGACTGTCCGCCCTCGCTCGGCCTGTTGACGGTCAACGCGCTGGTCGCGGGTCAGGAGGTCCTCATCCCGATCCAGTGCGAGTACTACGCACTCGAGGGCCTGGGTCAGCTGCTGCGCAACGTCGACCTGGTGCGGGGGCACCTCAACCCCACGTTGCATGTGTCGACGATCCTGCTCACCATGTACGACGGCCGGACGCGTCTCGCTTCCCAGGTCGCGGAAGAGGTGCGCACCCACTTCGGCGACGAGGTGCTGCGGACAAGCATTCCCCGCTCGGTCCGTATCTCCGAGGCGCCGAGTTACGGGCAGACGGTGCTGACTTACGATCCTGGATCGAGCGGTGCCCTCTCGTATCTTGAGGCGGCCCGAGAAATCGCGCTGAAGGGCATCGGCATCAGCTACGACGCGAGCCAGGCCCACATCGGCGTCCAGAACGATCCAAGCATGGTGGAGGGGATCCAGTGAGCGAGCGACGGAGGGGGCTGGGCCGTGGTCTCGGCGCACTGATCCCCGCTGCCCCGACGGAGAAGACCCCGGCTCCGGCCGCGCTGGGGGGCGGGGCTTCTGCCTCCCCCGCGGCCGTCCCGGTGCTGACGACCGACCGCGGGGTTGCCGCGGCGAAGGTGGCGACGCTGCCGCCTGTTTCACATGAAACCGAGGAGCCCGCGGCGGGCCCCGTCATGGAGGCGTCGGCTCCTCCGGTGGGCGCGCACTTCGCCGAGATCCCCCTCGATGCGATCTCGCCCAACCCGCGCCAGCCGCGTGATGTCTTCGACGAGGACGCGCTCCAAGAGCTGGTCACCTCCATCAAGGAGGTGGGGCTCCTCCAGCCCGTCGTCGTACGGCAGCTGGGGCCCGCCCGCTACGAGCTCATCATGGGTGAGCGCCGCTGGAGGGCGTGCCGCGAGGCCGGCCTGGAGGCCATCCCGGCGATCGTCCGGGCCACGGAGGACGAGAAGCTCCTCCTGGACGCGCTGCTGGAGAACCTGCACCGCGCGCAGCTGAACCCGCTGGAAGAGGCTGCCGCCTACGACCAGCTGCTGAAGGACTTCAACTGCACGCATGACCAGCTTGCCGACCGGATCGGGCGCTCCAGGCCTCAGGTCTCCAACACGCTGCGTCTGCTGAAGCTCTCGCCGGCCGTACAGAAGCGGGTGGCTGCCGGTGTCCTCTCCGCCGGACATGCCCGGGCACTGTTGTCCATCGAGGACTCCGAGGAGCAGGACCGGCTGGCTCACCGCATCGTGGCCGAGGGGCTGTCGGTGCGAGCGGTCGAGGAGATCGTGACCCTCATGGGCTCGCGGCCCCAGAAGCCTCAGCGTCCCAAGGGGCCGCGCGCCGGCGCGCGGCTCTCCCCGGCCCTGAACGAGCTGGCGACCCGTCTGTCGGACCGCTTCGAGACACGGGTGAAGGTCGACCTCGGCCAGAAGAAGGGGAAGATCACCGTCGAGTTCGCCTCGGTGGACGATCTTCAGCGGATTCTGAGCACGCTCGCTCCGGGCGAGGGGCCGGTGTTGAGCCAGGAGCTGCAGAACGCTCCGGACGACGAGGACGACTGATCCCGGCCCGACCCACTCGGCCGTATGCCGTATCAAGAGCGGGCCGTGTCCGGTGTGTACCGGAACACGGCCCGCTCTTTGCTTTGAGGCGCTATCGAGTGAATCGCATCGTGGATACGATGCGAGTGGGTATGGCGCATCCACCGGACAGCATCTGCATCTCTGAGTGGGGAGACGGGGCCATGCGATCGATGAGCCGCACCGGACTGGTGAGCGCGGGCCTGAGCCTTGGAGCGGTCGGCGGATTCGTCGGCAGCCTGCTCAGGGAGCGAAGCGCTCTGACAGCCGCTCGTGACGCGGCGGGCGAAGGAAGCGAGGAACAGCCTTCATGGGGCGTCGGCTCGTGCCGCTCACGCTGGACAACCTTCAGGACCTTCCCCAACGCTGTCGGTCGTGTGTCTTCTGGGAGCTTGACCCGGTCAGCGGAGAAGCAGCCGTAAGGGCGGGGACCTCGGCGCTGGAGAAGGAATCGTGGATCTCCGCCGTCCTGCTGGACTGGGGATCGTGCGGCCGGGTGGTGTACGTGGATGACCTACCGGTCGGCTTCGTTCTCTACGCCCCTCCAGCCTATGTTCCACGCTCGACGGCCTTCCCCACGAGTCCCGTCTCGCCGGATGCCGTGCAGTTGATGACGGCGTTCATCATGCCCGGCTATCAGGGGCAGGGGCTGGGGCGAGTCCTCGTGCAGACGGTCGCCAAGGATCTGCTGCGTCGAGGCTTCAAGGCGATCGAGGCCTTCGGCGACGCCCGCTGGAAGGAACCCGCCTGCCTTCTGCCGGCGGATCACCTTCTGGCTGTCGGCTTCAAAACGGTCCGGCAACATCCCACGCATCCCCGACTGCGACTGGAGCTGCGGTCGACGCTCTCCTGGAAAGAAGACGTGGAGATGGCCCTCGACCGGCTTCTCGGGGCGGTTCAGAAGGAACCGGCGCTGAGGCCGCTGTAGCGTCAGCGCAGCGCCATAAGCGAATGGGCCAACCCGGAGGGGTTGGCCCATTCGTGTTTCACGTGAAACACGCACCGTCGCTTGGACGGCACCGCTCGGTTCTTCGCCTTACTCGGCGATGAACTCCTCGAGGTCGCGAACGATCGCAGCCTTCGGCTTGGCACCGACGATGGTCTTGGCGACCTCGCCGCGCTGGTAGACGTTCAGGGTCGGGATCGACATGACGCCGTACTTCGCGGCCGTACTCGGGTTCTCGTCGATGTTCAGCTTGACGACCTCGATCTTGTCGCCGTACTCGGCAGCGATCGCCTCCAGGGACGGGGCGATCTGACGGCACGGACCGCACCAGGCGGCCCAGAAGTCCACCAGGACGGGCTTGTCGTTCTTGAGGACGTCCTGCTCGAAGGAAGCGTCGGTCACATTCTTCAGGGTGCCGGCCACGGCGGGCTCCTTAACTCGATCGTGCGGTGGGGCGGGGGAAGGGGGAAGGTCAGACGGCGGCGGTCTTCTCGGGCTCCGCCTTGTCCTCGTCCGCGAGCGCGGCGAGGAAGCGCTCAGCGTCCAGAGCGGCGGAGCAGCCGGTGCCGGCCGCGGTGATCGCCTGGCGGTAGGTGTGGTCGACCACGTCGCCGGCGGCGAAGACACCGGTCACATTGGTGAGGGTGGTCGGGGAGGCGACCTTCAGGTAGCCCTCCTCGTCCAGGTCCAGCTGGCCCTTGAACAGCTCGGTGCGCGGGTCGTGGCCGATCGCGATGAACAGGCCGGTCACGGGCAGCTCCGACAGTTCGCCGGTCTTGACGTTGCGCAGCTTCAGACCGGCGAGCTTCTGCTCGCCCTGGATCTCGGCGACTTCGCTGTCCCACACGAACTTGATCTTCGGGTCGCCGAACGCGCGCTCCTGCATCGCCTTGGAGGCGCGCAGCGTGTCCCGGCGGTGGACGATCGTCACGGACTTAGCGAACCGCGAGAGGAAGGTGGCCTCCTCCATCGCGGTGTCACCACCGCCGATCACGGCGATGTCCTGGTCCTTGAAGAAGAACCCGTCGCAGGTCGCACACCAGGAGACACCGCGGCCGGACAGGGCGTCCTCGTTCGGCAGACCCAGCTTGCGGTGCTGGGAACCGGTGGTGACGATGACAGCCTTCGCCTTGTGGACCGTGCCCGCGGTGTCGGTGACGGTCTTGATCTCACCGGTGAGCTCGACGGAGACGACGTCGTCCGGGACGAGCTCGGCGCCGAAGCGCTCGGCCTGCGCCCGCATGTTGTCCATGAGCTCGGGGCCCATGATGCCGTCGCGGAAGCCCGGGAAGTTCTCGACCTCGGTGGTGTTCATCAGCGCGCCACCGGCGGTGACGGCTCCCTCGAACACCAGAGGCTTCAGCGACGCGCGCGCGGTGTAGAGCGCCGCCGTGTAGCCTGCGGGCCCGGAGCCGATGATGATCACGTTACGGACGTCGCTCACGGCTTGATTCCTCGTCTCTGGTCTGCGTCAGTCGACCGGTGGGAGCCCGTTTCCGAACTCTCACCCCACCCAACGGATCCTACGGGGCCCGCATTCCCGGTGTGTCGGGGCACACGCATGCGGCGGGGCAACTGACGGAGCAGCCGAGGTGGCCGGGTGCTTTCAAGGACGGGGATAGGACTCTTTCGCCAGGACCTTGCCCGTAGAGGTGGGATCTTGACGCACGCAAGCCGCGTCGACGACATAGGCCGTGACCTGGGCACTGTCATGGCTATCGGGCAGGACGACGAGGTAGGCGCTCTTCCCGGCGTAGGTGCCCACCTTCGAGGCCAGGGCCCGGTCACCCTCGGGAATCGCCCGCCGGACACAGTCCGGTACCGGGACCTCCGTCTGAATCAGCGTGTTCGCGCTCTCCGTCGTCCCCGGGGTGTTCTGCTCGGAGTCGGCGCCGGACCGTGGTCGCTGACTGGTGTATCCCCGCTGGGTGCCCTTCTTCGAAGCCAACAGGTCCCGTACCTGGCTTTGGACACTGGCATGGGAGAAGACACCGATCGACGGACTTGGCTTGCCATGAGCGGTGATGGTCGATGTACCACTGTCGAGCGCCTGGAGCATGAGTGCCCCGGCTCCCAGCACGGCCGCCGTCAGAACACTGCCGAGAACGACGGTCCTGCGGCGGCTGCGCGCGCTCTTCTTCCGCCCGGGTCCGGTCGACGCGTGCGGGCGCCCCGCCGGGCGATCGGTCGGAGCCGATGTTTCACGTGAAACACGTGCCGCGCTCTCCTCTCCGGAGGCGCTGAGCAATGCCTCGGCGGCAAGCGCGGCATCGATCCGGCCGGCCACCTCGGCAGGCATGCGCACCGCTGTCGATGTGGATCCCAGCAGTCCTCGGATCTCCTCCAGCGAGCTGTGGACGTCCGCGCACAGCTCACAGGTCTCCAGGTGGCGCTGTATGTCGGCGCTGCGGCCAGGAGGCAGAAGGCCTTCGGTGAGGTCGGAGATCTCCTCGACGTCCGGGTGCCCGGCCGTGTCCGTCGTCGAAGTCACGCTCGCCCACCTCCGCCCTTCACTACGGCTGAATCGCTCGGTCCCCTGCCCTCGCGGCCCTCGCTCGGAGACCCCGTTGCAGGTGGGACGGATGCCCCCTCCACCCGGTTCCGTCCCTCGCCGGGTTCTTTTCCGCTTCCGGGACCTTCGGGCCGTAGATGAGTGAGCAGAGGCAGCAGTCGCGCTCTGCCCCGGGCGCACCGGCTCTTCACCGTGCCGGTCGGCACGTCGAGAATCCTGGCGGCCTCGGCCACGGGATAGCCCTGCATGTCCACAAGCACCAGCGCGGCCCTCTGGTCGTGCGGGAGGGTGCCGAGCGCTTCGAGGAGCTGACGCTGGACGTCGTTCCGCTCGGCCGGCGCCGAGGCCGACTCGTGCGGCTCCAGCAACTGCTCCAGCCGCTCGGTGTCGTCGACGGGTGAGGTCTTCCGTGAGGCCACTTTGCGGGCGCGGTCCAGGCAGGCATTCACCGTGATCCGGTGCAGCCAGGTCGTGACGGCCGACTGGCCCCGGAAGGTATGGGCGGCCCGGTAAGCCGACACCAAGGCGTCCTGGACCGCGTCCGCGGCTTCCTCGCGGTCCCCCAGCGTCCGCAGCGCGACCGCCCAGAGCCGGTCCCGATGCCGCCGCACGATCTCGCTGAAGGCATCGGGGTCGCCTTCCACATGGCGGGCGAGCAGATCCTTGTCGCTCACTCCGTCGTATCCGGCGCCGTCCGCCATCTGCCCCCTCCGGTCCGGGTGAGACGTCAGCCCGTGAACTTCACTTCGCCGATGGCCTGCTTGTAGCCGGCGCCGGCGTACAGCGTGGAGTCATACCCCGAATTCGGCACGGCTGTCAGCCAGACGAGGACATACCGCGTCTTCACCGACTTGGTGACCTTCACGGTAGCGGTGTTGGTCGTCGTCGTGACCTTACCGATCTGCTGCATCGAGTCCAGCGACGGCGGTGTCAGAGAGTCGGCCGCGTACAGCTCGACGGTCGTGTGGTCCCCGCCGTAACGCATGTCGAGGGTGGCCGTGCCGAGTTTCGTGGGCGAGCCGAGGTCGTAGACGATGCCGACGCCCGGCTTGAGCGGAGCGATGGACGGTCCCTCGGTGAAGCTCTTGGTCCGCCAGTACGACGAGGGGTCGCCATCGTAGGTCTTCTGGACGTCGCCCGGGTGCTGGGCGTCTCCCTCGGCGACGAACTCCTGGCTTCCCTGGATCTTTATCGCCGTCTGCTTGTGGTTCGCGCCGCCCTTGTCGCCGTCGCCCGTCGTCTGGCTCCTGTTGGTGTCGTCGGACTTGCCGCTCTGGTTCATCAGGGCGTCCGCCAACTGCCAGCTGCCCAGGCCCAGGGCGGCGATGAGAAGCGCCGACACCGCCCATTTCAGGGCCTTGCCGGTGCGGCTCTGCAGCGGGGGCGGCGGAGTCGTGAGCGGCTGGGTGGCACCGGGATGCGGCGCCGGGCGGCCGTACGTGCCCTGCTGGTAGGTCGTGCGCTGGTACTCCGGCGGGGTGGTGAAGGCCGGCTCGGGTGGGCGGATGCGCGGCATCTCGCCGATCGCCTTCACCAGCTCCTCCGGCGTGGTGCACGGGGCCTCGTGACGGGAGGCGGTGGCACCGTCGTTGACGAGTGCGCGCATGGCCAGTTCGGACAGGCCCCGGTGAATACCGGCCCGCACCTGGTCCGGTGCGATGAGGCCGACACCCTTGGGAAGTCCGGACAGGCCGTACGCGTCGCTCTCGTACGGCCAGCGCTGGGTCAGCGCCGCGTACAGCAGGGCGCCGATCGCCTCGGTGTCGGTGCGCTGCGGGGTGTCGGAGCTGATGCCACGCAGCGCGGCGTTCACGGCGAGGCCCCGGATGCGCCACTGACCGGTCGAGGCGCGCAGGACGGCGTTGGGGTTGAGCCGGAGATGGGCGAGGCCCTCGCGGTGCGCGGCGGCCATGGCCGAGGCGACCTGACTGACCATCTGGTAGGCGTCGTGCGGCTCCAGCGGGGCGTTCGTGAGGAGCGTGGTCAGCTCGGTGGCGTCGGGCAGCCACTCGTGCACGACGTAGACGAGGTCGTTCTCCTCGACGGCGTCGAGGACCTGAACGAAACGGGGGTCGCCGAGCAGCGCGGAGGAACGCGCGGCGGCGAGGACGGAACGGGCCCGCACATGCTCCGCGGGCAGGATGTGGACGCCGACGGCGCGACGGAGTTTCTCGTCGACCGCACGCCAGCTGCTGAATCCGTCCAGACGGGTGACGCACTCCTCCAGTCGGTAACGTCTGGCGAGCTTGTGACCGCTGTGTAGTTCCGGAGGCGAGGCCTTCCGCCCGGAACCGTCGCTCCCGCTCCCTTGTGCCTCGTCGTTGTCCGTGTCCCGCTCCGGGTTCATGGCCACCCCGTCGGCCGTGGACTGGTCCGCCTTGGCGGTCAGCGGCTGCTCACCGCTGTTGTCTGCCACGTCGACGGCAGCCGTGCTCCGTTCCGCCACCGTCGTCCCTGCCTCCCCATCTGTTGCACGCTGTCCGACGCCGAAACCAATTGTGCCCACAGTCCGCCGCTATGCACGACACACGACGGCGGACGATGGTTGTGCGCCTACCCCCGCCTTAGCGGCCCAGACGCCCGCGGACCATGCCCACGAGTGAGTTGAGTTCCTCGATGCGCATCCGGCGGGCGGCCACGAAGAAGATGCCGAGCAGAACGGCCCCGCCGATGATCAGCGCGGCGAAGGAGCCGATGACGCCCTGGCCGAGGGTGCGCCCGATGCCGTAGCAGGCCGCGCCGCTGAGCAGGGCCGCCGGCACCGAGGCGATGCACAGGCGCGCGTACGTCCGCATCACCCGGACACCGTCCAGGTCACCGGCGAGCCGCTTGCGCAGCCGCCGCCAGGCGACACCCACACCGATCGCGTAGGCCAGCCCGTACGCGGCCGCCATACCGGCGACCGCCCAGCGGGCGGGCAACAGGAAGTAGCAGAGCGCCGAGGCCCCCGCGTTGACGACGGCCACGATGACGGTGTTGTAGAAGGGCGTGCGGGTGTCTTCGTACGCGTAGAAGGCGCGCAGCACGACGTACTGCACCGAGTACGGGATCAGGCCGAGGCCGAAGGCCATCAGCATGTAGCCCATGTTGGTGGCCGAGTCGGTGCCCGCGGAGCCGAAGATCAGCGTGCACATCGGAATGCCGAGGGCGAGGAAGCCGAAGGCGATCGGGACGATGGCGACGGCAGTGGTGCGCAGGCCCTGGGAGATGTCGTCGCGGACAGCGCCGGTGTCGCCCTCCGCGGCCGAGCGCGAGATGCGCGGCAGCAGGGCGGCCATCAGGGAGACCGTGATGATGGCCTGCGGCAGGCCCCAGATCAGCTGGGCGTTGGCGTAGGCGGCGAAACCGGTGCCCTTGACACCGGAGTCCTTGCCTGCGGCGGTGGACAGCTGGGTGACGACCATGGCGCCCGCCTGGTTGGCGAGGACGAACAGGACCGTCCACTTGGCGAGCATCGCGGCCTTGCCCAGGCCGTGACCCCTCCAGTCGAACCGCAGCCGGATCCGGAAGCCCGTCTCGCGCAGGTACGGGATCATCGCCAGCGCCTGGACGACCAGACCGAGCAGCACACCGATGCCGAGCAGGCGCTGGCCCTCCGGCGGGATGTTCGTGACGGTCAAGCCGGAGTGCGAGGCGGTGCCGTAGACCCAGATGAACGCGCTGAGCGACACGATGATGACGATGTTGTTCAGGACTGGAGTCCACATCATCGCGCCGAACTTACCGCGCGCGTTGAGGATCTGACCCATCACCACGTGGATGCCCATGAAGAAGATCGAGGGCAGGAAGTAGCGCGTGAAGGTGACCGTCACGTCGTTGGCGGCCGGGTTGCCGGCGATGGTGGGCGACAGCGCCCGCACCAGGAGCGGCGCGGCGAACATCGCGAGGGCGGTGAGAGCGGCCAGCGCCACCATCACGAGGGTCAGCAGACGGTTTGCGAAGGCCTCGCCACCGTCCTCGTCCTCCTTCATGGACCGCACCAGCTGCGGCACGAAGACCGAGTTCAGGCCGCCACCGACGGTGAGGATGTAGATCATCGTCGGCAGCTGGTAGGCCACCTGGAAGGAGTCGCCGAGGAAGTAGAGGCCGAGTGCCGAAGCGATCAGTGCGGAGCGGACGAAACCGGTGAGGCGGGAGACCATCGTGCCCGCCGCCATCACGGCACTGGACTTCAGCAGCCCGGTGGCCTTGCCGCCCTTCTTCGCGGGTGCGGCGGAGGCTGCGGGAGCCGCTGTCGGCTCGGGTTCCGCGTCTTTGTACGGCCCGGCGGGATCCGGTGCCGCGGCCGGAGCGGGCACGGGCGGCTGCGCCGGGTTCCCCGGGGCAGCCGGGTAGGAGGCCGCGGCGTACGGGTTGCCCTGCCGGGGGCCCTGGCCGGCGGGGCCGTAGCCGGCGTCCGCAGCGGTGGCCGGCTGGGAGTAGCCGGGCGGATCCATGGGCGCATGCCCGCCGCTCTGCTGCTGGTCCTTGAAGAGATGCGCGAAGGCGTCCGGTTCGTGGTACTCCTCGCCCGAGTGCGTGACCAGGTCGTCCACGCCCACGAACTGGGTCGTGCGCGGGTTGTCGCCGTACGGCAGGTACGGGGTCGCGCCCTCCGGCTCCGGAGCCGGAGTCTGTGCCCACACCCGCGGGTCGGGCGCGTACGGCGACTGGGCGGGCTGTCCGTAGAGCGGCTGCTGCCCGTAGCTGTCCTGAGGGGGCGGCGGGTGCGCGGCGCGGTCGTAGAGCGCCTCGGCGACCGGATCCTGAGCGGCGAGGTCGCGCCCCCGGTAGGGGTCCTGGTCGTAAGCGTCCTGGACGTACATGTCGGCCGCTTGCTGCGGCGGCACCTGACCGGGCTCCGGCGGCGTCTCGGGGTAGCCCGAGCCGGCCGCGCCCTGGCCGCGATCACCGTCGTACGGCGCGTTCATGCTTACCCCACCTCATCGTCCCTGGCCCACCGGCCACGACATCGCTCAACGGTCCACTCTCTCACCCGTCCCGGACGGGTCGGGGCTTTCCGGTGCGGTGTCCGGCGCAGGGTCACTCCGGTGCTCCGGGTCGTCTGCCCCGGTGGGCAAGACGGAATCCTCCGGTTCCTCCGGGAGACGTTCTGCGGGGGTGTCGGGGTTCCCGGGCTCGTCGGCGGCCTGATCTTCCGCGTCGGGTCCGTTCTCCTCCGTCTGGCGGGCGGATGCGCGCTTGCGCTGGGTGTACATCCGGAATCCGGCGAGCACGAGGAGGAGCACGCCGCCGCCGATGACCAGCATCACGGTGGGGGTGATCTCGGTGACCTTCACGTCGAAGCTGACGGGATCGCCGTACTTCTGGCCGTCCTCGGTGTACAGCTGGGCGATCACCGTGACCCGGCCGTTGGCATTGGCCGACGTGGTGAACTTCACGGACTGGCTGTGCCCGCCGGAGATCTCCACCGGCTGCTCGGAGTAGGCCTTGCCGCCGATCTTCAGGCGCGTCGGCATGGTCGAGGTGAGGCGCAGGACCAGGTGGCCGACCGGCTGGACGAGGTTGTTCTGGACAGTCACCGGGATGGTCGCGCTGCGTCCGGAGAGCTTGGTCTCCGACTTGTCGATCAGCTTGACCTGGTCGGCCAGCTCGTCGAGCCATGCCTCCACGCCGTCGCGGTAGCTCTGTGCGTGCCAGCTGCTGCCGTGCCACGACGTGGACATCTCACGGTTTATGGCCCGTCCGAACGGTGTGACGACGCGGGACTGGTCGGAGAGGATCACCTGGAAGCTGTTGAGCTTGTCCTGGGTGCGCGCGATCTGCTCGAAGGCCGTCCGCGGCAGTTCCTGCGAGCGCAGAGAGGAGGGATAGGCGGAACCCCACGGGATACGCGTGGTGGCGTTCGGGTCCGGCTTGTCCTTGGCCGCCGCGGAGAGGTTCTGGGACTGGGACCAGTTCCCGTCCTGGAGCGTCTTCAGCGCCGCCGCCATCGCCTGGGCCTGGCTCGCGGTGGGCATGCGCTGCGGGGCGACCACGATGCTGCGCTGCTTGTCCGTCTGCGCGTTCACCTCGAGGCTCTGCGCCAGGAACTCCTGCACGGCGAGGGTGGCGGAGTCCGCTTTCGTCAGGTCGCCCTCGAAGGCCGTGGACAGCCGGGCGTCGGAGACCACTGCCGTGGTGCCGCCGCCGACCGGGCGGGCGGCGGAGGGCGTGTACGGCAGCCCGGCGGTCTCCTGGAGGCTGTCGCTACGGGCGATCACGCGGTCGGCCCCGGCGGAGGTGGCTACCTTCATGATCGCCGGGTCCACGGCGCCCTCCACCGGCCAGGCGAAGTCGGTGCTCGGTGTGACGTGGAGCACCGTCTTGACGGTGGTGGCGGCGACCTCGGTGGCGTCTTTGAGGTGGCTGAGCGAGCCGGTGACGCTGGTGCCGTTGTGCGCGAGGGATGCCAGGTCCGGGTCGGCGAAAGGCAGGGCGACGACCTCCTTGCCGACCACTGCGTTCTGCAGGTTCGACAGCCACTGCTTGGCGAGCGCCTGGTGGTCCTTCGGGCCGGGCGTGGTGGTGCCCGCGTTGCCGGGCAGCCGGTAGTTGCCGGTCGCCATCGCGTCCACGGAGGCCAGCAGGTCCGGGTCGATCACCCAGGTGACGTCGAGGTCCTTGCCCAGTTCCACCATCTGGGCCAGCCGGCCGCCCGGTGCGAGCTCCTTGGCCAGGCTGTCGTTGAGGAACACCGGCGTCTGGAGCTCGCCGGCGCCCGTCTTGGCCGTCATGTGGACCGTGGAGATCAGCGGCCACAGGTACGTCGTCTTCGTCTTGGTGTCGGCGTCGGACGGCTGCCACGGCAGGAACGTCCGCTGGATGCCGAGCACCTGGTCCCAGGGCTGGGCGGCGGTCTTGCCGGAGAGGGAGACACCGAACTCGTAGACGCCGTTGTCGCCGAGGTCGAGCTTGTCCACAGGCACGGAGATGCTGAAGTGCTCGGCGACGCCCGGGGTCAGCTTGGCGAACTTCTCCACGTACTTGCCGCCGACCTCGGAGCCGATTTCGCCCGGCAGGTCGTCGGAGTGCTCGGCGACGGAATCGATCGCCGAGCGGGTGCTCAGCATGGGACCCACCTGCAGGCCCACGTGAGCGCCGGTGACGGTCTGCTTACCGTTGTTGGTCACGGTGCCCGACACGGTCAGCGTGTCCCCGTCGGTGGGGGCGCTGGGGGTCAGTGAGTCCAGGGCCACGGACACCGCGTCCGAGGAGGCGGCCTGGGCGGGCGCCGCGGCGGGCAGCTGGAGCAGTCCGGCCAGCAGCGGCGCACCAGCGAGCAGTGCGCCGGTGCGTCGCAGCCACCGGCGGGCAGGTGAGGCACTGGTCCCCTGGAATTCAGCCGCCTCGGCCACGCGCTCGCCCGTCCCTCGTCGTCAGTGGTCGTCGGAATGTGCGTCCACGCATGGTAACGATGCGCGCGGAGGGGAAGTGCCGCGGTCTCCGTCACAAGATCGAGGAACGACCGCGTCCCGTCCTCTATATCCAGTATCGAGGGGAGAGCTTCCGTACGCCTCGAGGGCAGTGCTTGCGACGGGTATGCAGGGAGCTGTCCGCGGCCCCTGGCGGCCGCTGCCCCTCGATCACAGGGAGGTCGCCCCGGGGCGTAAATGGAGGCCGCCCCTGGTCGCCGGGGCACGTACCCTCTTCTGTTGTGCCGAACCCCAACGAAGACACTCCCTCTGCCCTGAGCCAGGCGCAGCAGCGCGCGGTCGCCGAGCTGCTGCGGGTGGCCCCCGTCGCCGACGATCTCGCCCGCCGATTCCAGGAGGCCGGGTTCTCCCTCGCCCTGGTCGGCGGGTCGGTGCGCGACGCGCTGCTCGGCCGGCTCGGCAACGACCTGGACTTCACGACCGACGCCCGCCCCGAGGACGTTCTGAAGATCGTCCGGCCCTGGGCGGACGCCGTCTGGGAGGTCGGTATCGCCTTCGGCACCGTCGGCGCGCACAAGAGTGCCCGTGTCGGAGACACTGATGTGAACTTCCAGATCGAGGTCACCACCTACCGGTCGGAGGCCTACGACCGAACCTCGCGCAAGCCCGAGGTGTCGTACGGCGACTCCATCGAGGAGGATCTCGTCCGCCGGGACTTCACGGTCAACGCGATGGCCGTGGCACTGCCGGAGAAGGAGTTCATCGACCCGTACGGGGGCCTGGAGGATCTCGCGGCGCGTGTGCTGCGGACGCCGGGCACGCCCGAGGAGTCCTTCTCGGACGATCCGCTGCGGATGATGCGGGCCGCCCGGTTCGCCGCCCAGCTGGACTTCGCGGTCGCCCCCGAGGTCGTCACCGCGATGACGGAGATGGCCGGACGCATCGAGATCGTCTCGGCCGAGCGGGTCCGGGACGAGCTGAACAAGCTGATCCTGTCCGACCACCCGCGCGAGGGGCTGGCCCTGCTCGTCGAGACCGGGCTGGCCGACCATGTGCTGCCCGAGCTGCCGGCGCTGCACCTGGAGCGCGACGAGCACCACCGGCACAAGGACGTCTACGAGCACACGCTCATCGTCCTGGAGCAGGCGATCGCCCTGGAGCAGGACGGTCCCGACCTCACCCTGCGCTTGGCCGCGCTGCTGCACGACATCGGCAAGCCGCGCACGCGCCGCTTCGAGAAGGATGGCCGGGTCTCGTTCCACCACCACGAGGTGGTCGGCGCCAAGATGACCAAGAAGCGCATGACCGCCTTGAAGTACTCCAACGAGCTCGTGAAGGACGTCTCTCGGCTGGTCGAACTTCACCTGCGCTTCCACGGCTACGGCACCGGGGAGTGGACGGACTCGGCGGTGCGCCGCTACGTCCGTGACGCGGGCCCGCTGCTGGACCGCCTGCACAAGCTGACCCGCTCCGACTGCACCACGCGCAACAAGCGCAAGGCTGCCGCGCTGTCCCGGGCCTACGACGGTCTGGAGGAGCGTATTGCCCAGCTGCAGGAGCAGGAGGAGCTGGACGCGATCCGCCCGGACCTCGACGGCAACCAGATCATGGAGATCCTGGGCGTGGGCCCCGGCCCTGTCGTCGGCAAGGCGTACAAGCACATGCTGGAGCTGCGTCTGGAGAACGGTCCGATGGAGCACGACGCGGCGGTGAAGGCTCTCAAGGAGTGGTGGGCCGAGCAGAACTGATCTCTGCCGAGCCGGGCGGTGCCATGTTTCACGTGAAACACCCCGCCTGGATCAGAACGCGCCGAGGGGCGATGTTTCACGTGAAACATCGCCCCCCGGGCGAGGAGGCCACCTGGGCACTCCAGTAAGGCGGCGTGTAATAGAGG
>NZ_JBSFJZ010000009.1:0-239269 GCF_053598315.1 Streptomyces sp. NPDC001153
GGCAGGGGCTCGAAGATCGAGGTCCACACCGAGTTGTAGTTGACCGAGGAGGCCATGACGGCCACCAGGGCCTCGCCCGGGCCGAGTTCCGGCACGGGGACGTCGTCGAGGTGGATCGACTTGCGCGGGTCCTTGTCGCGGGTCTGAAGGCCCGCGAACATCTCCGTCTCGTCCTTGTGCACGGTGATCGCGCGGTACGAGTCGGGGAGCGGCAGGGCGGCGAAGTCGGCGGACGTGGCGTCCTTCGACTGGATCGCGTCCAGGATGTCCTTCACGGTCACGGTGTTGCCTCCGGCGGTGAGCGCCCTGAGGGAGGGGCGCTGAGGGTTCGTCGGTGCTGCTGCTTGGGAGTGCTGCTGAGGGTTTTGGGGGAGGTGCCGTCGGTTCGGCCCGGTGGTGCTTCGGCAGCGCTTTGTGGCGCGGGAGGGTGCCTGTGACGCAGGCGTCCGGGCGTGGGGGCCATGGCCCTTGGGGACAGCCGGCGAGCGAACGGTCTCTGCTCGCCGGCCGCCCGGACCCCTTCAACGTATGACACCGCGTGTCAGGTGACAAGGCACTGAGTGCCAGAACTTGAGCTCAGGTGAAATCTTTACGTAACAGATGAGCGATGATCGATCGAACGGCGCTTGAAATCTGCTGGAAAACGGGCCCTGACATGGCAAAACGGCCACCCGGTCGGGTGGCCGTCGTCACAGTGGGGGAGCGAGGCTCGGCGCTCCTTCCGAGCCTCGCTCAGCGCTCTTTCAGCGCCTCCTCGATGGTTCGCATGACCTCGTCCAGCGGGGCGTCGGTGCGGGCGACCGTGACGAGCACCTCGCCGTGCGCGGAGGCCGTCGCCGGGGCGGTGGCGGCCGGCGTGGGGGCCGAGCCGCGTCCGGCGCCGATGCCGGTGCCGAACGTCTTCCGGACGATCGCGAAGGCGTGGTCGAGCTGCGCCTCCACGTCGCCCTGGCCGCCCGCCCGCAGCCAGCGCCTGAGGACGTGGTTGTGGGCGGTGACGACGGCGGAGGCGGCCACCTCGGCCAGCAGCGGGTCGTCGTTGGCGTCGTCGGCGTGCGCGTGCTCGTCGAAGTGGCCCAGGAGATAGCGGGTGAACAGGCGCTCGTACCGGGCCACCGAGGCGATCTCGGCCTCCCTGAGGGTCGGCACCTCGCGGGTGAGCTTGTAGCGGGCGACCGAGATCTCCGGGGCGGCGGCGTACATCCTCATGACTTCCTTGATGCCGCGGCACACCGTGTCGAGCGGGTGCTCGTGCGCGGGGGCGGCGTTCAGGACCGCCTCGGCGCGGATCAGGGTGTCGTCGTGGTCCGGGAAGATCGCCTCTTCCTTGGAGCGGAAGTGGCGGAAGAAGGTGCGGCGGGCGACTCCGGCGGCGGCCGCGATCTCGTCGACGGTGGTCGCCTCGTACCCCTTGGTCGCGAACAGCTCCATCGCTGCGGCCGCCAGTTCTCGGCGCATCTTGAGCCGCTGGGCGGCGGCGCGACTGCCTGCGGCACTTTCCGGCGCGTCGGGCGTAGCTGGTGTACGTGAGGACTTGGCGGGCTGGGACATGACCCGAACGTACTGCATGTGCCCAGTTCGGTGCGCGGGTGAGGGGTTTTCCCCGCCCCGGCGGCCCGCCTCCGCCGGGGAGCCTCCCCCGCCCCAGGAGGGCGGGGGAACGTCCACCGGGCCGAGCAGTCCGCCCCAGTCCGTCTCCGCGTGGGACCAGTCCCCGCCGCCGTCAGCGGCGGGCATACTCGCGGAAGCCGCGGCCGGTCTTGCGGCCGAGGCAGCCCGCGGCCACCAGGTGCTCCAGCAGCGGGGCCGGGGCGAGGCCGGGGTCGCGGAACTCGCGGTGCAGGACCTTCTCGATGGCCAGCGAGACGTCCAGGCCGACCACGTCCAGCAGCTCGAAGGGGCCCATCGGGTAGCCGCCGCCGAGCTTCATCGCCGCGTCGATGTCGTCCAGGGACGCGTAGTGCTCCTCGACCATCTTGATCGCGTTGTTCAGGTACGGGAACAGCAGCGCGTTGACGATGAAGCCGGCACGGTCGCCGCAGTCCACCGCGTGCTTCTTGATCTTGGCGCAGACCTGGCGGACCGTCGCGTGGACGTCGTCGGCGGTCAGCACGGTCCGCACGACCTCGACCAGCTTCATCGCCGGGGCCGGGTTGAAGAAGTGCATGCCGATGACGTCCTGCGGGCGCGAGGTGGCGCGGGCGCAGGCGACGACGGGCAGCGAGGAGGTGGTGGTGGCGAGGACCGCGCCGGGCTTGCAGACCTTGTCCAGCGTGGCGAACAGCTGCCGCTTGATCTCCAGGTCCTCGGCGATCGCCTCGACGGCCAGGTCGACCTCGGCGAAGGCGTCGTAGGACCCGGCCGGGGCGATCCGGTCCAGGATCTGGGCGGCGGCCTCGGCGGTCAGCCGGCCCTTGTCGACAGAGCGCGAAAGCGACTTGCCGATCCGGGCCTTGGCCGCTTGGGCCTTCTCCTCGCTGCGGGCGGCCAGCACGACGTCGTAGCCCGCCTTGGCGAACACCTCGGCGATGCCGGAGGCCATGGTGCCGGAGCCGGCGACGCCGACGGAGCGGACCTCGCGCCCCTGGGCCGTCGCGCCGTCCGCCGCCGGAGTCAGCGCGTCCGGCACGACCGTGGCGCTGCCCGGCGCCTCGTACGTGTAGAAGCCGCGCCCGGACTTGCGGCCGGTCAGGCCCGCCTCGCTGAGCTGCTTCAGGATCGGGGCCGGAGCGTGCAGCCGGTCGCGGGACTCGGCGTACATGGCCTCCAGGACCGTACGCGCGGTGTCGATGCCGATCAGGTCCAGCAGCGCGAGCGGGCCCATCGGCAGGCCGCAGCCGAGCCGCATCGCCGCGTCGATGTCCTCGCGGGAGGCGTAGCTGGCCTCGTACATCGCGGCGGCCTGGTTGAGGTAGCCGAAGAGCAGGCCGTCCGCGACGAAACCGGGGCGGTCGCCGACCGCGACCGGCTCCTTGCCCAGCTCGATCGCGAGATCGGTGACGGCGGCGACGGCGCCCGGCGCGGTCAGCACCGAGGAGACGATCTCGACCAGCTTCATGGCCGGCGCCGGGTTGAAGAAGTGCAGGCCGAGCACGCGCTCGGGGCGGGCCGAGTCGGCGGCGAGGCGGGTGACGGACAGGGCGTTGGTGCCGGTCGCGAGGATCGTCTCCGGGCGGACGACACCGTCCAGCTCGCGGAAGATCTGGTGCTTGGTCTCGTACGACTCCGGGGCCACCTCGATGACGAGGTCGGCCTCGGCGGCCGCCGACAGGTCGGTGGCGGTGCGGACCCGGGCCAGGGCGTCGGCGCGCTCCTGCTCGGTGAGCCGGCCGCGCTCCACGCACTGGGCGGTGCGGGCCTCCAGGGCGGCGACACACCTCGCGGCCTGGGCCTCGCTGATGTCGATGCCGATCACCTCGCGGCCCGCCTTGGCGAGGACCTCGGTGATGCCGGTGCCCATGGTGCCGAGGCCGACGACGGCGATCGTCTTGAGGGGGGACAGGCTTGAGTCGGAAAGGGGAGTGGCCATCGCGGGACTCCAGAAATGAGGGTGACGACGAGGAGCGCGCCGGGTGCGCCGGGAGGGCGCACCGCGGAGCGGAGAGAATTGCGGGTGTTTTCCGGGCTGCGAGCGCACACGCCCGGTGCTGCCGGGTGCCACGGGCGTTGCACACGCCCGCCGACGGCCATCGGCAGGGAATCCGACCGGCCCTGTCCCGGAGCCGGGTCGTACTGCGGTACGTCGTACCGAACCGACAACGCTCACAACGGCTGCGTCACCAAACCGTCGCCAGCGGAAGTGCGAGTGGGTAACTCGCTCGTCTGAGCTTAACCCGCGAGTAACGAGCGCGCCAGAGCTGAGTCCGGGCGGACTTTGTGATGTAGCTCCCTCCGGCCCCGCCACCCGCCTACGCTGGACTTCGTGGACGAAGAGTTGCGATCGCTCACGGAGCGCTTACGGCAGGAGTCGCACGGCTCGGCGGCGTTCGACCGGTTGCTGGCGACCGAGGACCACGACGAACTCGCGGAGGTGCTCACCGCGCCCGGGCAGCCGCTGTGGGCCAGGGAACTGGCCGCGTTCCGGCTCGGCCTCGCCGGCGACCGGCGCGCCTTCGAGTCCCTGGTGCTCCTCCTCAACCACCGCGACGCCCCGCGCTGCGCCTCCGCCGCCCATGCCCTCGCCCGCCTGGGCGACCCCCGCACGGCCCGCGCCGCGGCGGCCCTCGCCACCAACGAACTCCGCGTCGCCTACGCCCTGCACCCGGTGCGGCTGCTGACCGACCTGCGGGCCCCGGAGTCCGTGCCCGCCCTGATCACCACCCTGGAACGCCGGCTGCGGCCGCACGACCCCTACCGCCGCGTCGCCCTCGCCTGCGTGGAGGGCCTCGGCGCCCTCGGTGACCCCCGCGCCCGCCGCGTCCTGAAGGAGGCCCTGGCCCATCCGGCCCTCGCTCAGGCGGCGGTACGGGCGCTGGCCCTCATCCCGCGGCAGAGGGAGGCGAGGTGACGCCCCGCCGACCGGGCAGCTCCCTGACGTACCGCACCTCGGGCACGGACACACCGCCCGCCTCGGACGGCTCCTCGGCGCCGTCCGGCCGGAAACCGGCGCGCTCGTAGAAGCGGCGGGCCGGGGCGTTGCCGCGCACGACCCACAGATACATGCGCGGGTACGACGAGCACCGCTCGACCGCCTCGGCCAGCAAGGCCCGGCCCACGCCCGCGCCGAGGTGTGCGGGATCGACGTAGACGGCGTACAACTCGGCGTCCCGGGTGCGTACTTCACCGTCCCGGTACGGCCCGCACGCCGCCCAGCCGAGAACCTTTCCCTCCTGCTCGGCCACCAGGTTCACCACCGAGCCGTCCCCCTGGGCGAACCAGGCCCGCCGCCGTTCGGCGTCCGCCTCGACGCTGAGCCCGTCCAGGTACGACTGCGGCATCAGCTCCCGATAGGCGTGCTGCCAGCCACGGATGCGGATCTCGGAGACGCGGCCGCAGTCGGCGAGGGCCATCTCCCGGACGTCCACGGAGGTCACCCGGCCACCACCGCGAGCGCCTCGATCTCCATCAGGAACTCCGGGGCCACCAGCGCGGCCACCTGGACCGCGGAGGATGCCGGGAGGCGGTCGTCGGGTATGTGGGCGGCACGGGCCGCGCGGATGGCCGGGAGGTGGGCCGTGTCGGTGACGAAGTAGGTCAGCTTCACCACGTGTTCGAAGCCGGCGCCGGCCGCGGCGAGGCAGCGCCTGAGGTTCTCGAAGACCTGGCGGGCCTGGGCCGCGGGGTCGCCCTCACCGACCAGCTTGCCGTTCTCGTCCAGGGCGAGCTGGCCGGAGACGGCGACGAAGCGGCCGGTCGCCGAGACGACGTGGCTGTACTGGGTCGCGGGGGCCACGCCGTCGGGGGCGGGGATGCGGGTCGGCTCGGTCATGGCTCCATGATGGAGCACGCCGCTGACAACCCCCGACGGGTCCCGGAGCCCTCCTGCCGGCGGACCCCCTTCCTAGCGGCGGAAGCCCAGCAGGCCGTGCAGCGCCGAACCGCGTGCCGACGTCGACGCCGCCTTCGCCGCCAGGGGTTTCGGGTCGGGCGACTTCGCGCAGACGGCGTCGGCGACCCCCTTGCCGCGCGGCACCCTGCCGTCCGTCAGATACGCGGCCAGGTACCTGTCCAGGCAGGCGTTGCCGCTCAGCGTGATGCCGTGGTTGCCGCCGCCCGCCTCGACCACCAGGCTGGACCGGGCGAGCAGCCGGTGCGCCGTGACACCGCCGGCGTACGGCGTGGCCGCGTCGTCCGTCGCCTGGAAGAGAAGCACCGGCGGCAGCGCGGCGTTGGCGATGTTCACCGGCTTGCGCCGCGCGGTCGGCCAGAACGCGCAGGGCGCGTTGTACCAGGTGTTGTTCCAGGCCATGAAGGGCGCCTTGCCGTACACCCGCCAGGTGTCCGCGCGCCACCGGGTCCAGCTGCCGGGCCAGTTGGCGTCACGGCACTGCACCGCCGTGTACACGCTGTAGCCGTTGTCCCCCGAGCCGCCCACGGCACCGAGGTTCTCGTACGCCTCCACCAGCGGCCCGGTGTTCCTGTCGCGCACGTACGCCGCGAACGCCTCGGCCAGGTAGGGCCAGTAACCGTCGTAGTAGCCGCCGGGGATGAAGGTGTCCTCCAGCTCCGAGGCGCCCACCTTGCCGTCGGCCGGCTTCTTCGCCAGGGCCGCCCGCATCGCGTACCACTCGGCCGCGACGTCCTCGGGATTGCTGCCGAGGTGGTACGTGGAGTCGTACCGGGCGATCCAGGCCATCAGCGCGCGATGGCGCTCGTTGAAGGCGTAGTCCTGGCCGAGGTTGTCCTCGTACCAGACGCCGGCCGGGTCGACGACCGAGTCCAGCACCAGGCGCCGGACCCGCTGCGGGTACAGCTTCGCGTAGACCGCGCCGAGGTAGGTGCCGTAGGAGTAGCCGAAGTAGCTGATCCGCGGCGCGCCGAGCGCCCGGCGGACGGAGTCCATGTCGCGCACGGCGCTGACGGTGTCGATGTACGGCAGCACGTCGGCGTACGTGCGCCCGCAGGCGGCGGCGAAGGACCGGGCGCGTGCGAGGTCGGTCCGCTCCAGCGCCGCCGTGGCGGGCACGGTGTCCGGGCGCACCGTCTTGAAGTGGCCCGGGGCGCAGACCAGGGCCGGGCTGCTCCGGCCCACCCCGCGTGGGTCGAAGCCGATGACGTCGTACTGTGCGGCCACGCTCCGGGGCAGTGCCGAGGCGACGAACCCGGCGAGCGTCAGTCCGCTGCCGCCGGGGCCGCCGGGGTTGACCAGCAGCGGTCCCTGGGAGGTCTTCGCGGTGTGCGGGACGCGGGAGAGGGCGAGCGTGATCTGCCGGCCCGACGGGTGCGCGTGGTCCAACGGCACCTTCAGGGAGGCGCACTGGAGCGTCGGATAGTCGCCGGTGGGGCACTTCTTCCAGTTGAGGTGTGGCAACGGGGCGGCCCCCGCGGGGGCGGCGGAGAGCGAGCCCGCCAGCAGGGCGGCGGCTGCGCACAGCACGGCTGCGCGTGTTCTCATGCGTCCTCCCGGGACGGAGGTGTCGGCGGACCGCGAGGGCCACATCTTCCGCCGCATCGTCCCGGAATCGGCGCCCTGAAGAACGCGTTATAGGCATAGTTGACCCGTTTGGGTCGCCCGAAGCCCTCGAACGCCCCGAGTTGGGGGAGACGCCCTCACACCGGGGTGGGCCATGCCCTCACAGGAGGGTGAGCTGGGTCGGTTCGGTCAGGGCCGGGGGCTCGGCGGGCTGCGCCGGGCGGATCCGGCGGGCCAGGCCCGGGCGGGAGGGGCCGATGCCGAACTCCTCGGCCAGCTCGTGCACCTGACGGGTGATCCGGCGCTGGTACCACTTGGGTGCGTACGCACCCTCCGCGTACAGCCGCTCGTAGCGCTGCACCAGGTGCGGATGGTGCTGCCCGAGCCAGGCCATGAACCACTCCCGCGCGCCGGGCCGCAGATGCAGCACCAAGGGGGTGACGGAGGTGGCCCCGGCCGCCGCGATCGCCCGTACCGTGGCCCGCAGCCGGTCCGGATGGTCGCTCAGGAACGGGATGACCGGCGCCATCAGCACCCCGCAGCCGATGCCGTGCTCGCCCAGCGTGCGCACGACGTCCAGGCGGCGCTCCGGCGCGGGCGTGCCCGGCTCCACCGTGCGCCACAGCTCGGTGTCGAGGAAGCCGACGGAGACCGAGATGCCGATGTCCGTCACCTCGGCCGCCCGGACCAGCAGGTCCAGGTCGCGCAGGATCAGGGTGCCCTTGGTGAGGATCGAGAACGGGTTGGCGTGCTCGGTCAGGGCCGAGATGATGCCCGGCATCAGGCGGTAGCGGCCCTCGGCGCGCTGGTAGCAGTCGACGTTCGTGCCCATCGCCACGTGATCGCCCTGCCAGCGGCGGGAGGCGAGCTGGCGGCGCAGCACCTCGGGCGCGTTCACCTTGACGACGATCTGGGTGTCGAAGCCTATGCCGGTGTCGAGGTCCAGATAACCGTGCGTCTTCCTGGCGAAGCAGTAGACGCACGCGTGCGTGCAGCCCCGGTAGGGGTTCACGGTCCACTCGAACGGCATGCGCGAGGCGCCCGGCACCCGGTTGAGCACCGAGCGCGCCCGGACCTCGTGGAAGGTGATCCCGCGGAACTCGGGCGTGTCGAACGTGCGGGTGATGACGGCGTCCGCGCCGAACAGCGCCGCCTCCGCGGCCCGGCCGTGTTCGCTCTCGCCCGTGAGGTTCTCCCAGCGCATGACGCCTCCTCGGTAGCACTGCGGCACACAATAGAACATCTGTTCCCATGATCGTGCGAGCCCTGGTGAGGATCCTTGACGGCGACCCCGGATTTGGCGGCCGGGCACCGGGGTGGTTGGCTTTCCCCAACCCCGAGAAACACGGTCCTGGAGGAACGCAATGGCGCAGGTCGAGGCCACTACGGAGCGGGTCGTCGCGGCGGACGCGGAGAAGGTGTTCGACGCCCTCGCCGACTACCGCGGCACGCGGCAGAAGCTGCTGCCCGAGCACTTCAGCGAGTACGAGGTCCGCGAGGGCGGCGACGGCGAGGGCACCCTCGTGCACTGGAAGCTCCAGGCCACCAGCAAGCGGGTGCGCGACTGCCTCCTGGAGGTCAGCGAGCCCACCGACGGCGAGCTCGTCGAGAAGGACCGCAACTCCTCCATGGTGACCACCTGGCGCGTCACCCCGGCCGGTGAGGGGAAGTCCCGGGTCGTCGTCACCACCACCTGGAAGGGCGCCGGCGGCATCGGCGGCTTCTTCGAGAAGACCTTCGCGCCCAAGGGCCTCGGCCGGATCTACGACGCCGTGCTCGCCAGGCTCGCCGCCGAGGTCGAGAAGTAGACCAAAACCCCGCACGGTGAAGGCGGGTTGCCTCCCGGCCGCCCCCTTCACCGGTTCGAGTGGATCCCCCTCTCTTCCGGAATGATGCCGTAACTCACCGCAGTTGTTCACAGTTGACGCTCAATGCGGGAAATGTGACAGGTGCGACGAGGGGAGCGGTACGTGGGCGGGACGACTCTGGTGCGGGACGAGCCGCTCACGGCGCCCCCCGGGGCGCCCGAGGTCCCACCGGCCGAGAGCGCCGAACTCGGCGCGCGCCGCGTGCGGTTGGTGTTCTTCGGGCTGATGCTCGCCCTGCTCCTCGCGGCGCTCGACCAGATGATCGTCGCGACCGCGCTGCCGAAGATCGTCGGTGAACTGCACGGCCTGGACCGGATGTCCTGGGCGATCACCGCCTATCTGCTCACCTCCACCATCGGCCTGCCGCTGTACGGCAAGCTCGGCGACCTCGTGGGCCGCAAGGGCGTCTTCCAGTTCGCCATCGCCGTCTTCGTCCTCGGCTCCGCGTTCGCCGGCCGGGCCCAGTCCATGGACCAGCTGATCGCCTTCCGAGCGGTCCAGGGAGTCGGCGCCGGCGGGCTCATGATCGGCGTGCAGGCGATCATCGCCGACATCGTGCCGCCCCGGCAGCGCGGCCGCTACATGGGCCTGATCGGCGCCGCCTTCGGCCTCGCGTCCGTCGCCGGGCCGCTGCTCGGCGGCTACTTCACCGACCACCTGTCCTGGCGCTGGTGCTTCTACGTCAACGTCCCCTTCGGCCTGGTGACCCTCGCCGTCGTCACGGTCGTGCTGAAGCTGCCCAAACCCGCCGGGCGCGGGCGCTTCGACGTCGTCGGCGCGCTGCTGCTCGCCGCCGCCTCCACCTGCCTGGTGCTGCTGACCAGCTGGGGCGGCACCGAGTACGCCTGGGGCTCACGGCAGATCATCGGCCTCGGCGCCGGCGCGCTCGCCGCCGCCGTCCTCTTCCTCGTCGTCGAGCGCTTCGCCGCCGAACCCCTCATCCCGCTCCGGCTGTTCCGCGACTCCGTCTTCGACGTCAGCGGTCTGGTGGGCCTCGTGATCGGTGTCGCCCTGTTCGGCGCCGCCAGCTACCTGCCGACCTTCCTGCAGATGGTCGACGGGGCCAGCGCCACCGGGTCCGGGCTGCTGATGCTGCCCATGATGGCCGGGATCGTGGGCGCCTCCATCATCGGCGGTCAGCTCATCAGCCGCACCGGCCGCTACAAGATCTTCCCCGTGCTCGGCGGCGCCGTCTCCGCGGTCGGCATGTGGCTGCTGTCCCGCCTCGAAGCCGACACGCCCCGGCTGCACTACAGCATCTGGATGGCCGTGCTCGGCGCCGGCATCGGCATGGTGATGCCCGTCCTCGTGCTCGCCGTGCAGAACTCCGTACGGCCCGCCGACCTCGGCACCGCCACCAGCGCCAACAACTACTTCCGGCAGATCGGCGGCAGCGTCGGCGCCGCGGTCTTCGGCACCCTCTTCGCGAACCGGCTCACCGACGCCCTGCGCAGGCAACTGCCGCCGCGCACCGGGACACGGCTGCCCGACCCCGAGTCCATCACCCCGCAGCTCGTCCACGCGCTGCCCCCGGCGCTGCGCGACGCCTACATCCGCGCCTACGCCGAGGCGATGCCCCGGATCTTCCTCTACCTCGTGCCGGTGCTCGTCCTCGGCCTGCTCATCGCCTTCTTCCTCAAGGAGAAACCCCTGGTGTCCCACCACACCGCCGAAACCGAGCCAGAGACCATGAACACGCCGATCCCGCAGGCCCGTTCGCCCTACGCCGCCGGAATTCCCGTCTGCGGCACCGTCCAGCACCCCGACGGCACCGTGGTGCCCCGCGCGGCGCTCACCCTGATCGACGTCGCCGGGCAGCAGATCGGGCGCGGCGCGAGCGGCGAGGACGGACGGTACGCGCTCAGCACGCCGGGCTCGGGCTCGTACGTGCTGATCGCCGCCGCCGGCGGCCACCAGCCGCAGGCCGTCTCCGTCACCGTCGGCGAACGGCCCGTCGAGCTCGACGTCGTCCTCGGCGGCGCCGGACGCCTCGCCGGCAGCGTGCTCACGGCCGACGGCACCCCCGTGCGCGACGCCACCGTCACCCTCACCAACGTGCACGGCGAGGTCGTCGCCACCACCCGCAGCGGCCGTGAGGGCGGCTACGTCATCACCGAACTGGTCGCCGGCGAGTACACCCTCGCCGCCAGCGCCCCCGCCTTCCGCCCGGCCGCGCTCCCGGTCACCGTGCAGGCCTCCCGGGAGACCCGCCAGGACGTCGAACTCGCGGGCGGCGCCGTGCTGCGGGGCACGGTCCGGGCGAGCGGCGGACGGCCCGTGGAGGACGCGCGCGTGACGCTCCTCGACGCCGCCGGGAACGTCGTCGACACCCTCACGACCGGAGCGGACGGAACGTTCCGGTTCGTCGACCTCTCCTCCGGCGAGTACACCGTCATCGCCGCCGGCTACCCGCCGGTCGCCACCGTGCTGCAGGTCGCGGGCGGCGGCCGTACCGAACGGGACCTGCAGCTGGGGCACGAGGACTGACGCGAGCGCGGGGGCGGCGGCGCCCGCGGGGCGCTGAGCTGCGCGGCGGTGCGATCCGGTGAAACCAATTCCAGGATTGCCACACATCGCGACCGGCCGTCGCCGTACCGTAGTGGCGGGCGGCACAGATCGTTTGCGTACAGCCGTGGGGAGAGAGGGCCTGGGCCATGGACCGTGGCAGCGAACGGGACACACCTCCCGGCCGCGGCGTCGGCGACGCGGCGGGCCGGATTCCACTGGCCGTGGTCGTCGTCGACCGCGCCGGCCTGGTGTCCCACTGGAGCAGTGGCGCGCGCCGTCTGTTCGGCGTCGGCCGGGAAGAAGCCGTCGGGCGTGCCGCGGCCGACCTGCTGCCCGTCTCCGGCGCCCTTCCCGAGGACCTGCGCGGCGAGATGACACCGGACGCCTGCCAGGAGTACGACGGGCTCGGCCCCGACCTGGAGGCCTCCCTCGGCGGGCACACCGCCTACGCCACCGCCGGCCGCGCCCGGCTCTTCCCGCACGAGCCGGCCCCCGACGGCGAGCGGCTCGACGTGCTCTGGTGGGCCTATCCGCTGGTCGGCCCCGGTCCGGCCCGGCTGCTGGTGCTCGCCGCCGACGCCACCCGGCTGCGCGACGAGCGCGGCTACGACGACGAGACCGCCGAACGCATCTCGCCCGGCTTCGCCCGCCACACCGAACTGCCCGCCTCCGAGGAACTCGAACGCCGGCTGCCCGAGATCCTGCCCAACATGGGCCCGGGGCTGAGCGGCCGTATCGTCTCCCAGGTGCTGGAACTGGGCTATCCGGTCCTGGAGTTCAGCCAGTCCGACCGGGTGCCGGTCACCCCGTACTGGGGCGTGCCCCGCCGCGCGGGACGCACCCGCACCGAGGTCGTCGTACCCCAGCAGCGGGTGACGTCGGTCGTCGTCCCGGCCGGTGCCGAGCAGGAACTGGAGTACGCCGCCGTGCGCGAGCGGCTGGAGTTCCTGAACGAGGTCAGCTCCCGCATCGGCTCCTCCCTCGACCTCGGCGAGACCATCCGCGAGGTCACCAGCGCCGCCGTACCCCGCTTCGCGGACTTCGCCGGCACCCATCTGCGCGCGGCCGTCCTCGCGGGCGAGGGCTTCCCGGACGGGCCGCCGGACGCGCACACCGTGATGTTCCGCGTGTGGGTCGAGCACAACGACGAACCGGGCCGCTGGGACGACACCGTGCCGGTCGGCGAGTCCTTCGCCTTCCCCGAACACACGCCGTTCTACAAGTGCATGGTCACCGGCGAACCGGTGCTCATCCCGCGGGTCACCGAGGAGCTGTCCGAGCGCATCTCCGGCGAGTTCGAGAAGCGCGACCTCAGGCCGCTCATCGGCGGCCGCTCCCTGCTGATCGTCCCGCTCAAGGCGCGCAACGTCGTCCTCGGCTTCATGGTGCTGATGCGCCGCCCCGACCGGCCGGGCTTCGACGACATGGACCGCACCACCGGCGCCGAACTCGCCGCCCGCGCGGGCCTCGTGCTCGACAACGCCCGCATGTACACCTACCAGGAGAACGTCGCCGACACCCTGCAGGACAGCATGCTCCCGCAGGTCAACCCGCGGATGGCCGGCTGTGACGTCGCCACCCGGTATCTGCCGGGCACCCGGCTCGGGCGGATCGGCGGCGACTGGTTCGACACCATCAAACTGCCCGGCTCGCGCACCGCCCTCGTGGTCGGCGACGTGATGGGCCACGGGCTCAACTCTGCGGCGATGATGGGCCAGTTGCGCACCGCCGTGCAGACCATGGCCACCATGGAGACCCCGCCCGCCCAGCTCCTGCGCAACCTCGACGACCTGGCCCGTCGGCTCGGCGACAACTACCTCGCCACCTGTCTGTACGCGGTCTACGACCCGATCCGCGGCGAACTGCACCTGGCCAACGCCGGACACATCCCGCCCGTGCTGGTCCGCGCGGAGGACGGCGGCAGCGAACTCCTCGATCTGCCCACCGGCGCCCCCATCGGCGTCGGCGGCGTACCCTTCGAGGCGACCCGGGTCAAGGTCTCGCCCGGCGACCGGCTGGTGCTGTGCACCGACGGCCTGGTCGAGGTGCGCGGCTCCGACATCGGCGAGGGCCTCGCCGCGCTCTGCGAGTCCGCCGCCCACCCCGCCGCCTCCATGGACGACGCCTGCGACACCATCATCCGCGCCCTGAACACGCGCGGCGGCCGCAAGGACGACGTCGCCCTGCTCATGGCCCGCCTCAACGGCATCCCCGACGACCACGTCGCCGAATGGCGGCTCGACGCCGACCCGCGCGAGGTCGCCCGGGCCCGCCGCCTGGTCCGCGAACGGCTCCTCGCGTGGGGTCTGCCGCAGGCCGTGGAGACCGCCGAGCTGCTGGTCAGCGAGGTCGTCACCAACGCCGTACGGCACGCGGTGAGCGAGCCGGTCGGGCTGCGCGTGGTCCGTACCGACGCCCTGCTGTTCGAGGTCACCGACGACGAACCCGGGCTGCCCGAGATGCTCGCCGCCGAGCCCTACGACGCGTCGGGCCGCGGCCTGCGCGTGGTCAGCCGGCTGGCCCGGGAGTGGGGCGCCAGCGCCAGCGGGCACCGCAAGACGGTCTGGTTCGAACAGGCTCTCACCGGAAGGGGATGACGAAGGGGGCGTGCATGCTGCCGGCGCGCGCCCCCCGCAGGCTGTCCAGGGTCCGTACATCCGGTGAAGGTGGCCTCCGGCCCCTTGCCTCGTTCCAGGCCCGCGCGATATTCCGATCACGGAACCGAACCGTGGGGAGATCGCCATGAACGTCTCGGACAAGTACCGCAGCAACTGGGAGAGTTACTGGAGCCAGACCTCCGACGAGGCGGGCGAGGCGATCTGGGACTGCGATCCCGCCCTGTCCGCCGAACCGCACACCGCCCTCCTCCTGCCCCACGCGGACCCCGCACGCACCATCGTCGACCTCGGCTGCGGCAACGGCACCCAGACCCGCTACCTGGCCACCCGTTTCGCGCGCGCCGTCGGCGTCGACCTCTCGCACGCCGCCGTCGAGCACGCCCGCCGCGCCACGCAGGACGACGCCGTCGAGTTCCAGCAGCTCGACCTCACCGACTCCGAGGCCGTGCGTGCCCTGCACGAGCGCCTCGGCGACGTCAACGTCTACATGCGGGCCGTCATCCACCAGAGCGAACCGGAGGCGCGACCCGCGGTCGCCGCCGCCGTCGCCGAGCTCATCGGCACCGAGGGCCGCGCGTTCGTCGCCGAACTCACCTCCGGCTCCCGGGACGTGCTCAGGCGCGCCGCGTCCCAGGAGGGTGGCCCGGGACCCAAGTTGCAGCGTGTCTTCCACCACGGCCTCAAGCCCGCCGACGCCGACGACCCGGAGATCCCGCGGCTGCTCGGCGAGGCCGGGCTGAAGGTCCTCGCCGAGGGGGAGACCACCCTGCCGCAGACCGAGTACCTGACCGACGGCACCCGCATCGACCTGCCGGCCCACTGGTTCGTCCTCGCCGGGGCGCAGTAAGGGGCTTTTGCGGCTTTCCGGGGCCGAGGAGGCGGTCCGTCAGGAGAGGCGGGGCACTTGGGAGACAGGTCGGCAGGGGAGCGCCCGGTGACCGGGCGCTCCGGGTCGTAGCCCGGCCGCTCCGCGGCGCGTAACGTGACGCAGCATGAAGATCCTCATCAGTGCCGACATGGAGGGGGCCACGGGCGTCACCTGGCCGGCCGACGTGCTGCCGGGGACGCCGCAGTGGGAGCGGTGCCGGTCGATGTTCACCTCGGACGTGAACGCCGCCGTGGAGGGCTTCTTCGACGGCGGCGCCGACCAGGTGCTCGTCAACGAGGCCCACTGGACCATGCGCAACCTGCTGCTGGAGCGGCTCGACGAGCGGGTCGAGATGCTCACCGGGCGGCACAAGGCGCTGTCGATGGTGGAGGGCGTGCAGTACGGCGACGTCGACGGCATCGCGTTCGTCGGCTACCACGCGGGCGCCGGCATGGAGGGCGTCCTCGCCCACACCTACCTCGCCAACCAGATCACCGGTGTGTGGCTGAACGACGCCCGCGCCAGCGAAGGCCTGCTCAACGCGCATGTCGTCGCCGAGTACGGCGTCCCCGTCGTCCTCGTCACCGGGGACGACGTGGCCTGCGAGGACGCGCTCGGCTACGCGCCGGAGGCGCTGAAGGTCGCGGTGAAGGACCATGTGTCCCGGTATGCGGCGGTGTGCCGGACGCCCGCGCGCACCGCCGCCGACATCCGCGCCGCCGCCGAGGAGGCCGCCCGGCTCGCGGTGCGTCATGAACCGGTCGAGGCGGGCCCGTTCACCGTCGCCGTCGAGTTCGACGCCGAACACCTGGCGATGGCGGCCACCGTCGTGCCCGGGGTCGCCCGCATCGCGGAGCGGAAGGTGGCGTACACCAGCGCCACGATGTACGAGGGGATCCGGACGTTCAAGACGGTCACCACGATCGTCTCTGCCGCCGTGGAGGAGCAGTATGGCTGAGAGGCCCGCCGACCAGCAGGCCCTGGACGAGGTCGTGGAGTTCACCTCCGGTCTGATCCGCATCGACACCACCAACCGGGGCGGCGGGGACTGCCGGGAGCGGCCCGCCGCGGAGTACGCGGCCGAGCGGCTGGCCGGGGCCGGACTGGAACCCGTGCTGCTGGAGCGGACGCCGGGCCGCACCAATGTCGTCGCCCGGATCGAGGGCACCGACCCCTGCGCCGACGCGCTCCTGGTCCACGGTCACCTGGACGTGGTGCCCGCGGAGGCCGCCGACTGGAGCGTGCCCCCGTTCTCCGGGGAGATCCGGGACGGGGTGGTGTGGGGGCGGGGCGCCGTCGACATGAAGAACATGGACGCGATGATCCTCGCGGTCGTCCGCTCCTGGGCCCGGCAGGGCGTGCGGCCGCGCCGGGACATCGTCATCGCGTTCACCGCCGACGAGGAGGCCAGCGCCGAGGACGGCTCCGGGTTCCTCGCCGACCAGCACGCCGAGCTGTTCGAGGGCTGCACCGAGGGCATCAGCGAGTCCGGCGCCTTCACCTTCCACGACGGCGCCGGGCGGCAGCTCTACCCCATCGCCGCGGGGGAGCGGGGCACCGGCTGGCTGAAACTCACCGCGCGCGGCCGGGCCGGACACGGCTCCAAGGTGAACAGGGAGAACGCGGTGACCCGGCTCGCCGCCGCCGTCACCCGCATCGGCGAGCACGAGTGGCGCATCCGGCTCACCCCGACCGTGCGGTCCGCGCTCACCGAACTCGCGGCCGTGTACGGCATCGAGCCCGACTTCACGGACGTGGACCTGCTGCTGGAGAAGCTCGGCCCGGCGGCCAAGCTGGTCGAGGCGACCGTCCGCAACAGCGCCAACCCGACCATGCTGGACGCCGGTTACAAGCTGAACGTGATCCCCGGCGAGGCGGTCGCCTATGTCGACGGGCGCTGTCTGCCGGGCGCCGAGGAGGAGTTCACCGCCGCCCTCGACCACCTGACCGGGCCCGACGTGAGCTGGGAGTTCGCGCACCGGGAGGTGGCCCTCGAGGCGCCGGTGGACTCGCCGACCTTCGCGAAGATGCGGGCCGCCGTCGAGGAGTTCGCGCCCGAAGGGCACGTCGTGCCGTACTGCATGTCCGGCGGCACGGACGCCAAGCAGTTCTCCCGGCTCGGCATCACCGGCTATGGTTTTACTCCCTTGAAGCTGCCCGAGGACTTCGACTACCAGGCGCTGTTCCACGGTGTGGACGAGCGCGTGCCGGTCGAGGCGCTGCACTTCGGTGTGCGGGTGCTCGACCGCTTCCTGCGGACGGCCTAGGCAAGGGGGGCGAGATGCGGGCGTCGCCGTACGGATCGTGGCCGTCGCCCATCGACGCGGCGCTGGCCGCCGCGCACGACGGGCACCCGGAGTGGGTGGGTTTCGTCGGGGACGAGGTGTGGTGGACCGAGCCCCGGCCGGCCGAGGGCGGACGCCGGGCACTGGTGCGGCGGACGGCACAGGGCGCGGAGGAGGTCGTACTGCCCGCGCCGTGGAACGTGCGCAACCGGGTGGTGGAGTACGGCGGCCGCCCCTGGGCCGGGGTGCCGCGTGACGGCGGACCGCTCGTGGTGTTCACCGACTTCGCCGACCAGCGGCTGTACCGGTACGAGCCCGGCGGCGAGCCGCGCCCGCTGACTCCGGTGTCCCCGGTGGGCGGGGGACTGCGCTGGGCGGACCCGCACGTGGACCTCGCACGCGGCGAGGTGTGGTGCGTGCTGGAGGAGTTCACCGGGGACGGCCCCTCGGACGTGCGGCGGGTCCTGGCCGCCGTACCGCTGGACGGATCCGCCGCCGGGGACCGGTCCGCCGTGCGTGAACTCACCGGCGGCCGGCACCGGTTCGTCACCGGGCCCCGCGTCTCGCCGGACGGCCGGCGGGCGGCCTGGCTGGCCTGGGACCATCCGCGCATGCCGTGGGACGGGACGGAACTGCTCGTCGGCGACATCGGCGACGACGGCACACTGCACACCGTCCGCACGGTGGCCGGCGGCCCCGAGGAGGCGATCGCGCAGGCCGAATGGTCGGCGGACGGCCGTCTTCTGTACGCGAGCGACCGCAGCGGCTGGTGGAACCTGTACCGGGGCGGCGTCCGGCTGTGCCCGCGCGAGGAGGAGTTCGCCGGCCCGTTGTGGAAGCCGGGCCTGCGCTGGTTCGCGCCGCTGGACAACGGTCTGGTGGCGGTCGTACACGGCCGGGGGGCGACCGTACTCGGGATACTGGACACGGAGTCCGGGGAGATCGTCGACGCCGCCGGACCGTGGACCGAGTTCGGCGCCACCCTCGCGGTCCACGGCGGCCGCGTCGTAGGTGTCGGTGCCAGCCCGCGCACCGGGCCCGAGGTGGTCGAACTGGACACCGCCACCGGCCGGGCCCGCGCGATCGGTGCCCGGCACCGGGACGCCGTCGACCCCGCGTACTACCCGGAGCCGCGGATCCGCGTCTTCGCCGGCCCGGACGGCCGCGAGGTGCACGCCCACGTCTACCCGCCGCACCACCCCGAACGCACCGCCCCCGACGGCGAGTTGCCGCCCTACGTCATCTGGGCGCACGGCGGCCCCACCGGCCGGGTGCCGCTCGTGCTGGACCTGGAGATCGCCTACTTCACCTCGCGCGGCATCGGCGTGGCGGAGGTGAACTACGGCGGCTCCACCGGGTACGGCCGGGCCTACCGCGAGCGGTTGCGTGAACAGTGGGGCGTGGTCGACGTCGAGGACTGCGCGGCCGTCGCCCGCGCCCTCGCCGACGAGGGCACCGCCGATCCCACCCGGCTCGCGATCCGGGGCGGCAGCGCGGGCGGCTGGACCGCCGCCGCCTCCCTGACCACGACCGACGTCTACGCCTGCGGCACCATCATCTACCCGGTCCTGGACCCGGTCACCTGGGGGCCGGGAACCCACGACTTCGAGTCCCGCTACCTGGAGTCGCTGATCGGCCCGCTCGCCGAGGTGCCCACCCGGTACGCCGAGCGCTCGCCGAGCACCCACGCCGACCGGCTCACCGCGCCGTTCCTGCTCCTCCAGGGCCTGGACGACGTGATCTGCCCGCCCGCCCAGTGCGAACGCTTCCTCGCCCGGATCGCCGGCCGGGACGTGCCGCACGCCTACCTCACCTTCGAGGGAGAGGGGCACGGGTTCCGGCGGGCGGAGACCATGGTGCGTGCCCTGGAGGCCGAAATCTCCCTGTACGCCCAGGTGTTCGAACTGGACGTGCCCGATGTCCCGAGACTGGAGCTGCACACGTGAAGGAACTGACGCGCCCGGAGCGGCTGGCTCCGGGCGCCCGTGTGGCCGTCGTCGCCCCCAGCGGGCCGGTGCCTGAGGAACGGCTCCAGGCGGGGCTCGACGTGCTGCGCGGCTGGGACCTGGATCCAATCGTGGCACCCCATGTGCTCGGCCGGCACGAGGAGTTCGGCTACCTGGCCGGCCGGGACGCCGACCGCGCGGCCGACCTCCAGAACGCCTGGTGCGACCCGTCCGTCGCCGCGGTGCTGTGCGCCCGCGGCGGGTACGGCGCCCAGCGCATGGTCGACCTGCTGGACTGGGACGCGATGCGGGCGGCCGGGCCCAAGGTGTTCGTGGGCTTCAGCGACGTCACCGTGCTGCACCAGGCGTTCGCCACCCGGCTGGGCCTGGTCAGCCTGTACGGACCGGCCGCCGCCGGGGTCGACTTCGTCAAGAGCGCCCGCGCACAGGATCATCTGCGCTCCACCCTGTTCGCTCCGGAGAGCGTGCGGACCCTGACCTCGACCGGGGCCGGGCTCGCGCCCGGCCGGGCCCGGGGGATCACGCTCGGCGGCTGTCTGACCCTGCTGGCCGCCGACCTCGGCACCCCGTACACCCGGCCCGGTGCCCGGGGCGGGCTGCTGCTCCTGGAGGACGTGGCCGAAGCGCCCTACCGCGTCGACCGGCTGCTGACCCAGTTGCTGCGCTCCGGCTGGCTCGACGGGGTCGCCGGGATCGGGCTCGGCTCCTGGCGCGACTGCGGCCGTGACGAGGAACTGCGCCCGGTCCTCGCCGACCGGCTCTGCGGACTCGGGGTGCCGGTGGTGGAGGAGCTGGGATTCGGGCACTGCGACGACGCGGTGACCGTCCCGTTCGGTGTGCGGGCCGAACTCGACGCGGACGCGGGCACCTTGACGCTGGAGCAGCCCGCGCTGCGCTGACGGCACGCACTGAATCCCGTGTGCCCCGACCGGCGCCCCGCCGCGCGCGAGCCACGACGCCTACTTCGGGCAACCGGGGGATCAGGCCGGTCACCGTGCTCAGCACCCCGGGGACACCGGGGTGCTGCGACTACCGGTCGTGAGCGGCTGAGCCGGGGATGGCGGGTTCCGGCAGTGGGTCCGGGGGCTTGGGGCAGCGGGACGGGGCCGGTTCCGGGGTCGGCCCGGGGGACTTCGAGCAGCTGGGCCCTGCGGATGCCGGGTGCCGGTTCGGGGGGATCGGCTGGAGTCGGGCCGGGCGGGTTCCGGTGCCGGTTGGGGCGAGCTCGAGGTACTGGCCCACGCTGATCGGCTGGATCCCGACCGGGTGGATGCCAGGAGCAAGCTGGGCGGATTCCATGTGCTGGTCGGGGCGGGTTCGAGGTGCCGGCCCGGGCGGTTTGGCTGGGCAGCCAGGCGGGGCGGGTTCCAGGCGCTGGTGCGGGGGACTTCGGGCAGCCGGGCCGGGAGAATTCCGGGAGCCGGGCCGGGGGGGGGCCAGGAGCAAGCTGGGCGGATTCCATGTGCTGGTCGGGGCGGGTTCGAGGTGCCGGCCCGGGCGGTTTGGCTGGGCAGCCGGGTGGGGCGGGTTCCGGGCGCTGGTGCGGGGGACTTCGGGCAGCCGGGCCGGGAGAATTCCGGGAGCTGGGGCCGATGGGCTGGGGAGCCGGCCGGGTGGACGCCAGGAGCCCGGCCGGGTGGATGTCAGGAGTCGGGGCGGGCGCCTTCGAGGTGTCGGCCCAGGCGGTTCCTGGAGTCGGCGTCGGTGAGTTCCCGGAGACGGCGCGGGCCGGTTTCCGCAGACGGCGTGGGCGGGGACGCCGTACCCTGGCCCGATGCCGCACACCGCGCCCCGTTACCTCGCCGAAGGCCCCCGCGTGGGCATCCGTCACTTCGCCCTCGGAGACGGACCCGAGTTCACCGCGCGGACCCGCGAGAGCAAGGACCTGCACCGGCCCTGGCTGTTCCCGCCGGACAACGACGAGGCCTACGCCGCCTACGTGCGCCCGCTGATCGAGGACCCGACCAAGGCCGGCTTCCTGGTGTGCGAGAAGGACAGCGGGGAGATCGCCGGGTTCATCAACATCAACAACATCGTGCGCGGCGGCTTCCAGTGCGGCGCCCTGGGCTACGGGGCCTTCGCGCACGCCGCCGGGCGCGGCCTGATGCGCGAGGGCCTCGACCTGGTCATCGGATACGCCTTCGGCCCGCTCGGACTGCACCGGCTGGAGATCAACGTGCAGCCCGAGAACACCGCCTCGATCGCGATGGCACGCGGCGCCGGTTTCCGGCTGGAGGGGTTCTCCCCGGCCATGCTCCACATCGACGGCGCCTGGCGCGACCACGAACGCTGGGCACTCACCGCCGAGATGCGCGACCCCACCGCCTGAACACACCCTTTGCGCAATCCTGACCGGCACATCCCCTGGCCGACTCGACGCACGCCGGGTTCCATGGTGATCGTGACGAGGATCCGACGTGAGGTACTGACGCTGCCCGCCGCGCAGTTGGGACCCGACAACCCCCTGCCCCCGCTGCGCCCGCTCGACGAGGTCCACCGCATCGAGGACCGCGACCGGGACGGCATGCCCGGGGACATGGCCCGCCAGCTCGCCTACGAGCCGCTGCACAGCCTGCTCCCGGTCCGCGTCCGCGACGGCTACGACAGAACCCGCGAACCCCGCCCCCTCGACGCCCTGGTGATCGAGAACGACCGGCTGCGCGCCACCGTCCTGCCCGGCCTCGGCGGCCGTGTCGCCTCCCTGATCCACCTGCCCACCGGACGCGAACTCCTCTACCGCAACCCGGTGTTCCAGCCCGCCAACTTCGCCCTCAACGGCGCCTGGTACTCCGGCGGCATCGAATGGAACATCGGCGCCACCGGCCACACCACGCTCTCCTGCGCACCCCTGCACGCCGCCCGCGTCCCCGCCCCGGACGGCGGCGAGATGCTGCGCCTGTGGGAGTGGGAACGACTGCGCGACCTGCCCTTCCAGGTCGACCTGTGGCTGCCCGACGGCTGCGACTTCCTCTACGTCGGCGTCCGCGTCCGCAACCCGCACGAGCGCCCGGTGCCGACCTACTGGTGGTCCAACATCGCGGTGCCGGAGGAGTGCCGGGTCCTCGTCCCCGCCGAGGAGGCCTGGCACTTCGGCTACGAGCGCCGCCTGCGCCGCGTGCCCGTCCCGTCGTACGACGGCATCGACCGCACCCACCCCCTCGACAGCCCCTACGCCGCCGACTACTTCTACGACGTGCCGGACGGCAGCCGCCGCTGGATCGCCGCGCTGGACGCCGACGGGCACGGCCTGGTGCAGACCTCCACCGACACCCTGCGCGGCCGCAAGCTCTTCGTCTGGGGCCATCTGCCCGGCGGCCGGCGCTGGCAGGAGTGGCTCACCGAACCCGGCACCGGCGGCTACTGCGAGATCCAGGCCGGGCTCGCCCGCACCCAGCTGGAACACGTCCGGCTGGACGCCGAGAGCGAGGTGTCCTGGCTGGAGGCGTACGGCCCGCTCGACGCACCCCCGGAAGGGGAGTGGACCGGGGCCGTCCAGGGCGCCGGGGAACGGCTGGAGTCCGCCCTGCCGCGCGCCCGGGTCGAGGAGGCGTACGCGGCCTGGCGGCCGTGCGCCGACACCGAACCCGGCGAGATCCTGGCCGCCGGATCCGGCTGGGGCGCCCTCGAAGTGCTGCGCGGCGACTGGAAACTGCCCGGCACCCCGTTCCCCGAGTCCACCCTCGGCGAGGCACAGGCGCCCTGGCGGGAACTGCTGCTCACCGGCTCCCTGCCCGAGCCGCGCCGGGTACGGCCGCCCGGCGAGACCCTCGTCGCCCCGCACTGGCGGGACATGCTGGAGACCGCGCCCGCCGGCCCGCACACCGAGTACCACCTCGGTGTCGCCCAGTGGCACGCCGGCGACCGCGCCCAGGCCGTCCGCAGCTGGGAACGCGCCCTCGAACTCGCCCCGTCCCTCTGGCCGTCGCTGCGCTGCCTGGCCGTCGCCGACCAGGAGTCCGGCCACCACGAACGGGCCGCCGAGCGGTACGCGGACGCCTTCGACGACCTGTGCCGCGAGCGCCGCGACGACAAAGAGACGTGGACCGCCGCCGTGGCCGCGCTCGGCCGGGAGACCCTGCAGGCACTGCTCCGGGTGCGGCGGACGGCGGACGCCCGGGCGGTCTGGGACCGGTTGCTGCCCGCCGTGCGCCGGCGCGGCCGGTTCCGGCTGCTGGAGGCCGAACTGCTGCTCGCCGAGGGACGGCCCGAGGAGGCCCGCGCGGTCCTCGACACGGGCTTCGAGGTCGCCGACCTGCGGGAGGGCGAGGAGGTGCTCGGCCGGCTGTGGTCCCGGCTCACCGACGAGCCCCTGCCCGCCCGCCACGACTTCCGGATGCGGCCCGACGCGTTCTGACCGGCTCAGGCCCGCTGGTCGACGTACTCGAACACCGACCCGTCCGGATGCATCGCGATCAGGTTCCGGCCCGCCGGCGTCGGCAGCGGCCCCGCGATGATCCGGGCGCCGAGGCCGGTCAGCAGCCGGTGCGCCTCGTCCACGTCCTCGACGGCGATGGTCGCCGCCACCTTGCGCAGGATCTCCAGTTCCGCCTCCGGGCCGCTCATCAGCAGAAAGGAGCCGATCGCGGCGACCTGGACCCCGCCGCGCTCGAAGCGCAGCGCTCTGCCGCCCGCCAGACGCTCGTAGAAGGGGATCGCGGTCTCGAGGTCGTCGACGCAGATGCGCAACGAGGCGCCCAGAATCTCCATGCGCCCGAGCCTAGTTGCGGCGGCCCGGGCCGTGCAGGGCGCCCGCGTTACCCGCTGTGCCCGCCGGGTACCCGCAGGGTATGGACCGTTCGGAACGCCTGGATCACCTGGAACATCTCGACAAGCACCTGGTCGAAGAGCTGGCACAGGTGGCACGCGAGACGGTACGCGACGAGCTGCGCGAGCAGACCCGCAAGCAGCGCCGCACCGCCCTGCTCTACGCCGCGTCCGGCGCCGCCGCCCTGTACGCGGGCGCCGCGCTGGCCCTCGCCGTCGGCCTGGCCCTGGCGACCGGCCTGCCCGGCTGGGGCGCAGCCCTGATCACCGCGGCGATCATGGGCGCGGTGGCCTACGCCCTGCGGGGTGCCGCCCACCCGAGGCACAGCCACCCCTCGCCGCCGGCTCCTGCCATCGGCGGCACCCCACCGGCGGGTCCGCCGAGCGGCCTGGGCCTGCCGTACCCGCCGATGCCGAAGGAGCCCCCGGACACCGGCCACCACAGGGCCTGAGCGCAGCGAACCGAACCACCGCCCACTCAGCCGCCGAGCCGCGGCAGCACCTTCGTCCGGTAGAAGTCGAAGAACCCCTTCTGATCGGCCCCGATCTGGTTCACGTACACCCGGTCGAACCCGGCGTCGGCGAACGCCCTCAGCGCGGACACGTGCTGGTCGGCATCGTCCCCGCACACGACCTTCTCGCGCACCATGTCCTCGGTGACCAGCTCCCGCAGCTGCTCGAAGTGGCGCGGCGAGGGCAGCACCTGCCCCATCTCCCCGGGCAGCAGCTCGTTGTACCAGAGCCGGTGCACGGTACGGACGCACTCCTCGCGATCGGTGCCGTAACAGACCTTCGTACCGCCGCTCACCGGCTTCGTCCCGCCCCCGCCCTTGCGGAACTGAGTGACCATCTCCTCCTCCGGCATCATCGTGATGTACCCGTCGCCCACCCGGGCGGCGAGCGACGTCGCCTTCGGCCCGAAGCCGGAGATGTCGATGGGCACGGGTTCGTCGGGAACGGTGTAGAGGCGGGCGTTCTCCACGGTGTAGTGCGTGCCCTGGTGGTTGACCTCCTCGCCGCTGAACAGCCGGCGCATCACCTGCACGGCCTCCTCCAGCATCTCCAGGCGCACGTGCAGCGGCGGCCAGCGGTCGCCGAGGATGTGCTCGTTCAGCGCCTCGCCGGTGCCGATGCCCAGCCGGAAACGTCCCTCGGTCAGCACCGCGCTCGTCGCCGCGGCCTGCGCCGTCACCGCCGGGTGCATCCGCACGGTCGGACAGGTCACCGCCGTCTCGATGGGCAGCGACACCGCCTCCGACAGGGCGCCGATCACCGACCACACGAACGCGCTCTGCCCCTGCGCGTCGTTCCACGGATGGAAGTGGTCGGAGATCCACAGCGCCCGGAATCCGGCCTGCTCGGCCATCCGAGCCTGCTCGACGAGGTGGGCGGGGGTGTGTTCCTCGCTCGCCAGGAAACAGCCGTATTCGGGCATGGGGAAACCTCCGCGCGGGCGACGCTGCTGCGGTGTCATGCGGTCCCGGGCCGGGTAACCGGCGCCCGGTGGGCGAAACGCCGGGGGCGCGGCGCGGCGTTCGGGTGCTCCGACCGGCGTACGGGTGACCCGCGCGGCGTTTGGGTGCCCCGGCCTCGGTTACGCGGAAAACCTCGGACGAGCCACACCGCCGGAGGCGCACCGTGAGCCGACCTCACGTCGTGATCGTCGGAGCCGGTTTCGCCGGGTACCGGGCTGCCCGCACGCTGGCCCGGCTGACCCGGAACCGGGCCGACATCACTTTGCTGAACCCGACCGACTACTTCCTGTACCTGCCGCTGCTGCCCCAGGTCGCCGCCGGCATCCTGGAGGCCCGCAGGGTCACCGTGTCGCTGCCGGGCACCCTGCACGGGGTGCGGATGGTGCTCGGCGAGGCGGACCATGTCGACCTCGACGGCCGTACGGTCCACTACTCCGACCCCGAGGGCGGTATCGGCACCCTCACCTACGACCGGCTGGTGCTGTGTGTCGGCAGCGTCAACAAGCTGCTGCCCATCCCCGGGGTCGCCGAGCACGCGCACGGCTTCCGGGGGCTGCCCGAGGCGCTGTACCTGCGCGACCACGTGACCCGGCAGGTGGAGCTGGCGGCCACGGAGGACGATCCGAAGGCCTGCGCGGCCCGCTGCACCTTCGTCGTGGTCGGCGCCGGCTACACCGGCACCGAGGTGGCCGCGCAGATGCAGCTGCTCACCGACCGGCTGGCCCGCCGGCATCCGCTGTGCGCCGGGTTCCGGCCGCGCTGGATCCTGCTGGACGTGGCGCCGCGCGTGCTGCCGGAGATGGCCGAGCGGCTGTCCCGGACGGCCGACCGGGTGCTGCGGGCGCGGGGCGTCGAGGTCCGGATGGGTACGTCGGTGAAGGAGGCCACCCACGACGGGGTGCTGCTCACCGACGGCGAGTTCGTCGCGTCCCGGACGCTGGTGTGGTGTGTCGGGGTACGGCCCGATCCGCTGGTGGAGGCGGTCGGGCAGCCGCTGGAGCGGGGCCGGCTGATCGTTGACCCCCATCTGCAGGTGCCGGGCCGGCCGGAGGTGTTCTGCTGCGGGGACGCGGCCGCCGTACCGGACCTGGAGAAGCCGGGGTCCTTCACGCCGATGACGGCCCAGCACGCGTGGCGCCAGGGCCGGGTGGCCGGGGAGAACGTGGCCGCCTCGCTCGGTGTCGGCCGGCGCCGGCGGGCCTACCGCCATCGCGACCTGGGTTTCGCCGTCGACCTCGGCGGGATCCAGGCCGCCGCGAACCCGTTCGGCGTCCCGCTGTCCGGCCCGGCGGCCGGTGCGGTCACCCGCGGCTACCACCTGGCCGCGCTGCCCGGCAACCGCGTCCGGGTGGCCGCCGACTGGCTGCTGGACGCCGTACTGCCGCGCCAGGGCGTCCAGTTGGGCCTCGTACGGTCCTGGTCGGTTCCCCTGGACACGGCCTCTCCGGAGCTGGCACGCGTGCCGGGGGGAACGGAGCGGGCGGGAGGGCCGGAGCAGGCCGAAGAAGCGGTGCGGCCCCGGGAAGCGGAACGTGACGCCCATCCGCCGGCCGCCGGGCGCGGGGACCACCCCGCCCCCGGCCCGGTCAAGCGCACCGACCCGCCGGACCCCGCTGCCGAGTGACCCCGCTGCCGAGTGGCCCCCGGCCGTATCCCTCGACTCACCGCAAGGAGACCCATGAACACCGCCGAACTCGCCGAGCTGGGACAGCAGTTGCGCGTGGACAGCGTGCGGGCGTCCGCCGCCGCGGGATCCGGGCACCCCACGTCCTCGATGTCCGCCGCGGATCTGATGGCCGTACTCCTCGCCAACCATCTGCGCTACGACTTCGAACGCCCCGAGCACCCCGCGAACGACCGCTTCGTGCTGTCCAAGGGACACGCCTCGCCCCTGCTGTACGCCGCGTACAAGGCGGCCGGTGCCGTCGAGGACGGCGAGCTGCTCACCTTCCGCAAGCTCGGCAGCCGGCTCGAAGGACATCCGACGCCCCGGCGGCTGCCCTGGGTGGAGACGGCCACCGGATCCCTCGGCCAGGGCCTGCCGGTCGGGGTGGGCATCGCCCTCGCCGGCAAGCGCCTGGAGCGCACCGGCTACCGGGTGTGGGTGCTGTGCGGCGACAGCGAGCTGGCGGAGGGCTCGGTGTGGGAGGCCGCCGAACACGCCGGGCACGAGCACCTGGACAACCTGATCGCGATCGTGGACGTCAACCGGCTCGGCCAGCGCGGCCCCACCCGGCACGGTCACGACCTGGACGCCTACGCCCGCCGCTTCCAGGCCTTCGGCTGGCACACCGTCGAGATCGACGGCCACGACGTCGACAAGATCGACCGGGCCTACGGCGAGGCGCTGTCCACGGCAGGGCAGCCCGTGGTGATCCTCGCCCGCACCCTCAAGGGCAAGGGCGTCGCCGCCGTCGAGGACCTGGAGGGCCATCACGGAAAGCCGGTGCCGGACGCGGAGGAGGCCGTCGCCGAGCTCGGCGGACCGCGCTCGCTGCACGTCCGGGTCCACGAGCCGCCGGCCGCCGCCGCGCTGCGCGACCTGACGACCGAGGTGCTGCAGCTTCCGCGCTACGACGAGGGTGACGAGGTCGCGACCCGGGACGCCTTCGGCGCGGCCCTCGCCGCGCTCGGCAGCGCGCGGGGCGATGTCGTCGCCCTGGACGGCGAGGTCGGCGACTCCACCCGCACCGAGGAGTTCGCCAAGGCCCACCCCGACCGGTTCTTCGAGTGCTACATCGCCGAGCAGCAGATGGTCGCCGCGGCCGTCGGCATGGCCGCGCGGGGCTGGCTGCCGTACGCCTCGACGTTCGCCGCGTTCCTCACCCGCGCCCATGATTTCGTGCGGATGGCGTCCATCAGCGGCTCCGGCATCAACCTGGTGGGCTCGCACGCCGGTGTCGCGATCGGCCAGGACGGGCCCTCCCAGATGGGCCTGGAGGACCTGGCGATGTTCCGCGCCCTGTACGGCTCGACCGTGCTGTATCCGTGCGACGCCAACCAGACCGCCCGGCTGGTCGCCACCATGGCCGGACTCGACGGGATCCGCTATCTGCGCACCTCGCGCGGCAAGACGCCGGTCATCTACGGCCCCGACGAGGAGTTCCCGGTGGGCGGCAGCAAGACGCTCGTCTCCAGCGAGGAGGACCGGCTGACGGTCGTCGCCGCCGGGGTCACCGTGCCCGAGGCGCTCGCCGCGGCCGACCGGCTCGCCGCGGACGGCATCCGGGTACGGGTGATCGACCTGTACTCCGTCAAGCCCGTCGACGCCGAGACGCTGCACCGGGCCGCCGAGGAGACCGGCTGTCTGCTCACCGTGGAGGACCACCATGCCGAGGGCGGCCTCGGTGACGCCGTCGCGGAGGCCTTCTGCGACGGCCGGCCCGTGCCCCGGCTGGTCCGGCTCGCGGTGCGCACCATGCCGGGCTCGGCCGCGCCCGACGAGCAGCTGAACGCGGCCGGCATCGACGCCGTGGGCATCGCGGCGGCGGCCAGGCTGCTGGTGGAGGAGGCGGTCGTGCGATGAACGACGAGGACGCCCGGACCGTACGGGCGGGGCGCCGCACGGTGCGGATCCAGCGGCCCGGGAAGGTCCTCTTCCCGGGCGGCGCCGGCGCCGAGGAGTACACCAAGGGCGACCTCGCCGACTACTACCGGGCCGTCGCGCCGTACCTGCTGCCGCACCTGCGGGGCCGTCCGCTGATGCTGGAGCGCTATCCGGACGGCCTGGACGGGCAGCGGTTCATGCAGAAGAACATCCCGGAGCACTACCCGGACTGGATCACCCGCGCCGAAGTCCCCAAGGAGGGCGGCACGGTCACCCATGCCGTGTGCGACGACACCGCCACCCTCCTCTACCTCGCCGACCAGGCCTGCCTCACCCTGCACCGCTGGCTCTCCCGCACCGACCGCGCCGCCGGCCCGGACCACCCCGACCAGCTGGTCTTCGACCTCGATCCACCCGGCGACGACTTCGCTCCGGTGCGCGAGGCGGCCGGACTGCTGCGGGAGCTGCTGGACGAACTGGGGCTGCCCGCCGCCCCCATGACCACCGGGTCGCGCGGTCTCCACCTCGTCGTCCGTCTCGACGGCCGCCAGGACTTCGACGAGGTCCGCGAATTCGCCCGTGACGTGGCCGAGTTGCTGGCCTCCCGGCATCCGGACCGGCTCACCACAGCGGCCCGGAAACAGGACCGCGGCGACCGCCTCTACCTCGACGTGCA
Source organism: Streptomyces sp. NPDC001153 (assembly GCF_053598315.1). Lineage (NCBI taxonomy): Bacteria > Bacillati > Actinomycetota > Actinomycetes > Kitasatosporales > Streptomycetaceae > Streptomyces > Streptomyces sp. NPDC001153. The sequence continues at coordinate 29,649 of NZ_JBSFJZ010000009.1, forward strand.
GCGCAACGCCTACGCGCAGACCGCCGTCGCCCCCTACACCGTGCGCGCCCGCCCCGGCGCCCCCGTCGCCGTTCCTCTCGCCTGGGAGCAGGTGGACGGACCCGGGCTCGACGCCCGCCGCTGGACCATCGCCGACGCCGTCGACCAGGCCGGCACCGACCCCTGGGCCGGCCTGCCCAGCCGAGGCCGCGCCCTGGGCCCGGCCCGGCGGCGTCTCGCGGACCATCGTTCCTGAATGTTTGACCAGGGATGACCGGGCCACCCGCAGGGGGAGGTGGCCATGTCGAACACAAATAACACACCCCAGTCACAAAATTCACAGAAAGCACATGACTCACAGGAGTCACACAGCGACGACAAGCGCGGCAAGGCGGAGGAGTCTCGGCCGGCGCCCATCGAGGTGCTGCGCCAGGCGCGTGCCCAGCTCGCCGAACTCACCGGGCTTGCGCCCGAGTCGGTGACCTCCTTCGAGCAGACCGAGGACGGATGGGTGCTCGAAGTGGAGGTTCTCGAACTCGCGCGGGTCCCGGACACCATGAGCCTGATGGCGAGCTACCAGATCGATCTCGACCAGGAGGCGCGGCTCACCGGCTACCGGCGCGTTCACCGATATGAACGCGGACGGTCCGACGCGCGCCGACCCGGCGGCCGCTAGGCCGCCCCCCGCCCACCGCGCCCACGGAGCGACCGTGACACCGACCACTCACGAGGAGGAAGAGGCGGCATGACTGTTGTCCCGGCACAGCAGACCGCAGGTGGAGGCGGCAGCAGCGGTCTCTACGACGTACTGGAACTGGTCCTGGACAGGGGACTCGTGATCGACGCGTTCGTGCGGGTCTCCCTGGTCGGTATCGAGATCCTGAAGATCGACGTCCGGGTCGTCGTGGCCAGCGTCGACACATATCTGCGCTTCGCCGAGGCGTGCAACCGTCTCGACCTGGAGGCAGGCCCGCACAAGAGCCCCGGGCTTCCCGACCTCGTCGGCGAGGTCACGGAGTCCGGCGCCCGCGGCAAGTCCAAGGGGGCCCTGTCCGGTGCTGCGGAGACCATCTCCGACGCCTTCAAGCAGGCCCGCGAGGAGGGTGCCGAGGCCCGGCCCCGCGCACGTAAGGACACAGCCCGCAGGAAGGAGGACAGGGAGTGAGTACGTACGTCTACGGGATCACCGCCCGGTCGCACCCCTCGCTGCCCGAGGGCATGACGGGCGTGGGCGAGCCGCCCCGCCCGGTACGGGTCGTCACGGCCGGTGAGCTGGCCGCCCTGGTCAGTGACGCCCCCGAGGGGCTGCGGCCCAAGCGCCGCGACCTGCTCGCACACCAGAACGTCCTCGCCGAGACCGGCGCGGCCGGCTGTGTGCTGCCGATGCGGTTCGGGAACCTGGCCCCCGACGACGAGACCGTCACCCAGGTGCTCGACGAGCGCGCCGACCACTACCGGGAGCGGCTGAAGGCCCTGGACGGCAAGGTCGAGTACAACGTCAAGGCGAACCACGTGGAGGACGCCGTCCTGCAGCGTGTGATGGCCGAGGACGCGGAGCTGCGCTCGTTCGCCGAGACCACCCGACGTGCGGGCGGCGGCACTTACGACGACAGGCTGCGCCTCGGCGAGATGGTCGCGGCCGCCGTCAAGGCCAAGGAGGCAGAGGACGCCGCCTCGGTGCAGGCCGCTCTCGAGCCGGCCGCCGCCGCGGTCAGCGCCGGCCCGCAGTCCACGGGCTGGCTGCTCAACGTCTCGTTCCTGGTTCCCCGGGACGGGGCCGAGGGCTTCATCAAAACCGTCGAGCAGGTCCGCGCCGGTCTTCCCCACCTCGAACTGCGCGTCAACGGCCCGCTGCCGCCGTACAGCTTCGTCGAGCCCGGCCCCGCCGAGCCGGCGGCCGACACGGCCGGCACGGATGCCGGGGCGCGGTGAGACGACGGGCCCGGAAGGAGGAGGCGATGGGGCTGATCGGTGAGGTGCTGCTGCTGCCGTTCGCACCGGTGCGTGGCGCCGGGTGGGTGGTCGGCCAGGTGCTCCGCGAGGCGGAACGGATCTACTACGACCCCGCCACCGTGCGGGCCGAACTCGCCCGCCTCGAAGAGCGGCTGGAGGCGGGCGAGATCACCGAGGAGGAGTTCGACCGGCGCGAGGACGAGCTGCTCGACCGGCTGGAGACCGGTATGCGCTCCGGCCACGCAACAGGCGAGGGGACGGGATGATGAACCGAACGGCACTGGGCCTCGCCATAGGGGCCGGATATCTCCTGGGACGCACGAAGAAGCTGAAAATGGCCGTCGCGGTCGGCTCCCTGGTCGCGGGCAAGAAGCTGAACCTCGGCCCCGGAGCACTCGCCGCCGTCGCGCGGCAGCAACTGCGTGACAACCCGCAGTTCAAGGAGATCGGCGATCAGCTGCGCGAGGATCTTCGGGGCGTCGGCAGGGCGGCGTCCGGGGCCATGGTCGAGCGGCAGATGAGCGCACTCGCCGACCGGCTGCACGACCGGACCGCCCAGGTCCGCGACGGGCTGTCCGGGGCGCTGCCCGCCGTGGGCTCCGACGAGGAGCAGGAGGAGGACGACGACCGCGAGGCGCGCGGGGACGACGGACGCACGGCGCGCGAGGAAGGCGACCGCGAGGGCCGCCGGCGGCAGCCGTCCGGCAGGAAGGCGGGCAAGAAGCCGTCGGCGAAGAAGCCCTCCGCGGGCCGGCAGGCCGCGGCGGAGAAGACGGCCCCCGCGAAGAAGGCCGCAGCCAGGAAGACCGGCACAGCCGGGAAGAGGACGGCCGGCAGCCGTGGCGCCGGCTCGCCGAAGGGCGGTGACGACCGATGACCGAGACCCTGGGATCCGCGGCCTCCACGGCCGGCCGGGCCACGAAGGCCGCGCAGGACAACCCGCTCGCCGACCTCGCCCACAGCGAGGCCGCCGACCGGCTGAAGGACGAGGCACAGGAATACCTGGCCGCCCAGGCCGAACGGCTGCTCAGCGGCCTCGGGCGCAAGCTCGGCGAGACCACCGTCAAGCTCAACGACATCGCCGAGGGCAACAGCCCCGGCTTCGCCAAGCTGGCGCTCGACGCAGGCCGCAAGGTCGCCGAGGGCAAGGGGCCGCTGCGCTCCGCCCTGGAGCTGGGGGCCTCGAGAGTCAAGGACAACGTCACGGAGGCGGTCAAGAACCTCGGGGGCGGCAAGGGCAGGAAGAAGGGCGGGGGCGGCAACAAGCCCACGGTCATCATGGAGTCGGTGGACGTCGGCGTGCCGCTGCGCACCGCCTACGACCAGTGGACCCAGTACCAGGACTTCTCCACCTTCGCCAAGGGCGTCAAGAGCGCGAGCCGCGCCGACGACACCCACAGCGACTGGCAGGCGAAGATCTTCTGGTCCAGCCGCAGCTGGAAGGCGCACACCACCGAGCAGTTGCCCGACCAGCGCATCCAGTGGACCTCGGAGGGCGCCAAGGGCACCACGAAGGGGGTCGTGACCTTCCACGCCCTGGGCGAGAACCTCACCCGGATCCTGCTGGTCATGGAGTACTACCCGACCGGCCTGTTCGAGAAGACCGGCAATCTGTGGCGCGCCCAGGGCCGCAGGGCCAGGCTGGATCTGAAGAACTTCGCCCGGTTCATCACCCTGAAGGGAGAGGCGGAAGACGGCTGGCGCGGCGAGATCAGCGACGGCGAGGTCGTCCGCAGCCACGAGGACGCGGTGGCGGAGGAGGAGTCCGAGGAGGCCCGCGCCGAGGACGAGGGCGAGGAGGCGTCCGAGGACGAGGAAGAGCCGGAGGAGTACGAGGACCGGCAGGAGGACGAGGAGGACGAGGAGGACGAGGAGGCGCCCGAGGAGGAGCCTGAGGAGGAGGAAGAAGGGCCGTACGAGGACGAAGCCGAGGACGGTGAGGAATACGAGGAAGAGGAGCCCGAGTACGCCGAGCGCGGGAGCCGTCGATGACGACGCCCAGCAGGCTCCCCGAGCCGTACGGCCAGGGCAGTGGAGCCAACCTCGCCGACATCCTGGAGCGCGTGCTCGACAAGGGTGTGGTGATCGCGGGTGACATCCGGATCAATCTGCTCGACATCGAACTGCTGACCGTCAAGCTGCGGCTCATCGTCGCCTCGGTGGACAAAGCCAAGGAGATGGGCATCGACTGGTGGGAGAGCGATCCCGCGCTCTCCTCCCGGGCCCGCCGCGACGAGCTGACCCGGGAGAACGCCGCGCTCAGAGAACGGGTGGCCCGCCTGGAGGAGCTGGAGCCGGGCCGCGCGCCGAAGGAGGCACCATGACCGGACTGCGTTACGTCTACGCCGTGTGCCGCCCCTTCGGGACGCCCCTGCAGTCCCAGCTCACCGGCGTCGGGGGCGCCCCGCCGGCGTTGCTGCGCCACCACGGGCTGGTCGCGGTCGTCAGCCAGGTCCCGGCGGCCGACTTCTGCGAGGAGGCCCTGAAGGCGCACCTGGAGGACCTGGACTGGCTGTCCGTGACCGCCCGCGCGCACCAGGGCGTGATCGACGCCCTCACCACGGTCACCACTCCGCTGCCGCTCCGGCTCGCGACCGTCTTCCAGGACGACAGTGGGGTGCGCACCATGATCGAGGCCCGCGAGGACGACTTCCTGCGCGCCCTCGACCGGCTGGAGGGCCGGGTGGAGTGGGGGGTCAAGGTGTACCTGGAGCCCGAGCCCGCCGCCGAGCCTGCCCCCGCCGCGCAGCCCGCGAGCGGCCGGGACTATCTGCGCCGGCGGCGCCAGAGCACCCACGCGACCGAGGAGCGGTGGCAGCGGGCCGAGGCCTTCGCCCGCTCGCTGCACGAGGGCCTTTCCCGGTACGCCGAGGATTCCCGGCTGCACGCCCCACAGAATTCCGCGCTTTCCGCCGAGCCCGGCCGGAACGTGCTCAACGCGGCCTATCTGGTGCCCCGCGCACATTCCGAGGAATTCGTGGAACTGGTGGACCGTACGAAGGACGAGGCACCCGGAATCCGGGTGGAACTCACCGGACCCTGGGCGGCCTATTCGTTCGTCGGGGAGGCGACGCCGTGACCGTGGTCGAACGACGCGAGATAGCCCTCGTCGACCTGCTCGACCGGCTGCTGGCCGGCGGAGTGGTGATCACGGGTGACCTCACCCTGCGGATCGCGGACGTCGACCTGGTCCGCATCGATCTGAACGCGCTGATCAGCTCGGTGAACGCGTCCGTGCCCTCGCCTTTCGAGGAGATCCTGTGAGCCCGCGCAACCGCCTGGACCTGGAACCCGACACGGTCGAGCGCGACCTGGTGAAACTGGTGCTCACCGTGGTGGAACTGCTCCGGCAGCTGATGGAACGGCAGGCCGTGCGGCGCTTCGACACCGGCGAGCTGACCGAGGAGCAGGAGGAGCGCATCGGGCTCACCCTGATGCTCCTGGAGGACCGCATGGCCGAGCTGCGCGAACGCTACGGACTGCGGCCCGAGGACCTGAATCTGGACCTCGGGCCGCTCGGACCGCTGCTTCCCCGCGACTAGCTCACGTCACCACCGGTACCAGCGGCCCCTGCCGCCACCGGCGGTGGTGCTGCGGACCAGGAAACCCAACAGCCAGATGACCAGCACTATCAGTGCAATCCACCAGAGAATCTTCACCGCGAATCCGACACCGAAAAGGAGCAGCGCCAGAAGCAGTACCAGCAGGATGGGAACCATAGTGTGAACCTCCTGCAATCCGGGTTGCCCGGAATACGCGGATCAGGCTTCTTTACGGCACAGAATCTCGCCGTGCAGGACCGCGAACCAGCCGTCCTCCCGCCGGCCCCATTCCCGCCACGCCTCGGACACGGCCCGCAGGTCCTCCTCGGTCGCGTGACCGCCCTGCGTGGCCCGTTCGGCGTAGGAGGAGGCCAGCGTGCGGTCCGCCCACAGGCCGCTCCACCAGGCCCGCTCCTCGGGCGTGGTGAAGGTCCAGGTGCTGGAGGTGGCGGTGATGTCGGTCAGCCCGGCGGCCAGCGCCCACGCCTTCAGCCGGCGCCCGGCGTCGGGTTCGCCGCCGTTGGCCCGGGCCACCCGCTCGTACAGGTCCAGCCAGTCCCGCAGACCGTCCGCCGCCGGGTACCAGGTCATCGCCCCGTAGTCCCCGTCGCGTACGGCGATGAACCCGCCCGGCTTCGTCACCCGGTGCATCTCCCGCAGCGCCTGCACCGGGTCGCCGACGTGCTGCAGTACCTGGTGGGCGTGGACCACGCAGAAGGTGTCGTCCGGGTGGTCCAGCGCGTGCACGTCGGCGACCGCGAAGTCCACGTTGGTCAGGCCGCGCCCGGCGGCGGTGGCCCGGGCCTGCTCCAGGATGCCCGGCGCGTGGTCGACGCCGGTGACGTGGCCGTCCGGGACCCGCTCCGCGAGGTCGGCGGTGATGGTGCCGGGCCCGCAGCCGATGTCCAGGATCTTCATGTGGGGCTTCAGGGAGCCGAGCAGATAGGCCGCGGAGTTCTCGGCCGTCCGCCAGGTGTGCGACCGCAGTACCGACTCGTGGTGCCCGTGCGTGTAGACGGCGGTCTCCTGCGCCTTCGGCATGGCTGTTGCCCTTCTTCACCCTCGTGTCCGCTGGTACGCATCACCGTACGCGCGCATGCCGAATGATGAGACCCGTGTTTCACATCCTGGACGCCTCAGGAATCCTGACCGCCCGTCAACAGGCGGCGGTCGACGGCCGGTACACCGTCAGGGCCCCGGGCAGCTTCTCCAGCGTCACCTCGCCCGACACGGCCGTCACCTCGCCGTCGTACGCCATCGGGGTGCCCGGCGTGATGCCGGTCAGCCGGAGCCGGTGCACCTGGACCGCCGCGTGGGCGGGGGAGCGGGTCAGCGGGCCTGCGGCAGCGGCCGCCAGCAGCCGCAGCGCGGGCCGGCGGCCGCCGTGCACCACCCGCACGTCCAGCAGTCCGTCCGCGAGATCGGTACGGCGGCCGGGCGCGAGCCCCATGCGGTGGTAGACGCCGTTGCCGACGAACAGCAGCCACAGCGGCCGCCGTTCACCGCCCAGTTCCACCTCCAGCGGATGCCCGTCCGCGCGCAGCACCCGCAGCGCGCCCAGCACCCCGGCGGGCCACCCGCCGATCCGGCGCGACCACCGGTCCCGCACACGCACCAGTTCCGGATAGACGCCCAGGCTCAGCGTGTTCAGGAACAGGCCCTCGCCGTCGCCGGTGACATACCGGGCCGCGTCCACCCGCACCGCCTCGCCGCGCCGGACCGCACGGGCCAGATCGCGTTCGTCCTCCACGCCCAGGTCGAGGGCGAAGTGGTTGAGGGTGCCGCCCGGCAGCACCGCGAGCGGCAGCCCGTGCCCGAGCGCGATCCTCGCCGCCGTGTTCACGGTGCCGTCGCCGCCGCACACACCCAGCACCCGGGCGCGGGCCGCCGCCTTCGCCAGTTCGTCGCCGATCTCCTCGGGCGCGCACTCGACGATCTCCGCCAGCGGCAGCGCGGCGTGCAGCGCACGCACCCGGTCGGCCGTCCCCGAGGCCCGGTTGGCGACCACCACCAGCCCGGCGCCCTCCGGCAGCGCCGGCGCCTCGGCGCGCGGCCGGCACCGTCGCCGCACCTGGGCGCGGGTCGGCATCAGCCGCCGTACCAGGAAGGCCGCGCCCGCGCCGAGGGCCGCCCCGGCCAGCACGTCGCTCGGGAAGTGCACACCCGTGTACACCCGTGAGGCCGCCACCGAGAACGCCACCGGCGCCACCGCCGCGCCCCACGCCGGGGACTCCAGCGCGACCCCGGTCGCGAACGCGGCGGCCGACGCGGCGTGCCCGGACGGGAACGACGTGGTGATCGGCTGCCGCTTGAGCTGCCGCACCAGCGGCACCGGGTCCAGTACCGGCCGGGCCCGGCGCACCGAGCGCTTGCCGATCGTGTTGATGGCCAGCGAGGCCACGCTGAGGGAGGCCAGGCCCCGGGCTGCCGCCCGGCGGGCCCTCGGGGTGCGGCTCGCGGCCATCGCGGCGGCCGTCGCGAACCACAGCACGCCGTGGTTCGCGCCGCGGCTGAGGCGGGGCAGCACCCGCTCGGCGCCGGGCCAGTGCCAGGCGGCGGCCGCCTCGAACAGCCGGCCGTCCAGATCCAGCAGCCGGCACAGCGGGTTCCGGCCGGCCGGGCGGGCGGTCAGGTCCAGGTCTGTCAGGTCCAGGTCCGGGCTCATGGGGTCCGGTTACCCTGAAGTGCCCGTTTCTTGTGCCTGTCTGCGCCGGGCGCCCGCCGGCGCGTGAGGAGATTCCCCCGGATGCGCCTCCTGCTCGTCCGCCACGGCGAGACCCCGTCCAACGTGCACCACCTGCTGGACACCGACGTACCGGGACCCGCGCTGACCCCGCTGGGCGAGGCGCAGGCGGCCGCACTGCCCGCGGCGCTCGCCGACGAGGACATCGAGGCCGTCTACGCCTCCACGCTGCTGCGCGCCCAGCTCACCGCCGCCCCGCTGGCCGCCGCCCGGGGCCTGGAGGTGATCGTCCGCGAGGGCATCCGCGAGGTGTCCGCCGGCGACCTGGAGATGCTGCCCGGCGAGTCCGCCGAGGGCCGGGAGTACATGCGGGCGATCTTCGCCTGGGCGGCCGGCGACACCGCGTCGCGCATCCCCGGCGGGGAGAGCGGCGAGGAGGCCCTGGCCCGGTACGACGCCGTGATCGCCGAGGCTGCCGCGAGCGGCGCCGGCACGGTCGCCCTGGTCAGCCACGGCGCCGCGATCCGCATGTGGACCGCCGCCCGCGCCCACAACGTCGACGTTCCCTTCGCCGCCGCCCGCCCCCTGGGCAACACCGGCGTGATCGCCCTGGAGGGCTCCCCGTGCGACGGCTGGAAGGCCCTGTCCTGGGAGGGCAGCACGGTGGCACCGACGGGAGAGGCCGGGCCGACGGGGGAGCCGGTGGATACGGCGGGGTAGGTGGCCGGCAGACGGGGCGGCTGGGCGGCGCAGGCCTGCGCGGGGCGGACCGGTGGCTGGGTCCTGCGGAGGATCCCGTGCGGGGACGAGCCGGGTGCGTTCGATACCCGGTTGCCCGTGGCCGAGGGAAGACCGGAGAATGCCTCCCCATGGGACATCTGGAAGCCGCGCACCTCGAGTACCACCTCCCCGACGGGAGGACCCTGCTCGGGGACGTGTCCTTCCGGGTCGGCGAGGGCGCCGCCGTCGCCCTGGTCGGCCCGAACGGCGCCGGCAAGACGACCCTGCTCCGGCTGGTCTCCGGCGAGCTCAAGCCGCACGCCGGCACCGTCACCGTCAGCGGCGGCCTCGGCGTGATGCGCCAGTTCGTGGGCTCCGTACGGGACGACACGACCGTACGGGACCTGCTCGTGTCCGTCGCCCCGCCCCGCATCCGCGAGGCGGCCAGGGCGGTCGACGAGGCCGAGCACGCCATCATGACCGTCGACGACGAGGCCGCCCAGCTGGCCTACGCACAGGCCCTCGCCGACTGGGCCGAGGCACGCGGCTACGAGGCCGAGACCCTCTGGGACATGTGCACCACCGCGGCCCTCGGCATGCCCTACGAGCGCGCCCAGTGGCGCCAGGTGCGCACCCTCTCCGGCGGCGAGCAGAAACGCCTCGTGCTGGAGGCGCTGCTGCGCGGCACCGACGAGGTGCTGCTGCTGGACGAGCCGGACAACTACCTCGACGTGCCCGGCAAGCGGTGGCTGGAGGAGCAGCTCAGGGAGACCCGCAAGACCGTCCTGTTCGTCTCCCACGACCGTGAACTCCTCGCCCGCGCAGCCGAGAAGATCGTGTCCGTGGAGCCCGGCCCCGCCGGCGCCGACGCCTGGGTGCACGGCGGCGGCTTCGCCACCTACCACGAGGCCCGCCGTGAACGCTTCGCCCGCTTCGAGGAGTTGCGCCGCCGCTGGGACGAGAAGCACGCGCAGCTGAAGAAGCTGGTCCTCAACCTCCGCCAGGCAGCCGCCGTCAGCCATGAGATGGCCTCCCGGTACGCGGCCGCCCAGACCCGCCTGCGCAAGTTCGAGGAGGCCGGGCCGCCCCCGGAGCCGCCGCGCGAGCAGGACATCACCATGCGCCTGAAGGGCGGCCGCACGGGCGTAAGGTCCGTCACCTGCAAGGGACTTGAGCTGACCGGCCTGATGCGGCCGTTCGACCTGGAGGTCTTCTACGGCGAACGGGTCGCCGTCCTCGGCTCCAACGGCTCCGGCAAGTCGCACTTCCTGCGCCTGCTCGCCGGCGAGGACGTGGCGCACACGGGGGAGTGGAAGCTCGGCGCGCGCGTCGTACCCGGGCACTTCGCGCAGACCCACGCGCACCCCGAACTCCACGGCCGCACCCTGCTCGACATCCTGTGGAAGGAGCACTCCCAGGACCGCGGTGCCGCCATGTCCCGGCTGCGCCGCTACGAGCTGACCCTGCAGGCCGAGCAGCCCTTCGACCGGCTCTCCGGCGGCCAGCAGGCCCGCTTCCAGATCCTGCTGCTGGAGCTGGCCGGTGCCACCGCGCTGCTCCTGGACGAGCCCACCGACAACCTCGACCTGGAGTCGGCCGAAGCCCTCCAGGAGGGCCTGGAGGCCTTCGACGGCACGGTGCTCGCGGTCACCCACGACCGCTGGTTCGCCCGCTCCTTCGACCGCTACCTGGTCTTCGGCGCCGACGGCCGCGTGCGCGAGACGCCGGAACCGGTCTGGGACGAGCGCCGCGTGGAGCGCGTCCGCTAGGGGCACGCGGCGGAGCCGCATGTCGATACGGCCTCACGCCCCTGGAGGAGCTGTCCCTTCACGTCCAGCGCAGCAGCGCGCCCATGCCGCCCGGAGCGACCTCCTCACCCGTGTCCTTCAGCACCGGAGTCAGTGACACCACCGGTGCGTCGGTCACCACGGCCGCCCGTACCAGCGCGTCGTCGGCGCGGGCCGGCCACGCCTGCCGCTCGCCGAGGGTCCTCAGCTCGTCGCGGCGGGCCGCCAGCTGGTCCGGGTCCTCGCCGATCCACACCTCGCGCTGCGTGTCGGGCGCGTCCGGGCGGATCAGCAGCTCGGCCAGCCGGTGTTCGCGCGCCGCCTCGATCAGCTGCGGCACTCCCTCGACGGCCGCCGCCCGCCGCTCCTCGTCCGGCGTCCGCGCCTCCCGGAAGCGATTCACCTCCGACAGGATCCGCTGCCGTACGTGCTCGGCGCGTATCTCCTCCACTTCCTGCGGCAGCAAGTTGCTGTCCTTGCCGCGCGACGTCTCCACCGCGCGGTCCTGCAGCGCCTTCGGCAACTGCTCGTGCACCGACCTGCGCTCGCGGTCGTCCCCGCACAGGATCAGCAGGTCGGCACCGGTCTCCTCCTGGCAGGCGGCCAGCGCTTGGGCGACCTCACGCGCATTGTGCTCCCAGGTGTCCTCCACCTTCAGCTGGAAGTGCCGCTCGGACCAGTCGGAGGCCTTCGACCGGTGCATCGGCCACTGCCGGCCCGTCACCTGCCTGGCCTCCTCGTGCAGCAGCGCGCTGCGCAGTTCGATGCGGGCTCCGGTCCGGTCGATGTAGGCCACCAGCGACAGCGGGTCCTCACCGGCGAGGTCCAGCAGCGGTGTCACTCGGGGCAGCGCGCCCCAGTACGCCTCGCCGTCCTGCGGCCCCCGTGTCAGCGGCACCTCCAGGACCACCTCGCCGTCCCGGGCGAACACGGCCCGGCCGTAGGGCTCCGGCGCGTGCCGCAGACCCTCCAGGGCGTCGTGCACCGCCCGGCGGGTGGGCTCGTCCGCTCCCTGCCGGGCCAGCTCCCGGGTGACCGCTTCCGCGGTCAGATGACGGCGTTGCTGCTGGTCCTCCGTGTGGATCGAGGTGTCGACGTATGCGGAGGCCCAGGACCCCGGATGTTCGTACAGTGGATTCAGGAACGCGAGCTCCATGGATTCCTCCGGAAACTCCTCGGGGGCAGTGCCTGCCGGGCGGGTACCCGGGCCGGGACCCACGGACACGGATACGACGAGCGGGGCACCACATGACCGGAGTCGAGCCCAGCCGACTGGACGACCAGCAGCTCATGAAGGAGCTGGAGACGATCCACCGCACGCGCCACGACACCCTGCTGTACGGCTCGAACGACGCGCTGCGGACCCACAACGAGCGCATGGCACAGCTGGAGGGCGAGTATCTGCGCCGCAACCCGCGCCGCCTGGTCAGCGCGGGCCGCACCCGCGAGGGGGCCCGGGAACGGCGGTGCGGCGAGGCGGCGACTCCGGAGGCGTCCGGCACCTGAGCGGCCGGACCGGCCCAGGGGCCGGCACACGAACAGGGCCGGCCCGCGCGGGGCCGGCCCTCACGGTCGGGCCTTCGCCCTCGGGCGGCGGCTCAGCCGGCCTCGCCGGCGAACACGTGCAGGAACGCGTCGCAGAACGCCTTCAGATCGTCCGGCTTGCGGCTGGTCACCAGCTGGTTGGAGCCGTGGTCGCAGATCTTCACCCGCTCGTCCACCCAGGTGCCGCCCGCGTTGCGGATGTCCGTACGCAGACTCGGCCAGGACGTCAGCACCCGGCCCCGTACGACGTCCGCCTCCACCAGCGTCCACGGTGCGTGGCAGATCGCGGCGACCGGACGGCCCTGGTCGAAGAAGTCCTTCACGAACGCCACGGCCTTGTCGTCCATCCGCAGAAAGTCCGGGTTGGCCACCCCGCCGGGCAGCACGAGACCGCCGAACGACCCCGCCGACGACTCGCCCACCACCTCGTCCACGTCGAACGTGTCCGCCTTGTCGAGATGGTCGAACGCCTGGATCCTCCCCGGTTTGGTGGACACCAGCACCGGTTCGTGCCCGGCCTCGGAGGCCGCCTTCCACGGCTCGGTCAGCTCGACCTGCTCCACACCCTGGGGCGCCGCGAGAAACGCGATGCGCATGACGTGTCACTCTCCTTCCGTCCCTCGGGCCGTCACGTCGGCGTCGACGCCACGGCCGGCACCCGCGGCGATGCCGGCCGCCCGGCAACGGCTCATGCGCCGCCCGTCAGCGCCTCGGCGAGCTGCTGCACGTTCTCGTAGCGCGCCGAGTGGGGCAGGCCGGCCACCCCGTCGACCAGTGCGGTCGGCGCGTTGTGCCGGCGCAGCATCCGGGCCAGGTCACGGGCGGTCGCCGGGAACGAACCCCGGTTCAGGGCGCGGGCCAGCTCCGACCGCACCCGCTCCAGCGACGCCGGCGAACCCAGGCCGCCCACAGGCCCGCTCCACACCTCAGGGTCGTCGTCCGCGGCCGGTTCCGGATCGTGCCACTCCTCCACGCGCGTCGGATGCCCGGACCTCAGCAGGCCCTTCAGCTCGTGTTTCATCTCGTCGTCCCGGTGGACGTTCAGCCGGTCACTGCCTCGCTGCATGGCAACCTCCAGGGTGCTAGCCCTTGTCCCTGCCGGGCAGGAACTCCTGCACCTTCGCCTTGAAGCCCTGCTTGACCACCGACCCGCGGTCGGCATCCCCCTTCAGGATCGACGCCGCCGTCGCCTCCATCTGCTCCCAGGTCGCGTGCGGCGGGATCGGCGGTACGGCGGGATCGGTGAGGAACTCGATCACGCACGGCCCGTCGGCCTCCAGCGCCGCGCGCCAGCCCGCCTCCACGTCCTCCGGCTTCTCCACCCGGACGCCGGTCAGACCCAGCGAGCGGGCGAACGCCGCGTACTGCACGTCGGGGATCGCCTGCGACGGCAGGAACGACGGGGCACCTTCCATGGCGCGCATCTCCCAGGTCACCTGGTTCAGGTCCTGGTTGTTCCACACGCCCACCACCAGCCGCGGATCCGACCAGCGGTCCCGGTACTTCGCCGCCGTGATCATCTCCGCCAGGCCGTTCATCTGCATCGCGCCATCGCCGACCAGCGCGAACACCGGCCGGTCCGGATGCGCGAACTTCGCGCCGATCGCGTACGGCACACCCGGCCCCATCGTCGCCAGCGTCCCGGACAGCGAACCGCGCATGCCCGGCCGCATCGTGATGTGCCGCGCGTACCAGTTGGCGACCGAACCGGAGTCGGAGGTGAGGATCGCGTTCTCCGGCAGCAGCGGATCCAGCGCCCGGGCCACGTACTCGGGATTGATCGGATCGGCCGACAGACCGGCCCGCCGCTCCATCGTCTCGTGCCAGCGCCGTACGTTCGCGCACACCGTGTCGTACCACTCGCGCCCGCCCCGGTCGCTGTTCAGCAGCGGGATAAGCCGGCGCAGCGTCGCCTGCGCGTCACCGACGAGGTTCACCTCGTACGGGTAGCGCATTCCGATCATGTGCGGGTCGATCTCGATCTGCACGCCGCGCGCCCTGCCGAAGTCCGGCATGAACTGCGTGTAGGGGAACGACGAACCGATCGTCAGCAGGGTGTCGCAGTCCCGCATCATCTCGTACGAAGGCCGGCTGCCCAGCAGCCCGATCGGCCCGGTGACGTACGGCAGTTCGTCGCTGAGGACGTCCTTGCCGAGCAGCGCCTTGGCCACGCCCGCGCCGAGCAGCTCGGCGATCTCCTGCACCTCCGGGACCGCACCGGCCGCGCCCTGGCCCACCAGGATCGCCACCTTGCGCCCCGCGTTCAGCACGTCCGCCGCCCGGCGCAGCGCCTCGTCCGTCGGGGTCATGGTGTACTCGCTCATGCCCATGCTGGAGGGCACCATCTTGAACTCGTGCGTCGGCGGGGCGTAGTCCAGTTCCTGCACGTCACCGGGGATGATCAGGGCGGTCGGGCAGCGCCGGGCGCAGGCGGTGCGGATCGCCCGGTCCAGCACGTTCGGCAACTGCTCGGGCACGGTCACCGTCTCCACGAAGTCCGAGGCGACGTCCTTGTACAGCGTGTGCAGATCGACTTCCTGCTGGTAGGAGCCGCCCATCGCGGTCCGGTCGGTCTGGCCGACGATCGCCAGCACGGGCACGTGGTCGAGCTTGGCGTCGTACAGACCGTTGAGCAGATGGATGGCGCCGGGTCCCGACGTCGCCGCGCACACTCCGATACGGCCGCTGAACTTGGCGTATCCGACTGCCTCGAACGCGGACATCTCCTCGTGCCGGGACTGGATGAACCGCGGCCGGTCCTCGGCCCGGCCCCATGCGGCCAGCAGTCCGTTGATGCCGTCGCCCGGATAGCCGAAGACCTGTTCCACGCCCCAGGCGCGCAGGCGCTCGAGGATCTGGTCGGCGACCTTGGTGCTCATGGATGACCTCCCCGGTGCGGGTGAGTGCGAAGCGGACGATCCGGTCAGCGCATACCGAGTCACCGGCACAAGGGACGGAAAACCTCTCCGGGCACGGACACGGGACGCTCGGGCCCGTCGGCGCGGGCGCGGAGCCGGAAACCGCGGCGGCCGCCGTTTGTCACCCGGCCGGGCGTGCCCGTCCCGCGAATGGGGTCCGGCCGCGCGCGCCGCGCCGCCGGGCGGGCTGTCATGGCAGCGAGGGCACGCCCGTGCCCCGTACCCGAGACGCCGTGGGGCAGCGCCCCCGCGCCGCCGTACCGGTGCCCGACGTGACCGCGTCCCGCCAGTACGCACCGGCGTCCGGCGTACCACCACCGCCGACCGATCCGCCGTGTCAGGAGCCCGTCCCATGCGCCGCACCGCCCGTGCCCTGTCCGTCGCCTTCGTCGCCGGGGCCGTGCTAGCCCTGGCCGGGCCCGCCGCCTCCGCCGCCGACGCGGTCCCCGGCACCCCGTTCCCGACCCTCACCACCGCTCCGATGGGCGTCGGCTCCACCGCTCCGGTGGGCGTCGGCTCCACCGTCCCGGTGGGCGTCGGCCCCGACGCTCCGGTGGGCGTCGGCTCCACCGTCCCGATGGGCGTCGGCTCCACCGCTCCGGTGGGCGTCGGCTCCACCGTCCCGATGGGCGTCGGCTCCGACGCCCCGTGCAGGGCCGGCGAGCCCTGCCAGGACGCCACCGCCTGCCACAGCCCGGAGTCCTGCCCGAGCCCGAGCGGTGCGGGCTCGGGGTGTAAGCCGGGGGAGGCGTGCGCGGGTGGTGCGGGCTCGGGGTGTAAGCCGGGAGAGGCGTGCGCGGGTGGTGCGGCGTGCAAGCCGGGGGAGGCTTGTGCGGCTGGTGCGAGCTGTAAGCCGGGGGAGGCGTGCTCGGGTGGTACGGGTTCGGGGTGCAAGCCGGGGGAGGTCTGCTCGGACGACGGCCACCGGTGCGCGCAGGGCCACGACGAACCCTGCCTCCCCGGTCACGTCTGCGGCGACTCCGACGGGCGGCAGGGCCCCGGTGCCGACGACTGCGGCCCGCCCACCGTGCAGCACGGAGTCGAGGCGGGCACGGGAGGCAGCTTCACCGACTCGGTCCCGGCCCTCGCCGCCGGCGCCGCCCTCATCGCCGCGGCCTGCGGCGGAGCCGGCTACCGGCTGTACGGTCGTTGGCGCGTCGCGGGAGGCCGGTCCACGGACGAGTGACCGGGGCGACGCCCGTCACCCCCATGGAGTGCCGCCCGGCGGGTACACACCCTCCCGTGGACGCCGGCAGGCGGCCCCCACCCATCGCAAGCGACAAGGCAGGCCACGGACGCACCCACCCCACGACCCACCACCCACGCCCCAACCAGCAGCCCACGACGACCCAGTCCGCCCGTCCCGGCCGCCCGGCCCGGACCGGCGGCACACGGCACCAGGACCGCGCGGAGGCGGACATGCGGCGGACGGACCCCGAGGGCCACGGCCCGGTCCGCTACGGCCCGCCCCTGCCCGGCGACGGCCTCCCCGTGCTGCCCGAACTCATGGCCGTGCTCGCCGCGGCGGCGAGCCGCGCCGACGCCCAGCCCGTCGGCGGCGCCCCCGTCCTCCTGGAAGCGGCCTGCGGCTACTGGACCCGGCGCGGACTGCCCACCGTCCCCGACCAGGTGGCCGCCGGCCCCGGCGCCCCGGCCCTGCTGCTCGCCCTCACCGCCGCGCTCGCCGGAGACGGCGCCGACGTGCTCGTACCGCGCCCCTGCGCCGCCTGGTGGGCGCCGTACGCCCGGGTGCTCGGCCGGCCCGCCTACCACGTGCCCACCCCCGCCGAGAGCGGCGGCGTCCCCGACCCCTACGCGCTGCTGGAGACCGTCCGCCGGGTCCGCGCCGAGGGAGGTGACCCGCGGCTGCTCGTGCTGTCCGTCGCCGACGACCCGACCGCCACCGTCGCCCCGCCCGAACTGCTGCACGAGACCGTCGAGGCCGCCACCGCCGAAGGACTGCACCTGGTCAGCGACGAGACCTGGCGCGACACCCTGCACGACCCGCACGACACCGTGCTGCTCAGCCCCGCCGAGATGCGGCCCGACCGGGTCACCGTCGTCACCGACCTCGCCGGATCGCTGCTGCCGGCCGGCTGGCCCGCGGCCGTCGCCCGCTTCCCGGCCACCGGACCCGGCGGGCAGCTCCACGCGCGCGTGCTCGACATCCTCACCGGGCTCGGCGCCCACATCGCCGCACCCGTCGCCGCCGCGGCCGGCTACGCCCTCGACGAACCCCCGCCCGTCACCGAGCGCCGCGAGGCCGCCGTACGGCTGCACGCACGCGTGGCCGCCGCCGCGCACGCCGCCGTCGTCGCGGCCGGCGCGCTCGCCCGCCCCCCGCAGGCCGGCCGCCACCTGTACGCCGACCTCGGCCCGCTGCGCGAACCCCTCGCCGAACAAGGCGTCGGCGACGCACAGGAGTTGGAGGACCTCCTGACCGCCCGGCTCGGCATGCCCGCGCCCGGCGGTCACCGCTTCGGCGACGACCTCGGGGCGCTGCGCGTACGACTCGCCACCGGCCCCCTGCTGGGCGGCGACGACGAGGAACGCGCGGAATGCCTCACCGCGCCCGCGCCGTTGGAACTGCCGCATGTGCAACGCGCGTTGATCTCCTTGACGTCGGTCCTCGACGATCTCCGCGACGACGCTCAGCGATGGGAGTCCCCTCGATGACGCAGCAGACGCACGATCCCGAGACGAACGAGCCCGGATCGGCCACGACGGCCACGACGACCACGACGACCACGACGACCACGGCTGCGAGGGCAACGGCGACCGCACGGACCCCACCGACGCGCCCCACCGGCACCCCGGCCCCCCTGGCACCCCCGTTCCCCCCGCTGGCCGAGCCCCGCCCCCTCGGCGAACACCGTGTGTGGCCACGCACCTTCCACGACCGGCTCACCGCCCCCCTGCCCGGCCTCAAGGCGCTCGCCCGCTTCGCCCGCGAAGGCGCCGTGCGCCCCGGCGCCGCAGGTCTCGCGGACATCCCCCGGCTCCCCTGCGCTCCCGCCCCGCTGCCCCGCGTCGACACCCGCACCCTCGCCGTCACCTGGGCCGGACACGCCAGCTGGGTCCTGCGGATCGGCGGTCTGACCGTGCTCACCGACCCCGTCTGGTCCCGCCGCATCCTCGGCACCCCGGCCCGTATCACCCCCGTCGGCGTCCCCTGGGACACCCTGCCCCGCGTCGACGCCGTCGTCATCAGCCACAACCACTACGACCACCTGGACGCCCCGACCCTGCGCCGGCTCCCGCGGGACACCCCGGTGTTCGTGCCGGCCGGCCTCGGCCGCTGGTTCCGCCGCCGCCGCTTCACCCGCGTCACCGAGCTGGACTGGTGGGAGGGCGCCGAACTGTCCGGTGTCCGCTTCGACTTCGTCCCCGCCCACCACTGGTCCAAGCGCACCCTCACCGACACCTGCCACAGCCTCTGGGGCGGGTGGGTGCTCACCGACGCCGACGGACAGCGTCTCTACTTCGCCGGCGACACCGGTTACGGCCACTGGTTCTCCCGCATCGGCCGCCGCTATCCCGGCATCGACCTCGCCCTCATGCCCATCGGCGCCTACGACCCCCGCTGGTGGCTCAGCGACGTCCACTGCGACCCCGAGGAAGCGGTCCAGGCCACCCTCGACGCCGGCGCCCGCCGCATGGCCCCCATGCACTGGGGCACCTTCATCCTCTCGGCAGAGCCCGTCCTGGAACCGCTCCGGAGGATACGGGCGGCGTGGGAGAAGGCGGGGCTGGACCGGGAAGACCTGTGGGACCTGCCGGTGGGGGCGTCGAGGGTGCTGGACTGAAGCGCCCGCGGACGCACCCGCGGTCCCCGCACAACCGCTCTGAGACGGCGCTACCGAACCCGCCGCACCACACCCGGCAGCGCGCTGATCAAGACGGTCAGCGCGACCGCGACCGCAACCCCCTCCCACGGCTCCCTGAACAACGAACCCCCCAGAACACCGATGACCTGATACGTGGCCGCCCACGCCAGACACGCCGGAAAGTTCCCCCGCACGAACCGCCGCAACGGCCAGTCGGCCATCAGGCAGGCCGACATCACCGGTATCCGCCCGGCAGGGACGAGCCGGGACAACACCAGTACGGCAATCCCATGCCCGGCCAACTTCTCCCTCGCCGACGCCAGCCGCGCCTCCGGCGCCCGCGACCGTATCGCCTCCAGCCACCGTGACCCGTTGCGCGACCGCATCCCGCGCCGCCCCAGCCAGTACAGCGCCGCATCCCCCAGGAACGCCGCCAGCGACGCCGTCACGAACACCAGCGCCAGCGAGAACGGCGCCGTCTGATGGAACGCCACCACCGCGGCCGAACTCACCAGCGCCCCGGTCGGCACCACCGGCACCAGCGCCCCGATCAGCACCAGCAGGAACAGTGACGGATACCCGATCGCCTGCTGCGTCGACTCTGGTGGCACCGTCGACGTGGTGGAGGCGGCGGCCAGCACCGCCATGGAGGCCGGCCACCTCACCGAGCGACCTCCAGCCGCACACTCTCGCCGTGCCCCAGCCGGTGCACCGCCACCCCCGGCGCCGTGACCGCCGCCAGCCGCACGAACTCGTCGCCCGGCGCATGGAACTCGTGCGGGCGCACCGCGTCCATCCCGATCGGCCAGTACGTCCCGTAGTGCACCGGCACCGCCGCCCGCGGCGCCAGCCGCGCCAGCGCCCGCGCCGCCCGTCCCGCGTCCAGATGCCCCTCACCGAGATACGGCCCCCAGCCGCCCACCGGCAGCAGCGCCACGTCCACCGGCCCGACCCGCTCGGCCATCGCGTCGAACAGCCCGGTGTCCCCGGCGAAGTACGTCCGCGCCTCTCCCTCCACGACATAGCCGAGCGCGGGCGAGCGGTGCGGGCCCACCGGCAGCCGCCGTCCGTCGTGCAGCGCCGGAACCACCCGTACCAGCAGCTCGTCGATCCGCACCACGTCTCCGGGCACCACTTCCACGACCCGCAGCCGGCGCAGCCGGCGCAGACCGGGCACCGCGTGTGGTGCGCCCCGGGGTACGAGCAGGCGCGTGCCCGGGGCGAGGTCCGCCAGCGAGGGCAGATGCAGATGGTCGGCGTGCAGATGCGAGACCAGCACCACGTCCGCGTGCCGGGCCTCCGCCGGCGGCACGGCACCCCGGCGCCGCCGCAGATGCGCGAGCCGGCGGGCGAACAGAGGATCGGTGAGCACCCGTGTGTTCGCGTCCTGGACGGTGCAGGTGGCGTGGCCCCACCAGGTGATCTCCACCGGCACCCTCTTCGCCTCCTTCACGCGACTCCCCGAAGCCTACGGGCAGGAGTAGGGTCGGCGGCGAAACCCGGAGGTGAGGGGGACGCCATGGGACAGCTGCGGGGTACCTCCGAGACGCCCGCGCCCGCGCTGGTGCGGGTCATCGCGATCGCCAGCCTGACCCCGCTGGAGGAACTGGAAGCGGACCCCTTCCTCGTCGACTCCCGCAGCCAGCACGCCATGTGCGCCCGCTGGGCCGCCGAACGCGGGTACGTGATCGCCCGGGAACTGCTCGTCGGCGGGCTGCGCTTCGACCACGGCGCACTGTGGGACGGCGTCCGGCCGGGAGTGGACGTGTTCGTCGCGCCCAGCCTGCGTGTGCTCCGGCGCGCTCTCTCCTCGGTCGAGGCGTTCACCGCCGAGTGCGCGCGCCGGGGCGTGCGCGTGGAGACCGTCGGGCGGGCCGAGCCGTCGTACGACGCGCAGATGAAAGCCCGCGTGCACCGCCGGCTGTCCATGCCGACGGCCGGCTACGACGGCCGCTAGGGTCCGCCGGGTTCCGCCGGGTTCAGCGCCCTGCCCTTCAGCCGCCGACGAGGGCGACGAGCTTGATGAAGACCAGGTCGGGATCAGCCGTGAGATCCACGACCTCGTCGAGATCCTCGACCTGGCGGTCGCCGGCCAGCACGAAGAACCCGTTGGCCAGGAAGGCGCGCTCGGCGATCTCGGCCTGGCGTTCCCAGTCGATACGGCGGGGCTCGCGCAGGCGGTAGCCGTTGAGCTCGATCTCGGCGTCGGTGGGGCGCACGAGGCCGGTGAACCGGTTGCCGGGACGGGCGTTGTACCGGGCGACCTCCTCCTGGACCCGGAGTCCGATCAGCTCCCGTACGGTCATCCGGTCCGGCAGCCCGGCCACCTCCCACTCGCTGAGCGCCCTGCCCGCCGCGGTCTCGTCCCGGAATGTCACTGTGGCCATCGGGCACCTCGCTCGATCTGCGTGAGAATGGTCCGGTCGGTGATCTTCGTGTCGGCGGCGAGCAGGAACGCCTTGCTGAGGATCAGGGAGAGCCGGTCGTCCTCGAACGGCAGGAACACCGTGCCGTCCTTCGGAGGCCGGGCCGGGACGATGCACAGGTAGCTGTCGTCCGGTTCCATCAGGATGTTGGACGAGCCCAGATGGATTCTGTAGGTGCGCAGATCGCCTCGGACGCTCAGGAAGCGGCCGTCGAGCGTGCACCGGTCGGCGATCTTCAGGCGGGGCAGGATTCGTTCCAGGGCGTCCCGGCGCGCCTCGGCGCTCTCCGTCAGCGCGCCGAAGGAGGCCCGCTCCCAGTAGGTGCGTCCCGGGCCGCCGTCGGTCCAGTCGGGGTCGGCGGCGATCGAGGTCACGCCGACGAAGAGATCCACGTCCCGCATCGCCTCGCTGAAGACCAGCGGGGGCACGTCGGCGAGCGGGGCCTCACGCCAGGCGCCCGCCACCAGGCGGTCGAAGCACACCCGGTCGGTGGAGGCCAGTTCGTCGTCGCCCGCCCAGTCGGCCCAGCTGTGGAAGAAGCGGACCCGCCACTGTCCACCCGCGAGGGTGCGCTCGGCCTCGTCGCCGTCCCCGCCGTCCCACGGGCCGAGCAGGTCGCTCTTCCAGCCCCGGGCCCGGAACAGGGCGAACATCCTGCGGTAGCGGACCAGGTGGGCGGCGAAGCGGTTGGAGTGGACGCGGGTCTGCTCCTCGGCCGGCGTCAGGAGGTAGATCTCGCGGAACGCCTGCTTGAAGGGCTGCCGTATGCGCCGCTCGGTGAGCAGGTCCCGCCAGGCCCGTACGGCGGGCGGGTCGGAGCGCAGCGGGTGCCACAGCCGTACGGAGGCGTCCTCGGGCGCGTCGGGAAGGCGCTCCTGCGTCTCGGGCAGCACGGCCTGCCACTCGCCCGGGGCGACCTCGATCTCCCAGATCAGCCGGCGCACCAGGGTCCCGGCGAGCGGGTGCCCTGCCAGTCCGGTGCGCCACCAGCCGTAGGGATGAACGGCGTCGACGGTGAAGCCACCCTCCAACGCGCGTACGAGAGTGACGAGTTGGGCGTTCACCCGCTTCACCAGGTCGCGCAGTTCCCTGACCAGGGGGGCGTGGTCGCGGCGGACCGGCGCCGGGAGGCTGCGCAGCGGGCGGCCGTCCTTCTCCCAGGTCAGCGTGGCGGATTCGGCGACCGTGATGACGGCCTGGTGGTCGCCGGCCGTGCGGCGCAGGACGCCGACCGGGGCAGAACCGCCGACGGATGCGGTCTCGAAGCCCAGTCCCGGCAGCCGGAGCGCCACATCGGTGCGTTCCGCCAGGGCCGTGTCGACCTTCTTGAGCATCTTGTCGAGCTGCTTGGGCACCCCGGCGTGCCGGACGGTCCGGCGCACCGTGCGGATCGCGGTCACCAGCTCGGGCGTCGGGAAGTCCTGCGCGGCGCGGACCACCTCGTACAGCAGGGCCTGCGAGGGAAGCGTCCTCGCCGCCGTCGGGGCGAGGGAGATGCCGGGCAGCAGCCGCTCGAACAGCTCCGGCAGCCAGGGCTCGTCGCGCAGCAGCGCCACGCGCAGGGCCTGGCCCAGCGTGGTGATCTCCCGGTCCGTGAACGCCTTGTCCGCCCGGTAGGGGATCTCGCCGCGCCGGATGGCGTCGGTGCGGTCGGCCGCCGCCTCCAGCGCGCGGCGCGTGAACGCCACGTAGGCGGGGTTGTCCGCCGATCTGCGCCACGCGTGCGCGACCGGCGACACGAACCTGTGGTCCCGGTCGATCCCGGACAGCAGCGTCTGTTCGGCCGGGGGAAGCCCGGCGACGACGGCGATCTCGTCCGCGACGATGGGGCCCACGTCACGCAAGAGGCGCTCCACGGCCGTGCGCAGGGTGTCGTCGCCGCCGTGCCCCGCGATCGCGAGGAGCGCGTACGGCTGCCGCGCGGTGTCCTTCTCCAGCCAGAACGCGACCAGGGCGCGGGCCTGTTCGGAGATGTCGGGCAGCGGCTCGGTGCAGTGCTCCAGCGCGTCCAGGGCCTGGTTCAGGTTCGCCCATCCGCGCTCCTCGTACTGCTCGACGAGTACCTCGAACATGCGCCGGCACGCGTCCGGCGTGTAGCGCGGACGCCGTTCCCGGGCCGCGTCCTCGACCGCGAAGCGGACCGACGCCACTCCCCGCGGGGCCGTGGCGGCCACCCGGTGGGCGGCCACCAGCAGGCTGCCGAGCTCCTCGT
The DNA here is from genome assembly GCF_053598315.1 of Streptomyces sp. NPDC001153. NCBI lineage: Bacteria > Bacillati > Actinomycetota > Actinomycetes > Kitasatosporales > Streptomycetaceae > Streptomyces > Streptomyces sp. NPDC001153. The sequence continues at coordinate 53,241 of NZ_JBSFJZ010000009.1, forward strand.
CGGAGACCTGCGACAGATCCGGGCTCGTGTCCCCGTCCTCCAGGGGGAACTCCGGGTCGGTCAGCGCGCACATCAGCCGTGCCGCGAGCTCCATCAGGCACCCCTCCTGACCTGCTCGTGCCCCATGGCCCGCCGGAACCCGGGCCGCTGACACCCCGGCAGGCCGACGGGCCGGCGGACAGGGGCGAGGGCGGCGGATCGCGCGTCGTCGGGCGGGGCGTTCCGGCGGGATGCGGTCATCGAGGCTTCGTAGAGCATGCCGGGATGATGACAGGGGGGTCTGACAACGCGATCAGCCCGGCACCGGGCGGTCGGCGGCCCGCAACCCGTCGGAAAACCCTGGCATCGGGCCCGTGTGACAAGGTGGAGCGAGGCCCCGGCGTCGAACGGGCCGGGACGTGAGGTGTGCGGGGCGTGCGAGGCGTGCGGTGGCGGCGGATCGCCAGTCAGATCGGCCGGAGCACCGCCGTATGGGCGGTCTCCACCCTCACCATGCTGGTCCTCGCCGCACTCCTGCCCGACTTCCGGCTCCAGTCCGCCGACGGCGACAGCGCGACCCGCATAGCCGTCACCGCCGCCTGCGGCGCGGGCGCCTTCGGCGTGCTGTCGGCCGTGGTGTGGCCGCTCCTGGTCCGGCTCCTGCTGCTCGTACCCGCCCTCGTGCTGGGCCTGTTGGTCTTCTTCCTCAACGGCTCCCTGCTGCTGCTCGCCCTGCGCATCAACCCCTCCGGCCGCGGCGAGGCCGCCCCCGAGACCGCCGTCATCGTGGCCGCGGTGATGTCCGCCGTGGCCTCCGCCACCGGCGCCGCCCTCGCCGTACGCGACGACGAGACCTACCGGCGCCGTCTGCACCGACTCGCCGCCCGCCGCCGCAGATCCGACCCGCCCTGCCCCACCACCCCCGGACTGCTCCTCGTCCAGCTCGACGGCGTCGGCCACGACGTCCTCGAGGACGCGGTCCGCAAGGGGGTGATGCCCACGGTCGCGGGCTGGCTGGGGTTGGGCGGCCTGCGGCCGACCGGCGACGACGTCCCCCGGCCCACCCACCGCCTCACCCCCTGGCGCACCGACTGGTCCAGCCAGACCGGTGCCAGCCAGCTCGGCATACTCCACGGCAGCACCTTCGACGTGCCTGCCTTCCGCTGGTACGAGAAGGACCGCGGGGAGGTGATGGTGTGCAACCGCCCCACGAGCGCCGCCGAGTTGCAGCGCCGCGCCATCCGGCACACCCGTGACGGCGGACTGCTCACCGTCGACGGCGCCAGCCGCGGCAACCTCTTCAGCGGCGGCGCCGGCGAACAGGCCCTCGTGCTGTCCATCGCGGCCCGCCGCCGGGGCCGGGAGAACCGTTCCCGCGCAGGCTACTTCGCGTACTTCTCCGATCCCGCGGGTGCCGTCCGCACCGCCCTGTCCTTCGTCGCCGAGGTGGTCCGCGAGATCGGCCAGTCCACCCGCGCCCGGATCCGCAGGCAGCGCCCCCGGGTGAGCCGCGGCGGGCTCTACCCGCTCGTCCGCGCCTTCGCCACCGTCGTCGAACGGGACGTCGTCGTCGCCGCGGTGATGGGCGACATGCTCGCCGGGCGCACCGCCGTCTACGCCGACCTCGTCGCCTACGACGAGGTCGCCCACCACTCCGGACCGCGCAGCCGGGACGCCGAGAAGGTGCTGCAGCGCCTCGACCGCGCCCTCGCCCTCCTGCAGCGGGTCGCCGAGCACGCGCCCCGCCCGTACCGCATCGTCGTCCTCTCCGACCACGGGCAGAGCCCGGGTGAGACCTTTCGCTCCCGCTACGGACTCACCCTCGGCGACCTGGTGCGGGCCGGGTGCGGGCTGCCCGTGCCGCGCCGGGCCGAGGGCACGCACAGCGGTGCCGAGGCCCGTGCCGCCGTCCGGGCCGCGCTGCGCCGGCCCGTGGAGGAGAAGGAGGGGCAGCGGCGCCCCGGCCGCGGCTCCGAGCCGATCGTGCTGGCCTCCGGCAACCTCGGCCTGGTCTCCTTCCCGGACGTGCCCCACCGCATGACCAAGGAGGAGATCGACGCCCGTCACCCCGCCCTGCTGACCACCCTCGCCAACCACCCCGGCATCGGCTTCCTGCTGGTGCGCAGCACGGAACACGACGGCGTGGTGCTCGGTGCCCACGGCGCCGAGATCCCGCTGGCCGAGCTCGACGACCAGCCCGGCCCGCTGGCCCGGTTCGGCCCCGGCGCCGCCGACGCGGTGCGCCGTACCCACTCCTTCCCGCACACCGCCGACATCATGGTGAACTCCGCCCTCGACCCCGCCGACGGCGAGGTCCTCGCCTTCGAGGAGCAGATCGGCTCCCACGGCGGCCTCGGCGGCGCCCAGTCCCACCCGTTCCTGCTCTCGCCGCTGGAGTTGTCCGCACCGGTCGACGGCGGGGAGGAACTGACCGGCGCCGAGCGGGTGCACCAGGTGCTGCGCCGCTGGCTGGGCGAGCTCGACGGCCCCCAGGTCCCGCTCACCGACGGCACCGGTACCGACAGCACCGGTACCGATGACACCGGAACCGATGACACCGGCGTCGACGGCACCCAGGACGAGCGGGCCGCCTGAAAATCGGCTGCGCCGGGCCGGCCGGGCACCGACACTGTTGGCGTCGTACATGACTCGAACTCCCCTGAGGATGCTCCGCCTTGCAGGCTGCCGTCACCGTCACTCCCGCCCGTGTCCCCGAACTCCTCCTCGGTCTCGCCACCGTCCGGCCCGTGTTCCTCTGGGGCGCCCCCGGCATCGGAAAGTCGTCCCTGGTGCGGGAGTTCGCCGACTCACTGGGCATCGAGTGTGTGAGCCTGCTCGGTACGCAGCTCGCCCCCGAGGACCTGATCGGCGTGCCGCAGATCCGCGACGGGCGGTCGGTGTTCTGCCCGCCGGAGACGATCGCCCGGGACGAGCCGTACTGCCTGTTCCTGGACGAGCTCAACGCGGCCACCCCGGATGTGCAGAAGGCGTTCTACTCGCTGATCCTCGACCGCCGCATCGGAAACTACGAGCTGCCCGCGGGGTCCATCGTCATCGGTGCCGGGAACCGGGCGACGGACAACGCGCTCGCCCGGCCGCTGGCCTCCGCCCTGGTCAACCGGCTCGCCCACGTCCATCTGGAGGTCTCCGCCACGGACTGGCTGGCCTGGGCCGCCGCCCACGGCATCCACCCGTGGATCCTGGACCACCTCACCGACCGGCCGGACCACCTGTGGTCCAAGCCGCCGAAAACCGAGGAACCGTTTTCCACGCCCCGCTCCTGGCACATGCTCTCCGACGCCCTGCACTCCTTCGGCCCCGACCTGGACGAGCCGACCCTGACCGTCCTCGCGCACGGCACGCTCACGCCCGCGCACGCGACCGCGTTCTGCGGTTACGTGAAGGTCGTGCGCAGCCGGTTCGGCATCGAGGCGATCCTCAAGGGCGACGCCCGCTGGCCGCACCGCGTGCAGGACCGCGACCTGCTGTACTACCTCGCCGAGTCGTTCCGCGGCCGGCTCGTCAAGGAACTGCCCGCCGGCAAGGAGCACATGTCGGCGAACGGCCGGCAGATCGCCTACCGCGCCAAGTCGCTGCTGGTGCAGCTCGCCGAGATCTCCGTGGAGGTCGCCCAGACCGTCATCGCCGCGGACTCCGACGGCAACCCGGTGCTGCCCTCGTGGTTCCTGGTCGAGGCCGCCCGCGACATGCCCCGCCTGGTGGAGGCCCGGCGGTGAGCCGCACCGGGCAGAGGAACGGCCCGAAGAAGACCGGACCGGAGAAGAAGCGCGACCTGGCCGGTGAGGCGTTCGCCGAGGGCATGCGGCTGCTGCGCGCCAACCCCGCCCTCGCCGCCGTCGACTTCGGCACCTGCCGCAGCGAGACCTGCACCCGTGCCCCGCGCGACGGGCTGCTCGTCGTCGACTCCGACGCCACCGTGCACGCCCGCCCCGACCGGCTCGCCGAGCCGGGCGCCTGGGCCTGGGCGCTCGCGCACGCCGCCCTCCACCTCGGCTTCGGGCACCTCCCGGCCGCCAAGGGCCCGCGCGAGCAGCCCGACCGCTACGACCTCGCCGCCCGCTGTGTCGTGGTGAACCGTTTTCTACTCGGTTTCCCCATCGGCACCACCCCCGAGGACCTCCCGGCGAGCTACCCCGACGGAGACGAGGAGCGGCTCGCCGCGCGCTGGCGGGCCCACGGCCTGCCGCCCGCCTACGAGCGCTGCGGCACCGCCGGCGACGCACCCGACCAGGTGCTCACCGAATGGCACGCCTGGCAGCGCCCCGTCCCGGACCGGCAGCTGGCCTTCGCCACCGCGCTGACCCGGACCGTGTCCGCCGCGATGGACATGGCCGGCGGCCGCCGGGACTCACTCGACGGTGAGCGGGTCCCACAGCGCCCCTGGGAGCGCGCCCTGAGCTGGTTCGTCTCCTCCTACCCGCTGCTCGGCGGCATCGCCGCCGGCATCGAACTGGTCGCCGACGCCGAACTCGCCCGCGCCCACGGCATCCAGATCGCCGCCGTGAACCCCGAGGCCGGCGAGATCTACATCAACCCGCTGCGCACCTTCGACGCCGAGGAGTGGCGGTTCGTCCTCGCCCACGAGATGCTGCACGCCGCCCTCCGCCACGGCGACCGCTGCGGTCCCCGCGACCCCTTCCTCTTCAACGTCGCCTGCGACTACGTCATCAACGGCTGGCTGGTCGAGATGCGGGTCGGCACCATGCCGGAGGGCCTGCTGCACGACCCGCGGCTGGCCGGCCTGTCCGCCGAGGAGGTCTACGACCGCATCGCCGGCGACCTGCGCCGCATCCGCCGCCTGGCCACCCTGCGCGGCAAGGGCACCGGCGACATCCTCGGCGCCCCGCTGGGGCAGCCCGGCGAGTACGTGGATCTGGACGAGTTCTACCGGCGCGGCCTCAGCCGCGGTCTCGATCTGCACCAGGCCCAGGAGCGCGGCTTCCTGCCCGGCGGCCTGGTCGAGGAGATCCGCGCGCTCAGCCATCCACCGCTGCCCTGGGACGCACAACTCGCCCGCTGGTTCGACGAGTTCGTGCCCCGCCCGGAGCCCGTACGGTCCTTCGCCCGCCCCGCCCGCCGACAGGCGTCCACCCCCGGCATCCCGCGCGCGGGCCGCTGGTTCCCGCCCGAGGAGGTCGCGCGCTGCACCTTCGGGGTGGTCCTCGACACCTCCGGCTCGATGAGCCGCACCCTGCTCGGCAAGGCGCTCGGCGCGATCGCCTCCTACGCCGAGGCCCGGGACGTACCGGCCGCCCGCGTGGTGTTCTGCGACGCGGCCCCGCACGACGCCGGCTATCTCCCGGCCACCGAGATCGCGGGCCGGGTACGGGTGCACGGGCGCGGCGGCACGGTCCTGCAGCCCGGCATCGACCTGCTGCACCGGGCCGAGGACTTCCCGCCCGCCGCACCGGTGCTGGTCATCACCGACGGCTGGTGCGACGTGCTGCGGGTGCGCCGTGAGCACGCCTATCTGATCCCGCAGGGAAGTCACCTCCCGTTCACGCCGCGTGGGCCGGTCTTCAGAGTGAGATGAGCCCGGATGTGATCGGATAGGAGCACGGAAAACCCCCGTAACGGGATCTCACGTCACGGGACCCGACGCGAAAGGAATCATCGTGGCCACCACGCGCACCGCGCACACCGTCTGGGAAGGCAACCTGCTCGAGGGCAACGGCGTCGTCACCTTCGACTCCTCCGGCATCGGCGAGCAGCCGGTCACGTGGGCCTCGCGCTCCCAGGACGCGAACGGGAAGACCAGCCCCGAGGAGCTGATCGCCGGCGCTCACTCCAGCTGCTTCTCCATGGCCCTCTCGCACGCCCTGGCCGGTGCCGGCACCCCGCCCACCCGGCTGCAGACCAAGGCCGACGTGACCTTCCAGCCCGGTGAGGGCATCACCGGCATCCACCTCACCGTGCGCGGCGAGGTGCCCGGCCTGGACGCGGAGGGCTTCGCCTCGGCCGCCGAGGAGGCCAAGAAGAACTGCCCGGTCAGCCAGGCCCTGGCCGGTACGACGATCACCCTGACGGCCGAGCTGGCCTGACGCCCGTACGGTCCCGGATGCCGCGTCCCGCTCCAGGGGCGCGGCATCGCCGTGTGCGGGTACCCGGCCATTGACAGCGTCGCGGGCACGTCCTGTGCTGGGAGTGCGGCAGGCGCCCGGGCGGAAGGGGACGGACCATGGCACGTGCGGTCGGGATCGATCTCGGGACGACGAACTCGGTGGTGGCCGTCCTGGAGGGCGGCGAGCCCACCGTCGTCACCAACGCGGAGGGTGCGCGCACCACGCCGTCCGTGGTGGCGTTCGCGAAGAACGGGGAGGTGCTGGTCGGCGAGGTCGCCAAGCGGCAGGCCGTGACCAACGTGGAGCGCACCGCCCGCTCGGTGAAACGGCACATGGGAGACGCTTCCTGGCGTTTTCCGGAGCAGGGCTCCATCGACGGCAGCCGTCTGCGGGCGCAGGAGCTGTCCGCGCGGGTGCTGCAGAAACTGAAGCGGGACGCGGAGGCCTACCTCGGCGAGGACGTCACGGACGCGGTGATCACCGTACCGGCGTACTTCGACGACGCCCAGCGGCAGGCCACCAAGGAGGCCGGCGAGATCGCGGGCCTGAAGGTGCTCAGGATCATCAACGAGCCGACGGCCGCCGCCCTCGCCTACGGCCTGGACAGGGGCGACGAACAGACGGTCCTGGTCTTCGACCTCGGCGGCGGCACCTTCGACGTGTCCCTGCTGGAGATCGGCGACGGCGTCATCGAGGTGAAGGCCACCAACGGCGACACCCACCTCGGCGGCGACGACTGGGACCAGCGGATCGTCGAGTACCTGGTGAAGCGGTTCAAGGGGAGTTACGGCATCGATCTCGGCGCCGACAAGATGGCGGTCCAGCGGCTGCGCGAGGCCGCCGAGAAGGCCAAGATCGAGCTGTCGTCGTCCTCGGAGACCTCGATCAACCTGCCCTACATCACCGCCTCCGCCGAGGGCCCGCTGCACCTGGAGGAGAAGCTGACCCGGGCCCAGCTCCAGGAGCTGACCGCCGATCTGCTGGACCGCTGCAAGAAGCCGTTCCACCAGGCCGTGCAGGACGCCGGGATCCAGCTGTCCGCGATCGACCACGTCATCCTGGTCGGCGGCTCCACCCGCATGCCCGCCGTCACCGACCTGGTGCGCGACCTCACCGGCAAGGATCCGCACAAGGGCGTCAACCCCGACGAGGTGGTCGCCGTCGGCGCCGCCCTGCAGGCCGGCGTGCTGCGCGGCGACGTCAAGGACGTCCTGCTGCTCGACGTCACCCCGCTGTCCCTGGGCATCGAGACCAAGGGCGGCATCATGACCAAGCTGATCGAACGCAACACCACGATCCCGACGCGCCGTTCGGAGATCTTCACCACCGCCACCGACAACCAGCCCTCGGTCGGCATCCAGGTCTACCAGGGCGAACGCGAGATCGCCGCGTACAACAAGAAGCTCGGCGTCTTCGACCTCACCGGCCTGCCGCCCGCCCCGCGCGGCGTGCCGCAGATCGAGGTGGCCTTCGACATCGACGCCAACGGGATCATGCACGTCTCCGCGAAGGACCTGGCGACGGGACGCGAGCAGAAGATGACCGTCACCGGTGGTTCGGCGCTTCCCAAGGACGACATCGACCGCATGATGCGGGAGGCCGAACAGTACGCCGAGGAGGACCGCAAGCGCCGCGAGGCCGCCGAGACCCGCAACCAGGCCGAGCAACTCGTCTACCAGACCGAGAAGTTCATCCGCGACAACCACGACCGCGTCCCCGCCGACACGCGCGGCGAGGTCGAGACGGCCGCGGCGGAACTGAAGACCCTGCTGGAACAGAACGCCGACACCACCGCCCTGCGCACCGGCGTGGAGAAACTCGCCACCGTCAGCCAGAAGATGGGGCAGGCCATGTACGCGTCCGCCTCCGCCGGCGGGACCACGCAGGAGAACGAGACCCCGGCCGACACGGAGGGCGTGGTCGACGCGGAGATCGTGGACGACGAACACGACGGCAAGGGCGGAGCCGCCTGACGCCTGCCTGCCCGGCCGGGGGCGTACGGCGGCACACACACCAGTGGAGGCGGGGCGGTCAGCGCTTGACCGCCACCCCCGCGTACACCGGCACGACGCCCTCCGCCTGGGCGGCCACGTCCACCGGGTCCGGGCGCCAGCCGTACACCGGGATGACGCCGGGGCCGAGCAGTTCCAGGCCGTCGAAGAAGCGGTGGAACTCGGGCAGCGTGCGGGGGTGGAACGGTGTGCCGCTCCTGCGGAACAGCTCGGCCGCCCTGGCCACGCCCTCGGGGCTGAGGTCCTGGGTGACCTGGGACAGGATCAGGAAACTGCCGGGGGTGAGCGCGTCGACGTACCGCTCGACCAGCCCGAACACGTCGTCCTCCTGCTCACCCAGGTAGTGGGTGAGCGCGACCAGGGACAGGGCGACCGGGCGGCCGAAGTCGAGGGACTCGCCCGCGAGTTCCAGGATGGTCTCGGGATCGCGGACATCGGCGTGGACGTAGTCGGTGCTGCCCTCGGCGGCACTGCGCAGCAGGGCCTCGGCGTGCCGGAGCACGATCGGGTCGTTGTCCGCGTATACCACCCTGGACTCCGGGGCCACGCCCTGGGCGACCTGGTGCAGGTTGGGCTCGGTCGGGATACCGGTCCCGATGTCGAGGAACTGCCGTACCCCGGCCTCGGCCGCCGTACGGACGGCCCGGTGCATGAACCGCCGGTTGGCCCGCGCCCCGCGCACCACCGTGCCGTCCACGGCGAGGATCCTCCGCGCCAGTTCCTCGTCCACCGGGTAGTTGTCCTTGCCGCCCAGCCACCAGTCGTACACCCGGGCGGGGTGCGGACGGCTGGTGTCGATCGGCGTGGGCGTGGCATCGCGTGCGGTCATACGGCTGTTTCCCCCAGAGGAATCGGTCGGACGTGGCGTCACAAGGTCGTGCGGAACTCCCGCAGCAGGGCCTGAGTGCGCTGTGCCGACGCGGCGCGGGCCGTCATGTGGTCCAGCACCTCCAGATGCGCGGACACCTCGCGGCGGGAGTCCAGGTACAGGGCGCCGGTCAGGTACTCGGTGAACACCATGTCCGGCAGCTCCGGTTCGGCGAAGCGGAACAGCGTGAACGGCGCGTACGTCCCCGGATGCGGGCCCGCCGCGAACTCGGCGAGCTGGAGGGTGACCCGGTCCCGCTCGGCGTACTCCAGCAGCTTCTCAAGCTGCTCGCGCATCACCTCGCCGCGCATGCTCACCGGGCGTCGCAGCACCGTCTCGTCCATGATCACCCAGAGGTGGGGCGGGTCGTCCCGCTCCAGCAGCCGCTGCCGCTCCATGCGCAGCGACACATGCCGCTCCACGGACTGCGGCGAGGTCTGCCCGATCGTCCCGGCCTCCAGCACCGCCCGGGCGTAGTCCTCCGTCTGCAGCAGACCGGGTATGAAGTGCGGCTCGTAGGAGCGGATGATCCGGGCGGCGCCCTCCAGGCTGACGTACAGGCTGAACCAGTCCGGGAGCACGTCGTGGAACCGCTGCCACCAGCCCGGCTGGTTCGCCTCCTCGGCCAGCCGCACGAACGCGGCAGCCTCCTCCTCGGGCACCCCGTAGGTGTCCAGCAGCACCTGCACGTACGGGATCTTCAGCGCGACCTCGGCCATCTCCATCCGCCGTACGGTCGCCGACGCCACCCTGAGGACCTTGGCGGCCTCCTCCCGGCCGAGGCCCGACGCCTCGCGCAGTTCCTGCAACCGTTTACCGAGCACCACCTGGCCCACGGTGGGCGCGGCCCGCCGCTCACTCACGCCACGCCCTCCCCTACGCGCCGAAGTACGCGGGCAGTCTGCCATGTGATCCCCTCTCGCACACCGGTCCGAGGCGACGAGTACCGCAGGGGAGGGGTCAACCGGCCAGCCCGTGCAGGTACTTGGCCGTCGCCGGGTCCGCGGGCAGGAACGTCTCGATGGCGAGTTCGGCGACCGTGACGTCCATCGGCGTGTTGAACGTGGAGATCGACGACACGAACGACAGGACCCGGCCGTCGTGCTCGATGAGCATCGGCAGCGCGAAGTACGGGACGGGCTCGGCGGGTTCGTCACCCGGCGCGTCCTCGGGCACCGGGTACGCGGCCACCTCCTCGTACAGGGCGCGCAGTCGGTCCGAGCGCTGCAGGGCGATCTGCCGCTCCATCTGCGCCAGCAGATGCCCGCGCCACTCGCGCAGATTGCGGATGCGCGGTGCGAGACCCTCCGGATGCAGGGTCAGCCGCATCGCGTTCGGCGACGACATCAGCGTCTCCGGCACCCCGTCCAGCAGCATCATGATGCCCCGGTTCGCGGTGACCACCGTGTACCCGGCGTCGACCACCAGCGCCGGATAGGGCTCGTAGCCCTGGATGAGACGCTCCATGCCGTCGCGCAACGCGTCCAGCGCCGGGTCGCCGAGCGGGGTCTCCGGGTAGTGCGGGGCGTAACCGGCCGCCAGCAGCAGCGCGTTGCGCTCGCGCACCGGCACGTCGAGATGCTCGGCGAGCCGCAGCACCATCTCCTCGCTCGGCCGGGACCGGCCGGTCTCGATGAAGCTGATGTGCCGGGCCGAGGAGTCGGCGCGCAGCGCCAGCTCCAGCTGGGAGACCCGGCGCCGCTCCCGCCAGGCGCGCAGCAGCGGGCCGACACCCTTGTCGGACGGGGTGGCGGAGAAAGTGGCCTTACCGGTCGTGACAATGGTCATGGATACGACCGTAGTCGAGGAGTGCATGTATGAACGGGCCGTGGGACAGGGACGGTGCGGCGCAGTACCGCGCCAGGGTGCGCGGCTGCCTGCTGGGCGGGGCGATCGGCGACGCGCTGGGCTATCCCGTCGAGTTCGACGCCATCGACCGGATCCGCGCCGCCCACGGCCCCTACGGGGTGACCGACCTGGTTCCCGGGCCGCACGGCGAGGTGGGCCTGATCAGTGACGACACACAGATGACGCTCTTCACGGCCGAGGCCCTCGTGGAGGCCTACTCCTTCGAAAGGAAGGGGGAACGCCACGACCGCAGAAGAATGGGGGACATCTCCGACCGTTGGCCCGAGATGATGCTCCAGGCGTATGAACGCTGGCTGCACACCCAGTCCCAGCCCGGACCGGAAACCGGGCCGTTGCCGGCCGGCCCTGCGCACGGCCTGGTCACCGAGCCGTGGCTGTACGCCCGCCGCGCCCCCGGCAACGCCTGCCTGTCCGGCGTCGCCCAGCGGTACACCCCCGGCCGGTGGCTGCCTCTCGAGGGCCGGCCGGGCGAGGCCAATCCCGGCTCCAAGGGCTGCGGCGCGGTGATGCGCTCGGCCCCCTTCGGCCTCATCGCCCAGTACGACCACGTCGCCTTCCAGATGGCGGCCCGCGCCGCCCAGATCACCCACGGCCACCCCACCGGCTACTACGCGGCCGGCACGCTGGCCGCGATCGTCGCCAATCTCGTCGCCGGGGACTCCATGAAGGGCGCGGTCCTGCGTGCGATGCGGTTGCTGGCCGGCTACCCGGGCCACGAGGAGACGACCGAGGCCCTGGAGCGCGCCGTCACCGAGGCCGGGGACCACCAGGTGGCGCCGCCGGAGCGTGTCGAGAGGCTCGGCGCGGGCTGGGTGGCCGAGGAGGCGCTGGCCATCGCCGTCTTCTGCGCGCTGTATCCGGGCCGCGTCGAGACCAAGCTGCTGATGGCGGTCAACCACTCCGGCGACAGCGACTCCACCGGCGCCATCTGCGGAAACCTCCTCGGCGCGCAGTACGGCGACCATGCCCTGCCGCACGAGTGGGTCCAGCGGGTGGAGGGCCGGGCCAGGATCGCCGTGCTCGCCGACGACCTCGGCGCGGTGCGGGTCCGCGGATGGCTGTTCGGGCCGGCGTGATCGAACCGAGCCGGGCTGGTACGGCTGTGGCAGGCTGGGAGTCCGTGCCGCATCATCGGGAAGGACCGAGGCCATGGCCGTCGAACCGCTGTCGCAGAAGGAGATCGAGGACCGGCTCGCCGAGCTGCCCGGCTGGTCGGTCGACGACGCCGGCCGGCTCACCCGCTCCTACCGCCTCGGCTCGCATGTCGCGGCGGCGGCGCTCGTCATGCACATCGCCGCCGTCCAGGACGAACTGGACCACCACTCAGACCTCACCCTCGGCTACAACACCGTCTCCCTCAGCGTCCAGACACACAGCGCGGGCGGCGCGCTCACCGCGAACGACTTCGCGCTCGCCCGCAGGGTGGAGGACATCGCCCCAGGTCACCACGCACACTGAGGGGCGTGCTCGACTACGAGAAGGAAGCCGACGCCTATGACGCGTCCCGGGGCGGCGAGGCCCGCGCCGCGGCGGCCACGCGGGCGGTGCTCGGCCTGATCCCCGAGGGGCCGGGCCGCCTGCTCGACGTGGCCTGCGGCACCGGCATCGTCACCCGCCGGCTGGCCGCCGGCCGTCCCGCGCTGCGGGTGACCGGCGCCGACCTCACCGCCGCCATGGTGCGCAGGGCGGGCGCGCGACTGCCGGGCGCGATCGTACGGGCCGACAGCCGCCGGCTGCCGTTTCGCACCGGCACCTTCCACGCCCTCACCAGCATCTGGCTGCTGCACCTGCTGCAGGACGCCGAGGACGTCCGCCGGATCGTCGCCGAGTGCGCCCGGGTGCTGCGGCCCGGCGGGGTCTACGTCACCACCGTCGACAAGGCCGCGGCGCACGACGTCGGCAGCGACATCGACGCCGTCCTCGCCCCCCGTCCGCGCCGCCCCGCACAGGACGCCGCCGCCACCGTCACCGCGTACGCCGTCCACCACGGGCTCCGGCCGGCCGGTGCCACCGCGTTCCCCGGCGTCGGCCAGGGCCGCAGCCCCCGCGCCACCATCGCCGACCTGCGCCGCGGCTGGTTCACCCTGCTGCCACCGGGCGAGCCGCGCACCGAGGAGTTCGCCGCGAGCCTGTCCCGTCTCCCGGACCAGGACCGCCCCCGCCCGGACCCGGTGTTCGCGGTGCGCGCGTTCCGGAAGACGGAGGCGGGCTGACGGCGAAATCTTCGCCGTGGGAGGTGCGGTTACGGTCGGCCTACTCCACAAGCTCCGCCTACGAGCCCATGGCCAGGGCGATGTCCGCCTGGGCCCAGAACCGGTGATAGGTGAAGCTGGGCGCGGCGCCGCCCTTGAGGCAGGCCTCGATCTTCGACCAGGCCGGGTCGTGCTTGCTAGAAGGACCGGATCGAGGTGAACGTGGCCGAGGAGTTGACCGGGTCGCCGTTCGGCATCGTGCCGCTCCAGCCGCTCGGCACGTACACGCTGTCCCGGGAGTTGTTCGACATGCCGTCCAGCAGCGCCTTCGCGGTGGACTTCGCAGTCGCGTCGCCGGATTTGGCGCCGTAGTCGGCCACGGTGACGTGAAGTCCGCTGTTGCTGCCCGGACTTGAGGGGTTCCAGGTGTCGGGCGACCCACTTGTCGAGGACCGCCTTGGCCGTGGCGTTTGAACTGCGCACCGGTGGAGACGGCCGCGCCCGCGGCGATCGTGCCGTTGTGCAAGGCGTTCTTCACGGTGACGGTCCTGCCGGACTGGGACCAGGTGCCGTTCCAGCCGTTCGACGGCGTCTGGTTGCCCGTGTAGGCGTGAGCGAGCGTCGTTGGTCCTGTAGTCGACGCTGCACTGCACGGACGCCGCGTGCGCGGTCGTGGCGCCGGTGGCGAGCATCGACAGGGGCAGGGCGAACGCGGCCGCCACGGCGGTTCAAAGCCGCCGCCCGGCTCTGCTCTTACGTCCGGGATCCATGTGCTGGTTCCTCCTTGCGGGCTTGTCGCTCGGGAGAGCGTCCTCGGGAGAAGTCAAGGCTTGAACCAGTGGGAGCGCTCCCATAGTGGAGACGACCCCGTGAGCGGTCAAGGTGCGCGAAGAGTCGAAATGATTCGACGCGGACGGTTGAGGAAAAGTCAGCAACTCCCCTGTGCAGCAACGCCTCTTGGCGCTACCTTCCTTCGCACCAGTGGGAGCGGTTCCAGTCAGTCGACGCGCCCGTCACGGCGCGCCCATCTGCAAGGAGTCGCTCATGCGACACCCCCCGCGTTCAGTACTTTTAGCCACCGCCGGTGCGGCCGCGCTCGTGGGGAGCACGGTCGTCCCCGTGGTGTCGGCCCGGGGAGCCACGCCCGCGTGCACGGTGGAGTACTCCGTCACCAACCAGTGGGCCGGCGGCTTCCAGGGGACGGTGAGAATCACCAACAACCAGGCCTCGCTGAGCAGTTGGCGGATCGGCTTCGACTTCGCCGACGGCCAGAAGGTCACCCAGGGCTGGAACGCCGAGTGGTCCCAGTCCGGCACCACCGTGACCGCCGGGAACGAGAGCTACAACGGTTCCCTCGGCACCGGCGCGAGCGTCACCGCCGGCTTCCTCGCCTCCTGGTCGGGGTCCAACACCGCCCCCACGGTGTTCAAGCTCAACGGCACCACCTGCAACGCGGACCCCGAGCCGACCCCGCCGCCGACCACACCGCCCCCGTCCTCCGGTGGCACCGCCCCCGCCCTGCACGTCTCCGGGAACAGGCTCGTGGACGCCGACGGCAAGGGCCACCGCCTCCTCGGCGTCAACCGCTCCGGCGGCGAGTTCATGTGCGTCCAGGGCCACGGCATCTGGGACGGCCCGGTCGACGACGCGGCCATCCAGGCGATCGCCGACTGGAAGGCCGACGCCGTGCGCATCCCGCTCAACGAGGAGTGCTGGCTGGGCCTCTCCACCGTCAAACCCGAGTACGGAGGCGCCCATTACATAGCCGCCGTCAAGGACCTGGTGGCCCGCGTCGAGGCCCACGGCCTGACCCCGATCCTCGACCTGCACTGGTCCTACGGCCAGTACACCGGCAACTCGGCCGGCTGCTCCGACGTCCACGCCACCTGCCAGAAGCCGATGCCCGACATGCAGTACAGCCCGTCGTTCTGGGCGTCGGTGGCCGGCACCTTCAAGGACGACCCGGCCCCGGTGTTCGACCTGTTCAACGAGCCCTATCCGGACCGGGCCACCGCCGGCACGGCCGACGCCTGGAAGTGCTGGCGGGACGGCGGGGCCTGCCCCGGGATCCCGTACGAGGTCGCCGGCATGCAGGATCTCGTGGACAGCATCCGGGGTGCCGGGGCCAAGAACGTCATCATGGCCGGCGGTCTGGCCTACTCCAACGACCTCGGCCAGTGGCTGACGTACAGGCCCACCGACCCGGCCGGCAATCTGACCGCCGCCTACCACGGCTACAACTTCAACACCTGCTCGAACGAGAGCTGCTGGAACTCCACCCTCGCCCCGGTCGCCGCCCAGGTGCCGCTGATCGCCGGCGAGATCGGTGAGAACACCTGCTCGCACGCGTTCGTCGACCAGGTCATGAAGTGGTTCGACGACCGGAACCTGTCCTATCTGGGCTGGACCTGGAACACCTGGGACTGCTCCTCGGGCCCGTCCCTGATCTCCGCCTACGACGGCACACCCACCACGTACGGCATCGGGCTGCGCGACCACCTGCGCGCCCTGAACCCGTAGACACCACGGACGACAGAAGGAACCTCACTCATGAGTCCTACCAGAACCTCGCTGTTCGCCGCCCTGGCGCTGCTCACCGGGACGTCCGGGACGGCACTGCTGGCGGCACCGGCCGGCGCCGCCACCGAGGCCGTCCCCTGCACCGTGGCCTACACCGTGCAGAACCAGTGGGACACCGGCTTCACCGCCGCCGTCACCGTCACCAACAACGGTGCGGCGAAGTCCAGTTGGTCCCTGAAGTGGACCTACGCCGGCAACCAGAAGGTCACCAGCGGCTGGAACGCGCAGATCAGCCAGAGCGGTGCCGATGTCACCGCCGCCAACGCGAGCTACAACGGCTCACTGGCGAACGGCGGTTCGGTCGGCTTCGGCTTCAACGCCTCCTACAGCGGCACCAACGCCGTGCCCGGCACGTTCACCCTCGACGGCGTCACCTGCAACGTCGACGACGGCGGCGGAACGGGCGGCGGAGGAACCGGCGGTGGCGGAACGGGTGGCGGCGGAACGGGTGGCGGCGGCACCGGCAGCCGGGTCGACAATCCCTACGCCGGGGCCAAGGTCTATGTGAATCCCGAGTGGTCGGCCAAGGCCGCCGCCGAGCCGGGCGGCAGCCGCGTCTCGAACCAGCCCACCGCCGTGTGGCTCGACCGGATCGCCGCGATCAACGGCGTGAGCGGCGGCATGGGCCTGCGTGACCACCTCGACGCGGCCCTGAAGCAGAAGGGCTCCGGCGACCTGGTCGTCCAGCTGGTCATCTACGATCTTCCCGGACGCGACTGCGCCGCCCTCGCCTCCAACGGCGAACTCGGTCCCGACGACATCGACAGGTACAAGTCGCAGTACATCGACCCGATCGCCTCCATCCTCTCCGACCCGGCCTACGCGTCCCTGAGGATCGCCACCGTCATCGAGCCCGACTCGCTGCCCAACCTGGTCACCAACGCCGGCGGCACCAACACCAGCACCGACGCCTGCGTGACCATGAAGAACAACGGCAACTACGAGAAGGGGATCTCCTACGCCCTGGAGAAGCTCGGCGCCATCCCCAACGTCTACAACTACGTGGACGCCGGCCACCACGGCTGGCTCGGCTGGGACACCAACCTGGGCCCGACGGTGCAGGAGTTCCACAAGGTCGCGACGACGAACGGCGCGAGCGTGAACGACGTGGCCGGCTTCATCGTCAACACCGCCAACTACAGCGCCACCAAGGAGCCGTACTTCAAGGTCACCGACACGGTGAACGGCACGACCGTGCGCCAGTCGAAGTGGGTGGACTGGAACCAGTACGCGGACGAGCAGTCGTACGCCCTCGGTCTGCGGGACAAGCTCGTCGCGGCCGGGTTCGACTCCGGCATCGGCATGCTGGTCGACACCTCCCGCAACGGCTGGGGCGGCACCGCCCGGCCCACCGGCTCGGGCCCGCTGACCTCCGTGGACGACTACGTCAACGGCGGCCGCACCGACCGGCGCATCCACGTCGGGAACTGGTGCAACCAGAGCGGCGCCGGCCTCGGCGAACGGCCGACCGCGGCCCCGGCCGCCGGCATCGACGCCTATGTGTGGGCCAAGCCGCCGGGGGAGTCCGACGGGTCCAGCACCGCCATCGCCAACGACGAGGGCAAGGGCTTCGACCGGATGTGCGACCCGACGTACGGCGGCAACGCCCGCAACGGCAACAACCCCACCGGTGCGCTGCCGAACGCGCCGCTGGCCGGGCATTGGTTCTCCGCCCAGTTCCAGCAGCTGATGCAGAACGCGTATCCGCCGCTGCCCTGACCCGGTGACCTCCGCCGGGGCCCGGGCCCCACCGGCAAAGGCCCCGGCGGATCGCGCGCCCCACCGGCGGGTACACGCCGTCCACCCGCTGAAGCGATGAGGTCGGCCTTCGGTACTGACCCGCAGCTCCCGGGGCCTGACGGGCAAACGCCCAGGGGCCGGAGGTGTGGCCTCCGCCATAGCCTCGGTTGGTCTGCACCTGGTGGGCTGTCCGGATGCGCCAGACCACTCCTCTCGCCGCAGCAGCCGTCGCAGTGTTCGCCCTCGTCACCGCGTGCGGCGGACGGCAGCCGGCCTCCCGGCAGCACGAAGAGCCGGCCGGCTCCGCTGATGCCCCGGCCTTTCCCGTCGACCGCTACCAACTGACCAAGGCGGACGACGAAACCATCGACAGGGCACGCTGGGCCCTGGCGCGTTCCTGCATGAGCGACCTGGGATTCCCCGCGCTTCGCACGCTGAGCCTCGACCCGCCCCCGGCGTGGCCGATGCCTCCGCAGCAGGCCGGCGTGCTGGTCGCCATGATCTTCACGACCGACACCGACCGGTACGGCGTCAGCGACCCCAAGCAGGCGGCCGTCCACGGCTACCAGGGCGCGTACGCGGAGTGGAAAGCCGGCCGGAAGACCGTCGACCGGAAGTGGACCCTGCCGCAGTACGTCGCCCTGACCGGCGAGTTCGAGTACCTGCGCAACAACGACACCATCAACGGGCACACCGTCCCCAAGCACGGCTGTCTCGGCCAGGCAGACCGTATCCTGTACGGCTTCCGGCCCCAGGACCGCCGGAACCCGGTGCTGGACGTGGAGGGAGAAGGCATCACCGAGGGCGAGAAGACGAACGAGTGGAAGGCGGCGGACCGCGCCTGGTCGGCGTGCATGAAAGCGCGCGGCTACCACTACGCCAAGCCCTCCGATGCCCGCAACGACCCCAAGCGAAGGGAGAGGGAGTTCGAACAGAACCCCCACCGCAACCCCCATGTTCCCTCCGAGCTGGAGAAGGCGACCGCCGTCGCGGACGCCGTCTGCAAGCAGAGGACCCACTACATTCCCACGGTCCGCGCGATCGACATCCGCGTCCAGAAACACCTGATCCAGAAGAACCGGACCGCTCTCGAAGAGGCATACCGGCAGAGCAAGGCCGCTGTCGGCAAAGCCCAGGCGATCTTGAGGAACCTGCCGTGAGACAAACGCCGTGCGGCGGCCGGGTGGATGTCCGCGTCCGTGTCGCGAGTACCGCCGGCACCTTTTTTGCGGCACCGGCAAGGAAAGTGGCATCTCCCCGTGCGCCGTCGCACTCTGGCCGCATCCGAGCGAGAGGCTGAGCGACATGGCACATGACCACCAGGCCCACCACGTGCACCCCACACAGCACGGCCATGGTCACGCCCAAGGTCACACCCACGGCGGCGACGTCGACTGGGGCGCGCTGGCGGCGCTGCTGGAGGCGGAGGCCGAGGTGTGCGCCCCGGTGTACGCGCGCGCCCTGGCCTGGCTGGGCCAGGAGGTGACCGAGCCGGGGCTGATCGTGGACGCGGGCAGCGGGCCCGGAGTGATCGCCTGCCTGATGGCGGAGACGTTCCCCGGCGCGCGGGTGGTCGCCGCCGACGCCTCCGCACCGCTTCTGGAGCGTGCCCAGGCCCGGGCCGCCCGTCAGGGCTTCGCCGACCGCTTCGACACCCTCGTCGGTGAACTGCCGGAATCCCTGGCGGAGTTGGACTATCCGGCGGACCTGCTGTGGGCCAGTCGCAGCCTGCACCACCTCGGCGACCAGAAGGCCGCGCTGGCCGCGTTCGCCGCCCGGCTCGCCCCCGGCGGCACCCTGGCCATCCTGGAGGGTGGCCTGCCCAGCCGCTATCTGCCCCGTGACATCGGCTTCGGCCGCCCCGGACTCCAGGCCCGCCTCGACGCGGCCCAGGAGGACCGCTTCGCACGGATGCGCGCCGAACTGCCCGGCGCGGTTCCCGAGACCGAGGACTGGCCCGCCCTGCTGACCGCGGCCGGACTGAAGCACACCGGCACCCGCAGCTTCCTCCTCGACATCCCCGCCCCCGTGCCGGACCGGGCCCGCGCCTTCGTCGTCGGGTGGCTGACCCGCACCCGGGACATCCACGCCGACGCCCTGGACGCCGAGGACCGCGCCACCCTCGACCGTCTCCTCGACCCGGCCGACCCCGCGAGCCTCCACCGGCGGCCCGACGTGTTCGTCCTGGCGGCCCACACGCTGCACCGAGCGGTACGGCCGGTGTGACCCGCCGCGGCTCGGCATGCCCGGGCGGGGCGGCCTGCCGAGCCGCGCGAGCCGGGCGGGCATGCGGCGCCGGGGGTCGTGGTCGTGGGCGGCACGTCATCCCGCCCCCGGAGTGCCGGTCCCGCCGCCTGGCACCGCCACCCCCCGTCGGTGCCGTACCGCCGTACCTGCGACGGCACTTGACTTCGAGGGCTCTCCAAGTGATGCACTGCGGACTCACCGACACACAGGGGGACCGCACATGAACGACTCTCCGGTCGCACTCGTCACCGGTGGCGCCACCGGCATCGGCGCCGCCGTCACCCGGCAGCTGCTGGCCGCGGGCCACCGCGTCACCGTCACCGGCCGTACGGAGGCCCGGCTGCGGGACTTCGCCGACGGGCTCGGCGATCCCGAGGAGCTGATGACGGTCGCCGGTGACGCGGCGGCATTCGACGACGTGCAGGATGCCGTCGACCGTACGCTCAAGGCATACGGCCGGCTGGACACGGTCGTCGCCAACGCCGGCTACGCCACCCATGACACCGTCGCCGACGGCGACCCGGCCGGCTGGACCGAGATGGTGCTCACCAACGTCCTCGGCCCCGCTCTGCTCATCCGTGCCACCGTCGAGGCGCTGAAGGAGACCCGCGGCCGGATCGTCCTCGTCGGCAGCGTCGCCGGTTTCGTGAACACCCCGGGCAATCTCTACGGCGCCACCAAGTGGGCGGTCACCGGGCTCGCCGAGAACACCCGGCGCCAGGTCACGGAGTTCGGGATCGGTGTGACGCTGGTCGCCCCCGGCCGGGTGGAGACCCCGTTCTGGGACGGCCTTGGCAGCCTTCCCCCGGGACACCTGCTGACCGCCGACCAGATCGCCGACTCGGTGGTCTGGGCGATCCGGCAGCCGGCCGGAGTCGACGTCAACACCGTGGTCGTACGCCCGCTGGGTCAGCCCAACTGACGTACGGCGCTGGTCAGTTGTTCGCGATGAACTGCTTGGCCAGCTGGTCCCCGAGAGAGACCGCGGCGCTGTGGCTCTCGATGGGGGAGACCTTGGAGTTCTTGAACAGGATGTAGGTCACGCCCGAGTCGGCGCCGCCGGTCTTCGGGTCTGGATCGATGCCGAGCGCCTTGGCGGTGGCGTACGACGCCTCGCCGATGATCTTCGTGGGGCCGGTGTCGCCGACGACGGCGTACTCCACCTTGTTGTTGTAGATGACCGCGACCACGCCGCCGCCCTTGATGCCGGCGCTGGAGTAGTTCCAGATGCTGCTGGAGCTGGGGACGACGATGTACGGGAGCGATTCCGCCTTCAGCGGCTTGCCGTCGGACTGGTGGAAGGCGGTGTCGTTCTGGTACCAGGGGTCGCGGTTCTCGTTGCAGTTGGTGGTGCGCTGGCCGTCGCAGTCGATGTCCATGTCGGCTTTCCAGAACACCGCGCCGTTCTTGCCGCACACGGGGACCG
Organism: Streptomyces sp. NPDC001153; assembly: GCF_053598315.1. Taxonomy (NCBI): domain Bacteria; kingdom Bacillati; phylum Actinomycetota; class Actinomycetes; order Kitasatosporales; family Streptomycetaceae; genus Streptomyces; species Streptomyces sp. NPDC001153. Next base: position 74,237 of record NZ_JBSFJZ010000009.1, read on the forward strand.
TGGCCGACGTCTCGTCGTCGGTCTTGTACTTGCCGTTCGATATCTGCGAACAGGACTTCACCTTGGCGAGCAGATCGGCCGCGCTGACCGAGCCCTCCTGAGCGGAGGCGGGAGCGGTCCGCGCCGCCGGGCCGGCGGACGCGTGCGCGGGCAGCACTCCGGCGGCGAGCAGGGCGGCTCCGGAGGCCGCGGCAAGGGTCAGGTTTCGAAGGCGCACTGTGGGGGGCCCTTCTGTTAGGAAAGTTTCCTTACCAGGTGCCGTACACCGTGGACCCCTGTGCATGTCCTCGTCAAGCCTCCGGTTGCGAGCTCCCGAAAGCTGTGCGTATTGCGGGGATTTGAGACCGTGGCAAAACTGAAGAGGACCACTTTTCCTGATATGTCTGCCGCGTCGGTCGGCAGGGTCACCGCTCCGGGAGGCGAGGCGCATGTTCGTACGCACGGTGTACGCGACCGGCGATCCGGCGCAGCTGGGCACGGCCGTGGGGGCCCTGAACACGCGGGGGCACGACCTGCTGGAGGAGCGGCCCGGCTATCGGGGCGCGGGTGTCTTCGTCGACCGTGAGCTCGGCAAACTGCTCACGGTCAGCTGGTGGGAGTCCGCCGACGCGCGCCGCAACAGCGACGAGGTGATGAGCGCCCGGCGGCCGGAGCTGCTGCAGCCCTTCGCGGGGACCGTCGCGGTCGAGAACTACGAGGCCGTCGTGTTCCACCGCGCGCACCGGCCCCTCATCGGCGGCGGCCTGCGGGTCACCCGGCTCGAGTTCGACCCGGCGGACGCGGACCTCGCCACCGACACCTTCCACGCCGGTGTGCTGCCCCGGCTGGAGGTCCTGCCCGGATTCGCCGGCGCGGCTCTCTTCCTGGACCGTGACCGCGGCCGCGGCATGGCGGGCACCCTCTTCGCCGACCGCGTGTCGCTCGCCGCGTCCCGGGCCGGACAGGCGGTCATCCGGCGCGAGAGCGCGGCCAAGGCGCATGTGAGCGTCGTCGCCCTGGAGGAGTTCGAGGTCGTCCACGCGGACGTGCGGGGCGACTGAACCCGCCGCCGCGCCGACGCGCGGTAGGCGGCGCGGCAGGGTGGGCGTGGCTGGGCCTGCGTGGGGTCGCAGTCCGGACCGGCGCGCGCGAGGCGCCGGGTGGCGCGGGCGCGTGATGTGATCCGAGCTGGGGTGCGCGCAGCGGTTTGGGCCGGGCTGCGCCGCTGGTCAGGCGCTTGGTGGGCCGCGTGGTGCGGGCGCGTGATCCGGTATGGGGCGCGCACGTCCGTGTGGTTCGAGGCGGCGCAGGTCAGGTGCTTGCGTGTAGTGGGTCAGGCGCGTGGCGCGCCGGGTGGCCGTCCCCGGACCGCACGCGGCCGCCCGCCCCGGCGCGCGTTCGGGACGCGCGGCCGGGTGGTGCGCGGTGGGTGTCGGTCCAGACTCATGGCGATGGGGCCGGGGCCCCACCCCCGAGACGGCGGGGTCAGCCCGGGCCGGAAGTGACGGGTGTCAGCCCATGTCGAAGATGGCCGGGTCGGGGCCCAGGCGCCGGTCCTCGTTGAGGGCGCGGATCGCCGCGAGGTCCTCGTCGTCGAGGCTGAAGTCGAAGACCTCGATGTTCTCCCTGATCCGGGACGGCGTCACGGACTTCGGGATCACGATGTTGCCGAGCTGGATGTGCCAGCGCAGCACGACCTGGGCCGGAGTGCGGCCGTGCTTCTGCGCGATGGCGACGATCGCCGGCACCTCCAGCAGGCCCTTGCCCTGGCCGAGCGGCGACCAGGCCTCGGTCGCGATGCCCTGCTCGGCGTGGAACTCGCGGGCGGCGGGCTGCTGCAGATGCGGGTGCAGCTCGATCTGGTTGACCGCGGGGATGACGGAGGTCTCGGAGATCAGCCGCTCGAGGTGCTCGGGAAGGAAGTTGGACACGCCGATGGCGCGGACCCGCTTGTCCGACAGCAGCTTCTCGAACGCCTTGTAGCTGTCGGTCGACGTGCCGCGGGCCGGCAGCGGCCAGTGGATCAGGTACAGGTCGACGTAGTCGAGACCCAGCTTCTCGAGCGACGCGTCGAACGCGCGCAGTGTGGAGTCGTACCCCTGGTCGCTGTTCCAGAGCTTGGTGGTGACGAAGACGTCCTCGCGGGGCAGGCCGGAGGCGGCGATCGCCTTGCCGGTGCCCTCTTCGTTGCCGTAGATGGCCGCGGTGTCGATGCTGCGGTACCCGGCCTCCAGCGCCGTGGCGACGGCCCGCTCGGCCTCGTCGTCCGGCACCTGCCACACGCCGTAGCCCAGCTGGGGCATCTCGACGCCGTTGTTGAGGATGATCGGGGGGACCTTGCTGCTCACGAGCCTCTTGATCCTTCGGTTGTCGACAGGTGGTACTTCCTATCGTCAACGATCACACGCCGCGATGCATTCCTGACGCGCGACCCGCCTCTACTGACCGGTCAGTCAGTGCCCGAACGGAGATTGGCCGGAAACGCATCCGACGTTTTCGGTCCGGACCATTGACCGGAGCTCTCCAGTCCCGCAACTCTGTATCGCGCCACCGGACGTGTCGCTGAACCCGGTACATACATGTGAACGGCCCTGACCAGGCCGCGTCTTCCTTCCGGCCTCCGGCCTCCTTCTGAGACTCCCCTCAGGAAAGAGAGTACGCACATGAACGAGAGCCCTTCCCTGTCTGCCTCGACACACCACTCCGGCCCCCAGACATCGGATGAAAAGCTCTGGAAAAGCCCTGGTTACCACGTCGTGGAGACCGCGCTGGAGGTGACCGCGTACGCGCTCGCCGACCGCCGTCCGCCCGAGCCGCTCCCGGCCGCATGACCGCGGCACCACCGGAACTCGACGGCCGCGCCGCCTGGCCGGCCGACGGGTTCACCGAACGGCTGCGCGCGGTCACCGCGACGCGCTACCACGACCGGCACCCCTTCAACCAGCGGATGCACCGCGGCGAACTGACCCCCGCCGAACTGCGCCGCTGGATCGCCGCCCGCTTCCACTACCAGCGGCACATCCCCGTCAAGGACGCGCTGATCCTCGCGAAGCTCGACCGGCCCGAGGAGCGCCGCGCCTGGCTGCGCCGCATCCACGACCAGGACGGTACCGACGCCGCGGGGGGCGGTATCGAGCGCTGGTTACGGCTCGGCGAGGCGGCCGGCCTGGCTCGCGAGGAGCTGTGGGACACCTCCCGGGTGCCGCCCGGGGTGCGGTTCGCGGTGGAGGGGTACGTCACCTTCTGCCGGCGGCGCCCGGTGCTGGACGCCGTCGCGGCCTCCCTGACCGAGTTGTCCGCCCCGGACCTGATGCGCACCCGCATCGCCGCCTTCGAACGCCACTACCCGTGGATCGACCCGGCGGGCCTCGCCTACTTCCGCACCCGTGTCACCCAGGGCGCCCGGGACGCCGAGCAGGCCCTCGCCCTGGTCCTCGCCCGGGCCCGCACCCGCGAGGAGCAGCAACGGGCCGTCACAGCACTTGAGTTCAAGTGCGAGGTGCTGTGGGCCCTGCTGGACGCGGTGGACCGGAGCGACCCATGACAGCGGCGTCGTCGGCCCCGCCGGCCACGTCGTGGCGCCCCGTCCTCGCCCGCGGTGTGGTGCTGCGGCACGACCCGGTGCGGGACACCGACCTGTTGCTGCTGCCGGAGCGGGTGGTGGTGCTCGACGGAAGTGCGGGCGGTGTGCTCCGGCTGTGCGACGGCCTGCGGAACGTGTCCGCCGTCGTCGCGGAGCTGGCCCTACGGCACCCCGCCGCGCCCGTCGCCACCGAAGTCCCCGCGTTTCTGGACCGGTTACGGAAGGAGGGCTGGCTCAGGTGACCGCACCTCCCGCTCCTTGCGGCCCTCCCTGGGCCCTGCTCGCCGAGCTCACCCACGCCTGCCCGCTGCGCTGCGGCTACTGCTCCAACCCGCTCGAACTGGTCGGCCGGTCGGCCGAGTTGACCACTGTGCAGTGGTCGGAGGTCTTCCGGCAGGCGGGTGCGCTCGGTGTCGTCCACACCCATCTGTCCGGCGGCGAGCCGCTGCTGCGGCGCGACCTGCCCGACCTGGTCGCCGCCGCCGACGGTGCGGGCCTGTACACCCAGCTCGTCACCAGCGGTGTGGGCCTCGGTGAGCGGCGGCTGGCCGAGCTGACCGGGGCCGGGCTGCGCAGTGTGCAGCTGTCGGTGCAGCACGCGGACCGCGCAGCCGCGGAACGCATCGCGGGAGCACGGTCGTTCACCGCGAAGGAACGCGCCGCCCGACTGGTCCGCGAGGCCGGACTGCCGCTCGGGCTGAACGCCGTGCTGCACCGCGGCAACCTGGACGACCTCGACTGCCTGGTCCGGCTCGCGCTCGACTGGGGTGCCGACCGGATCGAGCTGGCGAACACCCAGTACCACGGCTGGGCGGCCCGCAACCGCGCCGCGCTGCTGCCCACACCCGCCCAGGTCGAACGCGCCCGCGACCGAGTGGCCCACTGGCGTGACCGACTCGGCGACACACTGGAGTTGGTCTGGGTGGCCCCCGACCTGGTGGACGCCACGGCCAAACCCTGCATGGGCGGCTGGGGTGCCGTCTCGCTCACCGTCGCCCCGGACGGCACGGTGCTGCCCTGCCCCGCGGCCGGCACCCTGCCCGGCCTGGACCCGCCGAACGTGACCCACCGCGAACTGGCCTGGATCTGGCGGGAGTCGAGGGCTTTCAACGCCTTCCGGGGCGAGTCCTGGATGCCCGAACCGTGCCGTGCCTGCGCCCTGCGCACGGTCGACCACGGCGGCTGCCGCTGCCAGGCATACGCCCTGACCGGCGACGCCACCCGCACCGACCCCGCCTGCCGGCACGCCCCGGACCGCCGTCTCGTCGACGCGGCGGTGCACGGCACCGCCGACGCCGCTGATCCGCCCGTGTACGTCTACCGAGGGGGAGGACGTTGATGTGCCGACGTCTGCGGGTCGCGCTGTCCGGCGACGCGAGCCCCGCCGACCCTGGCTGCCGGCGGGCCTCGGACCGCCGTCTCGTCGTCGCGGTGGTGCACGGCGCCGCGGGCGCCGCTGATTCGCCCGTGTACGTCTACCGAGGGGGAGGACGTTGATGTGCCGACGTCTGCGGGTCGCGCTGTCCGGCGACGCGACCCCCGCCGACCCCGCCTGCCGAAACGTCCCGGACCGACCGTCGTCACGTCGGCGCGGCGGTGCACGGCTGCGCCGGCGCCGCTCGTCCGACCGCGTACGCCTACCCAGAAGGAGGACCATGAGACGCCGACGTCTGCGGGCCGCGCTGACCGCGGCGACGCTCGCCACCGCCGGCCTGGTCGCGCTGCCCGCCGCCGTGCCCCCGGCGAGCGCCGCCCCGGCGCCCGTGCCCCGCCCCGCCGCCGCCCGTGACTGGTCGACGGCCGTCGTGGACTCCACCATGGCGCGCTACACACCGGCCACCATCGGCGGCTGGTCCTACCCCGTGGGCCTGTACCTCTACGGCCAGTACCTCGTCTACCGGCGCACCCACGATCCCCGCCTGCTCGCCTACATCAAGGCCTATGTCGACCGCTTCGTGCACAGCGACGGCACGATCGCCCAGTCCTTCAACAGCCTCGACAGCATGGAGGCGGGCCGGCTGCTGGTGATCCTGCACCACGAGACCGGCCAGGACCGCTACCGCAAGGCCGCGCGGAAGATCCGCGACCGCCTGAACAGCTATCCACGCACCTCCGACGGCGGCTTCTGGCACGCCGACACCAGCAGCCGGGCCCACCAACTGTGGGCGGACGGCGCGTACATGGTGAACCCGTTCCTGGTCGAGTACGGCAGGGAGTTCGGCGACAGCGCCTACACGAACGGCGAGGCCGCCCAGCAGTTGTTCGTCTACGGCGGTCATCTCCAGGTGGCGAACGGCCTGTTGCGCCACGCCTACGACGAGTCCAGGTCGGCGAGCTGGGCCGACCCGGCCACCGGACTCGCCCCGGAGCACTGGTGCCGTGCCGTCGGCTGGTACGCCATGGCGCTGGTGAACGTCCTCGACGCGATCCCCGCCGACCAGCCCCGGCGTCCCCAACTGCTCGGCACCCTCCGGACGCTGGCCTCGGCGCTGGAGAAGTACCAGGACCCGGCGTCCGGACGCTGGTTCCAGGTGATGGACAAGGGCTCCCGGCCGGACAACTGGACCGAGACCTCCTGCTCCAGCATGTTCGCCTACGCCCTCTCCCGCGGCGTCCGACAGGGCTACCTGGACCCGCACTTCGACGCGGTCGCCCGGCGCGGATACCAGGGCGTGCTCGCCCGGCTGTCGGTCGGAGCGGACGGCCGTACGAACCTCGCCGACATCTCCGTCGGCACCGACGTCGGCGACTACGCGTACTACGTCGGCCGCACCCGAGCCACCAACGACTTCCACGGGCTCGGGGCCTTCCTGATCATGAACGAGCAACTGCGAGGTGATTCAGTGTCATGAGCACGTCCAGAAGGGCTGTGCTGGGTGCCGCGCTCGGCGGCGCCGCCGCAGCCGTGACCGGCCTGCCGGTCACCGAGGCCCACGCCGCCTCCTGGCAGCTGAAGTGGTCGCCGTCGGCGCGCACCGACGGGCTCGGCGCCTTCGAGACCGTCGAGGACGACCGCGCGCACTCCCACCCGGCCGGCCATCCGCACATCTTCGCCACCGGCGACAACTGGCGCTTCAACATGCACACGGTCGACCGGGACACCTCCACCGACCGCCAGCGCCAGGAGGTCACCGGGCTGCGCACCGGCGCCGACAGCTATCTGAAGTGGACCGAGGGCCAGTCCTGGCGGCTCACGTACTCGATGTACATCCCGAGCACGCTGAAGGCGACGACCACCTTCACCCACATCATGCAGATGAAGCAGCCCGGCGCCGGGACCTCGCCGATCGTCGTGCAGTCGCTGCGGCGCGTGAACGGCGTACAGACCATCGAACTGCGGCTCGCCGTCGACGACATCCTCGTCGGCCGTACGAACCTCGATCCACTGCACGACACATGGACCGACGTCGACTTCCAGATCAAGGTCGGCAACGGCTCGGCCGGTTCCGTCCGCTGGATCCTCAAGAGCGGTTCCACCACCGTCGTCGACAGGTCCAGGTCCGGTGTCGACACCTTCCTCGCCGACCGGGTGCGGCCCAAGTGGGGCATCTACCGCTCCCTCGGTGACACCTCCGGATCCCTGCAGGACACCTACCTGCTGCTCACCAACCTCCGCGGCTACCAACTCGCCTAGAGGAGCGGACCTCGTGAAACCCGCCATCGCCGACCCGAGACGGGCGGCGGCGATCGTCCTGTGCGTCCTCGCCGTCGTCCTCGGCCTCAGCCACCCCGCCGCCCTCGCGGCCCCGCACCCTGCCACGCCCCGCCCGGCAACCGTGTACGACGTGCGCGACTACGGCGCCAAGGGCGACGGCTCGGCCAACGACACCCCCGCCATCGACAAGGCCATCACCGCGGCCAACGCGGCCGGCGGCGGCACCGTCCGCTTCCCGGCCGGCACATACAAGTCCCCGAACACCATCCACATGAAGAGCCATGTGACGCTCCAGGTCGACAAGGGCGCCACCCTCCAGGGCTCCTCCGCCGGCACCTACGACCCGCCAGAGTCCAACCCGAACGACAAGTACCAGGACTACGGGCACAGCCACTTCCACGACGCGATGATCTACGGCGACCGGCTGACCGACATCGGTTTCACCGGCGACGGGGTCATCGACGGCGCCGGCAACCTGATCACGGGCAACCCGAAGTCCGGCCAGGCCGACAAGATCCTGTCGCTGACCCGCTGCGACGGACTCCGGCTCGGCGACGGACTCACCCTGCGCCGCGGGGGCCACTTCGCCGCGCTGATCAACGGCTGCACGAACGTCGTCTCCGACCACCTCACCATCGACACCGCGAGCGACCGCGACGGCTGGAACGTCATCTCCACCACCAACGTCACGATCACCAACGCGCACATCGCCGCCAACGACGACGCCCTGGTCTTCAAGAGCGACTACGCCCTCGGCGCCAAACTCCCGAGCGGCCATGTGCGCGTGAGTGATTCCGTGCTGTCGGCGCGCTGCTGCAACGCCCTGATGTTCGGTTCCGAGACCTGCGGTGACTTCTCCGACTACCGGTTCGAGAACATCCGCATCGAAGGCGCCGACAAGTCCGGGCTCGGCATGGTCTCCATGGACGGTGCGAAGATCTCCGACGTCCACTACCGCGACATCACCATGACGAACGTGCACTCGCCGATCATGGAGAAGATCGGCACGCGCAAACGGTGCGGAAACAGTCCCGGTGTCGGCTCGATCAGCAACGTCTCCTACGACAACATCACGGCCACCGGCAACAGCCCGTCCTTCAGTCCGACCCTGTGGGGCGAGGACGGCCACCGCATCAGCGACATCACCTTCAACAACGTCAACATCACCGTCCCGGGTGGGAACGGCACCCTGTCCACCGGTGTGCCGAGCAACGACCCGAAGGACTACAACCCGAAGAGCATCGGGACGCGGCCGGCGTACGGCTGGTATCTGCACAACGCCGACGGTGTCACCTTCACCGACAGCTCCGTGAAGTTCGCGGCGGACGACGGCCGTCCCGCCTTCATCGCCAACGCGGCGAGCGGCATCCGGTTGACCCGGTTCACAGCACAGAAGGGCGGCCACTCACCTCACGACCTCGGTTTCCAGTCCGTCACCGGCTACTGCGTCAGCGACAGCCACGCCACCGGCGGCGGTGCCCTGCGCGTCTCGGCCACCGGATCCAGCCAGAACTGTGCCGCCCCGGTCCGCCCGCGCGACGTCGAGAACCCCCGCCAGGCCTTCCTCCGCGCGTCCGTCGGCGGCCTGTTCCTGCACTGGGGCCTGCGCACCGCCCCCGCCCACACCAGCTGCACCGCCTGGGAGAAGGACGTCACCAGCGGCGGCTGGACGCCGGACTACTGGGTGAACGAGGCGCGCAAACTGCACACGCAGTACATCGTGCTGGCGACGTTCCACAGCCGGCTCGGCTACGCCCGCCCGTGGCCGTCGAAGATCCCCGGCTCCTGCTCCACCAAACGGGACTTCCTCGGCGAGCTGATCAACGCCGCCAAGGCCAAGGGCATGAAGGTCATCCTCTACATGACCGACGACCCCCAGTGGCACGACGAGGGCGGCCATGAGTGGCTCGACTCGGCCGCCTACTCCGCCTACAAGGGCAAGAACATCGACCTGACCACCCGCGACGGCTTCGGGCAGTTCTCGTACGACAACTTCTTCGAGGTCATGGACCGCTACCCGGACCTCGGCGGCTTCTGGATCGACAACGACAACGCGTACTGGGAGAGCCACAACCTCTACGCGCAGATCTATCAGAAGCGCCCGAACTACACGCTCAGCAACAACAACGAAGACACGCCGATCATGGACATGATCAGCAATGAGCAGAAGACGGGAATGACGCCCGCCTACGACTACCCGCAGGCGATCTACACCGCCCAACCCCGGTTGACCGAGGCCGACTTCAAGCTGCCGTCGACCGGCGCCTGGTGGTACGACGGCTCGAACCCGACCGTCGACAAGATGCTCACCCTCGGCCGGCTGATCACCAACGCCGGCTCCTCGGTGAAGGCGCTCATGGCGGAGACCGCCCAGGTCAACGGGAAGTTCCCCACGAACCAGGCGGACTTCAACAACTTCGCGAACTCCTACCTCGACAAGATCTGGGAGTCCCTGCACGGCACCGATGGCGGCGGCTACATGTACGGCGGCCTCAAACCCGGCTTCTGGAACGACGGCGCCCACGGCGTCACCACCATCGCCAAGGACGACCCGAACCGGCAGTACCTCCACGTCCTGACCCCGCCGAGCACCAGCGCCCTGCGCATCCGCGACAACGGCTACCGCATCGCCTCGGTCACCAACCTCCGCACCGGCGCCCCGGTTTCCTGGTCGCAGTCCGGCGGCGTGCTCACTCTCACCGGCCTCGGCGGCTGGGACCCGTACGACACCGTCTTCAAGGTGATCACGGCGGGCCGCCAGGGCATCGCGACCGGCGTCAAGGTCACCGCGAGCACGTCCGCGAGCGGCCACCCCGGCTCCGCCGCCGGGGACGGCGACTACCTCACCTACTGGGACAACGACAAGACGCTGCCGGTCACCCTCACCTTCGACCTCGGCGCGGCGAAGAAGGTGCAGTACATCGGGCTCAACCAGCGTGAGGACTCCGTCGCCTACGCCCGCTCCGCCACCGAACAGTCCGCGCGGATCAAGGGCTACAAGGTCTACCTCAGCGATGACGGCAGGACCTGGGGCAGCCCGGTGAACACCGGTCAGCTCCCCAGCGCCCGCGGCATCCAGGGCATCGACCTGCCCGGCACCACGGCCCGCTACGTCCGCCTCGAGGTCGACACCACCTGGGCGGCCTCCAGCGACACCACCCGCTACCAGCGGCTGCGGATCGACGAGGCCTGGATCGGCACGTCGTACGCCACGCCGGCGGCCACTTACACCCCGTCTTCCGGCAACGGGCAGTCCTCGCGCCCCACCATGGGCTGGAGCAGCTGGAGTTTCGTGCGCAGGCAGCCGACCGAGGCGAAGATCAGGGCACAGGCCGACGCGCTGGCGTCGAGCGGCCTGCGGGACCACGGATTCGTCCAGGTCAACCTCGACGACTTCTGGCAGAAATGCGACACCAACGGGTTCGTCGTCGACTCCTACGGCCGCTGGACCGTGGACACCGCCAAGTTCCCGGGCGGCATCAAGGCCCTCGCCGACTACGTCCATGCCAAGGGGCTGAAATTCGGCTTCTACGTCACCCCCGGCATCGCGAAGAACGCCGTGCTGAAGAACACCCCGATCGAGGGCACGCCGTACCACGCGCAGGACATCGCGGACACCTCGAAGACCGAGAAGAACTACAACTGCAAGAACATGTACTACCTCGACTACGCGAAGCCCGGCGCCCAGGAGTTCGTCAACTCCTGGGCCAGGCAGTTCGCTTCATGGGGCGTCGACTACCTGAAGATCGACGGCGTGGGCAGCCAGGACGTCCCCGACGTCCAGGCCTGGGACAAGGCCCTGCGCGCCACCGGGCGGCCCATCACCTTCGCCCTGTCCAACAACCTCCCCCTCGACCACGCCACCACCTGGCGCGCGCTCGCCAACAGCTGGCGCACCCAGGGCGACGTCGAGTGCTACTGCGGGCCCGGCCCCAACGGAAGCGGTTATCCGCTCACGAACTGGTCGCACGTCTCCACCCGCTTCGACTCGGCCGCCGCCTGGCAGCCGTACGCCGGGCCCGGCGGCTGGAACGACCTGGACTCCCTGGAGATCGGCAACGGCGACCAGGCGGGACTCACCGCCGACCAGCGCCGATCCCAGTTCACCCTGTGGTCGATGGCGGCGGCACCGCTGCTGCTGGGCACCGACCTGACCCACCTCGACCCGGTCGACAAGGCGATGCTCACCAACGACCGGCTGATCGGCGTGGACCAGGACGGGGTCGCGGCGAAACGGATCGTGAACAGCGGTGTCAAGCAGGCCTGGAGCAAGCGGGAGAGCGACGGGGACTACGTGGTGGCCCTGTTCAACAGCGGAACCTCGGGCAGCGCCACGGTCACCGTGAACTGGTCCCAGGTCGGCTTCACCGGCTCCGGTGACGTCACCGACCTGTGGTCCGGCTCCGACAAGGGCACGGTCGCCGGCTCCTACAGCGCGACCCTCCGCCCCGGCGAGACCCGGCTCGTCCGGGTCAGGCCCACCGCCCCCGCCACGGCGCTCGCGGCGTCCCCCGGCATGGCCGTCGCCCCGTACGAGTACCTCGGCTGGGGCAGCCCGCCGGACCCGGCCCAGGTGATGTCGGCGACCGGCGTCAAGTGGTTCACCCTCGCCTTCGTCCTGTCCGACGGCACCTGCAACCCCAAGTGGGACGGCAGCCGGCCGCTGACCGGCGGCAGCGACCAGGCCGCGATCGACCGCATCCGGTCCGCGGGCGGCGACGTGATCGTCTCCGTCGGCGGCTGGAGCGGCGCCAAGCTGGGGGAGAAGTGCTCCAGCGCGGCCAGGCTGGCGTCCGCGTACCAGAAGGTCATCAGCGCGTACCGGCTGCGGGCGCTCGACATCGACATCGAGAACACCGAGTGGTCGAACGCCACCGTCCGCCAGCGTGTCGTGGACGCCCTGAAGACCGTGAAGGCGAACAACCCCGGCCTGAAGACGGTCATCACCTTCGGTACCACCACCAGCGGCCCCGACGCCACCGGCGTCGACATGATCCAGCGCGCGGCCAGGTCCGGCCTGGCGAACGACGTCTGGTGCGTCATGCCGTTCGACTTCGGCGGCGGCACCACGAACATGGGCACCCTCACCACGCAGGCCATGGAGGGCCTCAAGGCCCGGGTCAAGGCGGCCTACGGCTACGACGACGCCACCGCCTACGCCCGCATCGGCCTGTCGTCGATGAACGGAAAGACCGACGACTCCGGTGAGCGCGTCCGCGTCGCCGACTTCCGGACCATGCTCGCCTACGCCCGGCAGCACCACATCGCGCGGCTCACCTACTGGTCCGCCAACCGCGACCGCCCCTGCGGCGCCGGCACCGACGGCGACTCCTGCAGCGGCGTGTCGCAGCAGCCGTACGACTACCTCAAGGTCTTCACCCAGTACGCGGGCTGAGGGGAAACAAGGGGAAACACCCATGCATCTGAAGAGAGTTCTGCCGTACGGTCTCGCCGCCGTCCTCGCACTGCCCCTGTCCGGCCTGGGCCAGGGCACCGCCCTCGCGGCCACCGACTACCAGGCCGAGGACGCCCTGATCTCCCAGGGTGCCGTCGCCACCAACCACACCGGCTACACAGGCACCGGATTCGTCGACTACACCAACGTCACGGGCTCCTACGTGGAGTTCACGGTCAGCGCGGCCTCCGCCGGCCCGGCCTCGGTCAGTCTGCGGTACGCCAACGGCACCACAGCCGACCGGCCGATGGACCTCTCCGTCAACGGCACCGTCGTCGCGCCCGCCGTCTCCTTCCCGGCCACGGCGGACTGGAACACCTGGGCCGCCAAGTCCGTCAACGTCACCCTGAAGGCGGGCAGCAACAGGATCCGGGCGACGGCCACGACGGCCAACGGCGGCCCCAACCTCGACCGCCTGAGCCTCGGCACGCCGAGCGACACCCAGGCCCCCACCCGCCCCGGGCAGCCCTCCTGCTCGGACATCGGCGAGGACCACCTGACCCTTTCCTGGGGCGCCTCGACCGACGACGTGGGTGTCGCGGCGTACGACCTCTACGAGCACGGCAACAAGATCGGCGAGGCGCCGGGCGACGCGACCTCGAAGACACTGACCGGGCTCGCCCCGAACACCACCTACGACCTCACGGTCATCGCCCGTGACGCGGCGGGCAACACCTCGCCCGCCAGCCCGGTCGTCGACTGCACCACCAAGCCGAGCTCCGACACCACACCGCCGACCGCGCCCGGCACCCTGCACACCGCCGGTGTCACCTCGAACACGGTCGACCTCACCTGGGGCGCCTCGACCGACGACCGCGCGGTCACCGCCTACGACGTGCGCAGCGACACCACCGTCTACAAGACCGTCACCAGCGGAACGTCCACCACGCTCACCGGGCTCGCCTGCGACAGCCCGTACAGCCTGAACGTCGTCGCCCGTGACGCCGCCGGCAATGTCTCCGCGCCCAGCAACACGGTCACCTTCACCACCAGCGCCTGCGCCACCGACGGCGGTGTCCCGTCCTCCATCGCCACCCTCTCCACCGGCTGGACCATCCCCTGGGGCACCTACTGGATGCCCGACGGCCAGTCCGCCCTGGTCACCGAGCGGGACGCCTTCCGGGTCTGGAAGCTGACCAAGAGCGGCACGAAAACGCAGGTGGGCACGGTTCCCAACGCCGTCACCACCAACGGCGAGGGCGGTCTGCTCGGCGTCGCCGTCGATCCCAAGTGGGAGAGCAACCACTACGTGTACTTCATGCACACCGCCGCCGAGGGCAACCGGGTCGTCCGCATGACCTACGACGGCACGACGCTCAGCGACTACAAGGTGCTGCTGCAGGGCATCAAGAAGAACCGCTACCACAACGGCGGCCGCCTCGCCTTCGGCCCCGACGGCTACCTGTACGTCTCCACCGGCGAGGCCCAGCAGCCCGACCTCGCGCAGGACAAGAACTCCCTCAACGGCAAGATCCTGCGCATGACCACCGACGGCAGGCCGGCCCCCGGCAACCCGTTCGGCAACTACGTCTACTCGTACGGCCACCGCAACCCGCAGGGTCTCGCCTTCGACCGCAACGGCCGACTCTGGGAGGCGGAGTTCGGCAACAGCTCCAAGGACGAGCTCAACCTCATCAAGCCCGGCGCCGACTACGGCTGGCCCACCTGCGAGGGCAGCTGCAACGTCGCCGGCATGACGAACCCCAAGGCCACCTGGAACGTCTCCGAGGCCTCGCCGAGCGGCATCGCCGTCGTCCGCAACGTGATCTACATGGCGTCCCTGCGCGGCGAACGCCTGTGGCGGATCCCCATCAACGGCGACACCGAGAGCGTCGGCACACCGAGCGCGTACTACGTCGGCGCCTACGGCCGACTCCGTACGGTCACCAAGGTCCCGGGCGCCGACCAGCTGTGGCTGTCCACCACCAACTGCGACAACAACGGAGGTGCCGCCGCCGGGTCCGACAAGATCTTCAAGGTGACGATCAGTTGACGCTCCATCAGGAGGATCACGTCCGGTAGAGGGCCTCGACCTCGTTGTCGTACGCCTTCTCGATCGCCTTCCGCTTCAGCTTCAACGACGGTGTGAGCAGGCCGTGTTCCTCGGTGAACGGCTGCGCGAGGATGCGGAAGGTACGGATCGACTCGGCCTGGGAGACGAGGGTGTTGGCGGCGACCACCGCCCGCCGCACCTCCGTCTCCAGGTCGGGGTCGCGCACCAGCTGGACCGGGGTCATCCTCGGCTTTCCGCGCATCTGCAGCCAGTGCTCGACGGCCTCCTGGTCGAGGGTGACCAGGGCGGCGATGTAGGGGCGGTCGTTGCCGACGACGATGCACTGGTTGACCAGCGGATGCTCGCGGACCCGCTCCTCCAGCACACCGGGGGAGACGCTCTTGCCGCCGGAGGTCACCAGGATCTCCTTCTTGCGGCCGGTGATGGTCAGATAGCCGTCCTCGTCGAGCGAACCGAGGTCACCTGTGGCCAGCCAGCCGTCGTGCAGGGTCTGGTCGGTGGCCTTCGGGTTGTTGAGATAGCCCTGGAAAACGTTTCCTCCGTACAGCCAGATCTCCCCGTCGTCACCGATGTGCACGGTCACCCCGGGGATGGCCTGGCCGACGGTGCCGTAGCGGGTGCGCTCGGGCGGGTTGGCGGTCGCCGCGGCCGTCGACTCGGTCAGGCCGTAGCCCTCGTAGATCTGCACACCGGCGCCCGCGAAGAACAGGCCCAGCCGGCGGTCCATCGCGGAACCGCCGGACATGGCGTTGCGGATCCGGCCGCCCATCGCCGCGCGGACCTTGGAGTAGACGACCTTGTCGAAGAACTGGTGCTGCATGCGCAGCCCCGCCGACGGGCCGGGCCCGGTGCCCCACGCCCTGGCCTCCACGGCCTCCGCGTACTTCACCGCGATGTCGACCGCCTTCTCGAACGGCCCCGACTTGCCCTCCTTCTCCGCCTTCCGGCGGGCCGCGTTGAACACCTTCTCGAAGATGTACGGCACCGCGAGGATGAAGGTCGGTTTGAACGCCTGCAGGTCGGGCAGCAGGGCGGCGGCGTTCAGCTGCGGCTGGTGCCCGAAGCGGACCCGGCCGCGGATCGCGGCGACCTCCACCATCCGCCCGAAGACGTGCGCGAGCGGCAGGAACAGCAGGGTGGAGGCCTCGTCGTCCTTCTTGGTGTGGAACACCGGCTGCCACCGCTGGATCATCGTGTCCGCCTCGTACATGAAGTTGGCGTGCGAGAGGACACAGCCCTTGGGGCGGCCGGTGGTGCCCGAGGTGTAGATGATGGTGGCGACCGAGTCCGGGGTGACCGCCTGCCGGTGCCGGTGAACCAGGTCGTCGTCCAGGTGCGCCCCGGCGTCGTACAGCTCCTGCACACAGCCGGAGTCCAGCTGCCACAGCTGCCGCAGCTGCGGGAGGCGGTCGATGACGGTGGCGATGGTCATCGCGTGGTCCTCGTGCTCCACGATCGCCGCGGACACCTCGGCGTCGTACAGCATCCAGAAGCACTGCTCGGCCGAGGACGTCGGGTAGACGGGCACCACCTGGGCGCCGATCGACCACAGGGCGAAGTCGAACAGGGTCCACTCGTAGCGGGTGCGGGACATGATGGCGACGCGGTCGCCGAAGCGGATGCCGCGGGCGAGGAGGCCCTTGGCGAGGGCCATGACCTCGTCGCGGAACTCGGCGGAGGTCACCTCCCGCCACTGCCCGGAGGCGTCCTTGCGTCCGAGGGCGACGTGTGCCGGGTCCGTCCGGGCATGCTCGAAGACCGCGTCGGCCAGACCGCCCACCGGCGGTGCCGACGTGAGCGGCGGGTTGGTGAACTCGCGCAAACCTCGCTCCCCGATCCTCGCTGCTTGGTCAGGCCCGTGATGCTCGGCACAGCGCGGTGAAAGCTACCCCACGCCGTCACCGGGCGGGAGGGGGTCGGAAACCGAGCAAACCTCACGTTTCCCCCGGGCGGTGACCGGAAAATGCCCGCACATGGGGAAGGGCCGGACACAATACTGACGGGTCAGTAAGTTTCGGTGCCGTAATCTCCACCGAATCTGTACGCGGCGATTACGGCGCACATCATACCGATCATCACATATCCGACACCGCGTTCCCCGCCTCCGCCTTCTCCGCCGCTGCCCAGGCGCCCCTCCGCCGCACGGGCCGGTCCGCCCGCACGAGCAGCGGCACCAGCGCGCCCGCGACCGTACCCGCGTTCCCCGCCACAGCACGGTGCCGAGAACGGCCACGCCGACCGCGTACCCGAGCTGCCGCACGGTGTTCACCGCACCGCCCGCCATCCCGGCCCGGCCCGCATCGAACCCGAGGACGAACCCCTGCCGGCCGCGCGCTGTGAATCAGCGCCGCGCCAGCCGCCCTGCACTCCGTCGGCGAGGCCCTGACCGCACACATGGAGACGGCCTGGGTCTCCGCCACGGCCGGGCCGTCCGACCTCGCCGCCACCGCGCCGGCCCGCAGCACCGCCGGTCTCCCCGCTGACCGCCCTCAGCCACCCCGCCGCCGCAGTCGCTCCCCGCCCGCCAGGACGGCCGCGGCCAGCGCGTCCGCCGCTTCCTCCGCCGTGTCCCGGCGCCGGCCGTGGACGAGGACGAAGTCGACCTTGCCGAGGTCGGGCAGCCCGGCACGGTCCGGCAGGCGGAAGAGGCCGGGCGGGATCAGGTGCCGGGAGTGGGCCATCACGCCGAGCCCGGCGCGGGCCGCCGCGATCAGCCCGTTGAGGCTGCCGCTGGTGCACACGATCCGCCAGGCACGGCCCTCCCGCTCCAGCGCCTCCAGCGCGCGGGCCCGGGTGATGCCCGGCGGGGGATACACGATCAGCGGGACGGGCCGGTCCGCGTCCAGGCGCAGCCGCTCGGCGCCGATCCACACCAGGTCGTCGCGCCAGACCAGTTCGCCACGCGGATCCTGCGGGCGCCGCTTGGCGAGGACCAGGTCCAGCTTCCCGGCGGCCAGCTGCTCGTGCAGGGTGCCGGACAGCTCCACGGTCAGCTCCAGGTCGACCTCCGGATGGTCGTAGCGGAAGCCCTCCAGGATCTCCGGCAGCCGGGTGAGCACGAAGTCCTCGGACGCGCCGAAGCGCAGCCGGCCGCGCACCCGGGTGCCGGTGAAGAACGCCGTCGCCTGCTCGTGGACCCGCAGGATCCGGCGGGCGAAGCCCAGCATCGCCTCGCCGTCCTCGGTGAGCTCCACCGCATGGGTGTCCCGGGTGAACAGCTGCCGCCCGGTCGCGTCCTCCAGCCGGCGCACATGCTGGCTGACCGTGGACTGGCGCAGCCCCAGCCGGCGAGCGGCCTGCGTGAAGCTCAGCGTCTGGGCGACCGCGAGAAAGGTGCGCAGATGCGTCGGGTCGTACACGGTACGAGGTTATCGCGGAATTCGATGACAGTCAGAGTGGTATGCGGGATTCCCGATCGGTCCTCCGCAGAGGAAGATGAACGAGGGGCCCTGCGGGGCCGCACCGGAACGAAAGCAAGAGAGCAATCGGAGCACCGTGAAACGCCTGCGCTGGCCGAGCTGGATGCCGATCGACCCCTACATCGTCCTGCTGCTGGGGACGGTGGGGCTCGCCGCCCTGTTCCCGGCGCACGGCACCGGCGCCGCCGTGGCCTCGGGCGCGTCGACGGCCGCGATCGCCTTCCTCTTCTTCCTCTACGGCGCCCGGCTCTCCACCCGGGAGGCGCTGGACGGACTGCGCCACTGGCGGCTCCACGTCACCGTGCTGGTCTGCACGTTCGTCCTCTTCCCGGTGTTCGGGCTGGCGGCGCGCGCCCTGGTGCCGGTGCTGCTGACCCAGCCGCTCTACCAGGGGCTGCTCTTCCTGACGCTGGTGCCGTCCACGATCCAGTCGTCCATCGCCTTCACCTCGATCGCCCGCGGAAACGTCCCCGCGGCGATCTGCGCGGGCTCCTTCTCCTCCCTCGTCGGCATCGTCCTCACCCCGCTGCTGGCGGCCGCACTGCTCGGCAACAGCGGCGGGGGGTTCTCGGCCGACTCACTGGTCAAGATCGTGCTCCAGCTGCTGGTGCCGTTCCTCGCGGGACAGGTGCTGCGGCGCTGGATCGGCCGCTTCGTCGCCCGGCACAAGAAGGTCCTCGGACTGGTCGACCGCGGCTCGATCCTGCTGGTCGTCTACACCGCCTTCAGCGAGGGCATGACCCGGGGCATCTGGCACCAGGTCAGCCCCGCCCGGCTCGGCGGGCTGCTCGCCGTCGAGGCCGCCCTGCTCGCCGTGATGCTCCTGCTGACCTGGTACGGCGGCAGGGCGCTCGGCTTCCGCCGGGAGGACCGGATCGCCATCCAGTTCGCCGGCTCGAAGAAGTCCCTCGCCTCCGGGCTGCCCATGGCCAGTGTCCTCTTCGGCGCGCACGCCTCCCTCGCCGTGCTGCCGCTGATGCTCTTCCACCAGATGCAGCTGATGGTGTGCGCGGTCATCGCCAGGCGCCGGGCCCGGGACCCGGAAAAGGCCCCGGGCGGTGTCGGCGCGTCAGCCGCTCACATGGTCCAGGGGCAGCCACAGGACCGTGTCCTTCGGTGACCTGAGCGCCTTCGGGTCCGACAGCTCCTCGTCGGTCAGGGCCCGGTCCCAGAGGTGCACCTCGTCGATGGCGCCGGTGAAGAAGGCCCGGCTGTCCATGCGCTGACCGATGTGCACGCCGAAGGGGGAGTTACGGCTGACCGACCCCGGTATGTCGGCGACGGAGGTCTGCGTACCGTCGACGAACAACGTCAGCCGCCCCCCGCCCCGGCGCAGCACCAGGTGATGCCACCTGCCGTCGTTGTACGCGGTGCCCGTGCGGACGTAGGCGGTCTGCGGCGCCATCGCCCCGTCCCGTACCGTGATCAGCCCCTGTATCCGGTTGTTCGCCGGCTCCCCGCGCACCCACACCTGCGGCTGGGTGGTGCCGACACCGCCCATCCACAGCAGCGGCTGCTCCCCGGCCGTGGCCGTGTACCGGAACCACAGGGAGGCCGTGAAGTCCTTCGTCCCCAGGGGCAGCCCGGTACGGAAGGGCAGACGGACGGCGTCGTCGGTGCCGTCGAACTCCAGCGCGCCGCCGAAGACCCCGGCCGTCTCCTCGGCGCCGCCGAGCACCGCGGCCGGGCGGGCGTGCGGGGCGAGGTCGGCGGTGACCGGGTCGGGGCCGCGGCGCGGGGCGAGCCAGTCCTCGGTGAAGCGGGCGAAGCGGATCTCGTCGCGCGCGTCCACCGCGCCGCCCTCGTAGATCAGGCCCACCGTGTCCGCGTCGGCGCGCACCAGGTCGGAGTAGCCGGACCAGTCCGTGGTGACGACCGTGCCGCGGTCCACGCTGTCCCAGGTGCGGCCGCCGTCGTAGGAGGAGCGGATCATCATCGTGCGCCGCCGGTCGGGGTCGGCGGGGCAGGCCAGCAGGAGGCGGTCGCCGAGGCGCAGCAGGGAACCCTGCACTTGCGGGGCGTACAGGTCGGGCAGGTCGTGGAAGGGCGTGGTGAAGCTGCCCCCGCCGTCGCGGCTGACGGCCTGGGTGCGGTGGCCGAGGTCGGTGCCGTCCTGCTCCCGGGCGCTGACCAGGATGGAGCCGTCGCCGCGCTCGGCGAGGGCGAGTTCGGACGGCTTCTGCCGGAAGGTGCCGTCGTCGGCGATCGGCCAGGTGTCGGTGGCGCCGATCCGCCAGTGGCCGCCGTGGTCGTCGCTCACGATCAGCGCCGCGTGGTTGGCGGTGACCCGGCTGCCGTCCCAGGTCTCGGTGTTGACGCCGAAGACCAGCCGGCCCGCGTAGCGGCCCCGGGTGAGCTGGATGCCGTGTGCGGGCCCGGTCGCGTACCAGGAGTTCCAGTCGGCGGGCAGGATCTCCGGGCTCAGATCGCGCGGCACGGACCAGGTCCGGCCGTCGTCGTCGCTGTACTGGAGGTGCGGGGTGCGGTCGCAGGGGATCGAGCAACTGGCGCTGTCGGTACGGCCGGTGTTGTACGTCTCCGCGAGCCAGACCCGGCCCGTTGCGCGGTCCACGATCGGCGCCGGGTTGCCGTGCGTGTCACCGGCGCCCTCGTTGACCACCTGCAGCGGGCCCCAGGTGTGGCCGCCGTCGGTGGAGCGCCTGAGCACGATGTCGATGTCGGCGGCGTCCCCGCAGTTGGGGACCCGGCCCTCGGCGAATGCCAGCAGGGTGCCGTCGGTCGTCCTCACGATCGCCGGTATGCGGAAGCAGGCGTAGCCGGGTTCCTGGGAGGCCTTGAAGAGGACCTGCTGTGTGAACTCGGGTCCGCCTGCGGGGGATTGGGCGTGTGCCGGGTGAGGGTTTGCGAGCGGCACCAGGAGCAGTGCCGCCGTGGTGAGGGCGGTGGCGAGTACGGCTCTGAGACGGGCGCGAAGACCTGACGGCATGTGCGACCTGCCCTTCGTCGGCGGACATCCGGACATCCGGACATCCCATCTCCAACGTGCGCCCCATAGACGGTAGTTGGGGCCAGGGCGCCTCACAAGAAGCGTGCAGCACAAGGAGCGCGCACCGGGCCTACGGGCGCAGCACCACCTTGCCGAGGTTGGCCCGCCGCTCGATCGTCTCGTGCGCCTTCGCCGCGTCCTCCAGGGCGAACTCGGCGTGCACGGCGGGTTTCAGGGTCCCCTCGGCGAACAGCCGCCACAGCTCCCGGCGCCACTGCTCGTACAGGTCGGGCCGGCCTCGGGCGATCAGCGCCATCTGGAAGCCGATCACCGACTTGGCGCCCACCAGCAGGTCGTACGCCTGGATGGTGCCGCCGCCCGAGCTGTAGGCGACGAGGCGGCCGTGCGGGGCCAGGGCGGCGAGGGCGGGGGTGAGCAGGGCACCGCCGACGGCGTCCAGGACGCAGTCCACGGGATCTCCCCAGCTGTCGTCGCCGTAGTGGACACAGTCGTCCGCGCCGAGCGAGCGGACGAACTCGGCCTTGCCCGGGTCGGACACGGCCCCCACCACCCGCCCGGCGCCCCGCGCCCGCGCCAGCTGCACGGCGAGGTGGCCGATCCCGCTGGCCGCCGCCGTGACGAGGACCGCCTCGCCCGGCGCCGGCCGCGCCGCCTCCAGCGCCCCATACGCCACCAGGCCGCTGCGCACCAGCGCGATCGCGTCCACGGCGTCGGCGCCGTCCGGTACGGGGGAGGTCATGGCCTCGTGCAGCAGGGCGAAGTCGGCGTACCCGTGCCCGAAGCACATCCCCGTCACCTGTTCGCCCGGCCGGAAGCGGGTCGCGCCCTCGCCGACCGCCACCACCTCGCCGGCGATCTCGCCGCCCAGCGCGATCGGCTCGGCGGCCTCGGTGACCTTGCGGACCACGGGCAGGGTGACGCCGATCGCGGCGCAGCGCACCAGCAGCTCGCCGGGGCCGGGCTCGGGGACGGGTGCCTCCTCCAGGAACAGCGGGCCGCCGGTGGATTCGTACCGGACACGACGCATCGCACACACCTCCAGGGCCGGGTGCATCCCGGCGCGTCGAGCGTGGGAACACCCAAAAATTCGTTGGGAGTCCCAACGGTATCCGAGTTTCGTTGGGAGGTCCAACGATTTCTCGGTTAGGCTGCCGGCATGGCCGAAGCACCCCTGCCCGCGATCCGCTCCCTGCCCAGTTGGCTCCTCGGCCGCGCCGCCGCCCGGGGCCGCGCCCTGGTCGCCGACGCGCTCGCGGCCGAGGGCCAGAGGATGTGGCACCACGTGGTCCTCTCCGCCGTCCGCGACCTCCAGCCCGTCGCCCAGGCCGACCTCGGCCGCAGCGTGGGCCTGGACCCCAAGGACCTGGTCGGCGTGCTCAACGACCTGCAGTCCGCCGGCCATGTCCTCCGCGCCCCCGACCCCAGGGACCGCCGCAAGAACGCCGTGACCCTCACCGACGACGGCGCCCGCCTCCTCCTGCGCTGCGAGAAGGCGGCCCGCGAGGCCAACGACGTGCTCCTCGCCCCGCTGTCAGCCGCCGAACGCGATCAGTTCACGGGCCTGTTGATCCGGATTTCCGGCACGGACGGCTGACGGCGGCTAACGTTCCGTCATGACCGCAGCTCCCGTCCTCGACCCGCAGCGCACCGCCCTGGTCCTCGTCGACCTGATGGAACGCATCGTCGCGCTGCCCCTGGAACCCCGCAAAGGCACCGAAGTGCTGGCCACCGCAGAGGAGTTGGCGCACACCTTCCGCACCGCCGGCGCTCCCGTCGTCCTCGTCCGGGTCGAACGCCCCTCGCTCGCCGAACAGCCGCCCGGCAGCTCACTCGTGCCCGGCCTCGCCGGACACGGCGACCTGGAGGTGGTCAAGCGGACCATAGGCGCCTTCCAGGGCACCGGCCTGGACGAGCGGCTGCGCGAACGCGGCGTCACCACCCTGGCGGTCGGCGGCATCGCCACCAACCTCGGCGTCGAGTCCACCGCCCGCGCCGCCGCCGACCTCGGCTACGACCTCGTCTTCGTCGAGGACGCCATGGCCGCCTTCACCGCCGCCGAGCACGAGGCGTCCGTCCGGCTCGACTTCCCCCGGCTCGGCACGGTGGTGACCGCCGCCGACGTACGCCTCACCCCCGCCTGAGTCCTCACACCGGCGTCCCGCCCCCGTCCACGACCACCACCGAACCGGTGGTCCTCCGCCGCGTCGCTGCCGGTGCGGCGGACCGGGGAGCCGGGGAGTCCCTCGGCTGAGGCGGGGCCCGGCGGCGCAGGGGGCGCCCCCCGCCGGCCCGGGCCCCGCCACCGTGCCGCGGGGAGGCGCCTCAGCCCTGGGCGGCCGCCTCTCGCAGGGCGATGCGGTCCTCTCCCGCGTACACGTTCATCGAGCTGCCCCGCAGGAACCCCACCAGCGTCAGACCCGTCTCCGCGGCCAGGTCCACCGCCAGCGACGACGGCGCCGACACCGCGGCCAGCACCGGGATGCCCGCCATCACCGCCTTCTGCGCCAGCTCGAACGACGCCCGCCCGGACACCAGGAGGATCACCCGCGACAGCGGCAGACCGCCGTTCTGCAGCGCCCGCCCGACCAGCTTGTCGACCGCGTTGTGCCGGCCCACGTCCTCCCGTACGTCCAGCAGCTCCCCGTCCTCGGTGAACAGGGCCGCCGCGTGCAGGCCCCCGGTCCGGTCGAACACCCGCTGGGCCGCCCGCAGCCGGTCGGGGAGGCTCGCCAGCAGCTCCGGGGTGACCCGGACCGGGGGAGTGTCGGCGATCGGGAAGCGCGCGGTCGTCCGTACGGCGTCCAGGCTGGCCTTGCCGCACAGGCCGCACGAGGAGGACGTGTAGACGTTCCGCTCCAGGGTGAAGTCCGGGAGGGCGACGCCGGGCGCGGTCTTCACGTCGACCACGTTGTAGGTGTTCGAGCCGTCCGCCGTCGCCCCCGCGCAGTAGACGATGTTCTGCAGGTCGTCCGCGGTCGCCAGCACACCCTCGCTGACCAGGAACCCCGCCGCCAGCGCGAAGTCGTCGCCCGGTGTGCGCATGGTGATCGCGAGCGGTTTGCCGTTGAGGCGGATCTCCAGGGGTTCCTCGGCGACGAGTGTGTCCGGCCGGGTGGAGAGCGCCCCGTCCCGGATGCGGAGGACCTTGCGTCGTTCCGTGACTCGTCCCATGTCCTGATCAGCCCCGGTTCTGTACGTGCTGGTAGCCGAAACGGCCCTTGATGCAGAGATTGCCGTGGGTCACCGGGTTGTGGTGCGGCGAGGTGACCTTCACGATCTCATTGTCCTGCACATGGAGCGTGAGGGTGCAGCCCACTCCGCAGTACGCGCACACCGTGGACGTCCGGGTCTGCCGGGACTCGTCCCAGGTGCCCGCCGCCCGCATGTCGAACTACGTCCTCGGCGCCAGCGCCCCGGTCGGGCACACCTCGACGCAGTTCCCGCGCAGTACACGCAGGCCGAGTCGGTGAGCGGAGCGTCATGCTCGACGGCGATCCGGGCCTCGAAACCGCGCCCGGCGACCGAGATCGCGAAGAAGTTCTGCCACTGGTCGCCGCAGGCGTCGACGCACTTGTAGCACGGGATGCACTTGCCGTAGTCGCGCACATACAGCTCGTTGTCGATCCTCGGTCCCTCGTTCACCCGGGCCGCGTCGGGGCCGAAACGGCCGGGCTTCGCGTCGTACTCCTTGATCCACCCGGCGACCTCCGGTGTGGTCGACAAGTCGACCGAGGAGGCGAGCAGCTCCAGGACGATCTTCCGGCTGTGCCGGGCGCGCTCGGTGTCGGTGCGGATCTCCATCCCCGGCTCCGCCCTGCGCGAGCAGGCCGGCACCAGCGTCCGCGAGCCACGGTCGGCGAACTCGCCGTCGAATTATCCGTCTTGGAAGCGGTCGGCGACGGTGATGCGCAGGCCCGGCCTGTGCCTTTGCCGGCCGGCTAGAGGTCGAGGACGACTTCGGTGGCCGGCGCGCTGCAGCAGACGAGGATGGTGCCGGCTTCGGGGAGTTCGAGGGGTGGGGTGGTGTAGGTGATGTCGCCTGACACAAGGTGGGTGATGCAGGTGTGGCAGACGCCCGTGCGGCAGGACCAGCGGGTGGGGATGTCACAGGCTTCGGCGAGATCGAGGAGGGACGCGTGGGCGGGTGACCACGGGGTCGTGATGCCGCTGCGGGCGAAGGTGATGAGGGGGCCGGTGCCCGGTGGACCGGATGGTTGGTGCGGCCGCACCACGGCGGTGGGGGTGACGCCGGGGTTGATGGCCGGGAGGGCGCTGAACTGTTCCGTATGGATCCGCTCGGGGCGCAGACCATGATCGCGCAGGAAGCCACCGACGTCGTCCATGAAGGCGGGTGGTCCGCACAGGTAGGCGTCGGCGTCGGTGGGGATGCCCATGGCCGTGAGTGATCGTGCGGTCGGGCGGCCCTGGGTGATGTAGAGCTCGCCGGGATGCGGGGTTTCGGAGGTGTAATAGATGTGCTCGTGGGCGTTGGGGAGTTGCGCCAGAAGGGCGTGGCTCTCCTCCGCGAAAGCGTGGTGGGCGCGGTCGTGGGCGGTGTGGATCCACCAGACAGGGCGTGCGTCTGTTGTGGCGGCGAGTCGGTGGAGCATGGCGAGCACGGGGGTGGCA
The DNA here is from genome assembly GCF_053598315.1 of Streptomyces sp. NPDC001153. Lineage (NCBI taxonomy): Bacteria > Bacillati > Actinomycetota > Actinomycetes > Kitasatosporales > Streptomycetaceae > Streptomyces > Streptomyces sp. NPDC001153. The sequence goes on from NZ_JBSFJZ010000009.1 coordinate 99,939, forward strand.
CCGATCCCTGCGGAGATCAGGAGGATCGGGCGGGTGCTTTCTTGGAGTACGAATGTCCCGCGGGGGCTGGCGATGTCCACGAGGTCCCCGGGGCGGAGCGTGGCATGGATGTAGCCGCTGACTTTCCCGTGGGGCTCGTGCTTGACGCTGATGCGGTAGGTGTCGGCTGTGCGTGCGGAGGAGAGTGAGTAGCTGCGCACTGCGGGGGCGGCATCGCCGACGGCGAGGCGGATGGACAGGTACTGGCCCGGACGGGCTTCGGGCAAGGGTGTGCCATCAGTGGCGGCGAGGTAGATCGACGAGACGGTGGGGGTCTCAGGGACGATGCGGGCGATGCGCATGGTCTTGAACCCCGGCCATTGCGGCTCTTGTCTGGGCTGCTGGCAGCTGGCGCGTTCGCCCGGCCATCCCGGTTCCTGTTTAGGCTGCTGGGCGGCGGCGAGTTCGCGGAAGGACTGCTGCCATCCGGGGCTGAGAGCGGGGATGTTCAGCGCTTTACGCAGCTTCGCGGGGTCGCGACCGGGGAGGTAGAGCAGCGCGTCGATCTCGGCAACGCTGAGTTGTTCGGGACCTTTGCGGATGAGGCTGATCTCATCGCCGGCTTCGACGCGCCCCTCGGTGAGGACGCGCAGGTAAAAGCCGGGTCGGTGGTGGGCGACCAGCAAGGAGGCCATGGTCGGTTCGCCCAGGCGCATGCCGACCCGGTAGCAGGTGACGCGCGGCTGGGTGACTTCGAATTCGGCTTCGCCGATGCGGTACCGGTCGCCGATGGACACTTCGTCGTCGGGCAGACCGTCGACAGTGAAGTTCTCCCCGAAGATCCCGAAGGTCAGGTCGTCGCGACCGAGTTGCTTTTGCCAGTACTGATAGGACTGCAACTGGTAGACGAGAACGGCTCGAATTTCGCCGCCATGCCCGGCCAGATCTCCTTGACCGTCTCCATCGACGTTCAGCCGCCGGACCATGCGGGGGCCCTGGACGGGGGCCTTCCAGGCTCCGGTGTGGACAGTCCTTCCCTGCCAGGGGACGTCTCTGGGCATGCCTACGTTCACGGACAGCAGCGTCGCCATTGCGGACCTCCTGCGGGCCGGCCGGCCGGGTCAGCCCCTCACAGCGCCGTGATCTGTGCTCTGGGACCGATCCTAGTTCCCGTGCCGGGGCCGCCGCGATTCCGTGATCACGAATCGTTTGGTGCATTCGCTGAGATTCGGACGGAGGGACCGGCGCGGAAGGGCATGTCCACTCGCTTTTCCTGGGCGGATCGTCCATGCCGTGCACGCTCGGTGGCGGGGCTGCGCCGTGCTGCACCAGATCAAATGGAGTACAAGCTCGAGGTCGTCATCCTGCCTGTGAGCGATGTCGACTGCTCTTTGGCCTTGAGCCCTTTCCGAGCCGGCGGTGCTGACCGTGTGCTGGACACGCATGCGCGACGACGAAGCTCCTGGTAGACGGGTTCTCGACCAAGATCACCCGTGTCTGCCAGCGACTGCTTGTTGGCCATGGCGACGATCACGCGGGCCATTGCGCGTCCGTTGTCGGTGAGGAGATCCAGGGTGCCGGTGATGTCGATGATCGGCCGGTGGTAGTGCTCCACGGTCTCGATCGCGTCTTCCTGTTGTCTACAGTATGGAATGCCGCTCAGCAAGGGTTCGCGCGGCGACCGTTGAGCGCCTCCCGGATACCGTTCACCGCATACGGTCGACCGTGCCCTTCTCAACTCCCGCCGCTCGCCCTACCGTCCGCGGGCATGAGCCCCCCTCTCGCACCCCCGGGCTGGAGCCGCTGGCTCGTCCCGCCCGCCGCCCTCTCCGTCCATCTGTCCATCGGACAGGCCTACGCCTGGAGCGTGTTCAAACCGCCGCTGGAATCCGCGCTCCATCTCGACGGCACCCAGAGCGCGTTGCCCTTCCAGCTCGCGATCGTGATGCTCGGTCTGTCCGCCGCGTTCGGCGGCACGCTCGTGGAGCGCAACGGGCCGCGCTGGGCCATGACCGTCGCCCTCGTCTGTTTCTCCTCCGGCTTTCTGATCTCCGCGCTCGGCGCCCAGACGAAGCAGTACTGGCTGATCGTCCTCGGCTACGGTTTCGTCGGCGGGATCGGCCTCGGCATCGGCTACATCTCGCCCGTCTCCACCCTGATCAAGTGGTTCCCGGACCGGCCCGGCATGGCCACCGGCATCGCCATCATGGGCTTCGGCGGCGGCGCCCTGATCGCCTCGCCCTGGTCCGCGCAGATGCTCGCCTCCTTCGGCACCGGCCACTCCGGGATCGCCCTCGCGTTCCTGGTGCACGGACTGTCGTACGCCCTGTTCATGACGCTCGGCGTGCTCCTCGTGCGCGTGCCACGCGCGGACACACCCGGCGCGAGCGCGAGCGGGCCGAGCTCCGCCGACGGCGTGCAGGTGTCCGCCCGCAGCGCGGTGCGCACGCCGCAGTTCTGGCTGCTGTGGATCGTGCTGTGCACGAACGTGACCGCCGGCATCGGCATCCTGGAGAAGGCCGCCCCGATGATCACGGACTTCTTCGCGGACAGCTCCACGCCGGTGTCGGCCTCCGCGGCCGCCGGATTCGTCGCGCTGCTGTCGGCGGCCAACATGGCCGGGCGGATCGGCTGGTCGTCCGCCTCCGACCGGATCGGCCGCAAGAACATCTACCGCTGCTACCTCGGCGTCGGCGCGCTGATGTACCTGCTCATCGCGCTGTTCGGGGACTCGGCGAAGCCGCTGTTCGTCCTGTGCGCCCTCGTGATCCTCTCCTTCTACGGCGGCGGGTTCGCGACCGTCCCCGCCTATCTGAAGGACCTCTTCGGCACCTACCAGGTCGGCGCCATCCACGGCCGGCTGCTCACCGCCTGGTCCACCGCGGGCGTGCTCGGGCCGCTGATCGTCAACTGGATCGCGGACCGGCAGAAGGAGGCCGGGAAGCACGGCCCGGCGCTGTACGGGCTGTCGTTCGGCATCATGATCGGCCTGCTCGTCGTCGGCTTCGTCGCCAACGAGCTCGTCCGTCCCGTGCACACCCGCCACCACATCCCCGCCCAGAGGGAGGCCGCCGATGCCCAGCGACAGCAGCCCGCCTAGCCGGCGCGGCCTGATCATCCTCGCCTGGCTGTGGGTGGGGGCGCCCCTCGCCTACGGGGTGTACGAACTCGTGCACAAGGCGACGCAGCTGTTCACGGGGTGAGTGCTCGGGCGTCCGAGGGTCTGAGGGAAGCCGACAACTCGGACGCCCGATTCCTGTGGCTTCACCTGCCGTCGTACCCGTGGGTCACTGATCAGACTGGTGGATCCCGCTACCCACGGCCACGAGGGGACTCCCGCCATGAACGGCTCGCGCATCGCCGCCATCGGTCACTACCAGCCCGCCCGGGTGCTCACCAACGAGGACCTGGCCGGCATGGTCGACACGAGCGACGAGTGGATCCGCAGCCGGGTCGGCATCCGCAACCGGCACATCGCCGGACCCGACGAGCCGGTCGACGAGCTGGCCGCGCACGCCGTCGCCAAGGCCCTGGCCGCCGCCGGTCTGGCCCCCGGCGACATCGACCTGGTCCTCGTCGCCACCTCCACGGCGATCGACCGCTCCCCGAACACCGCCGCCCGGGTCGCGGCCCGGCTCGGCATCCCGCAGCCGGCCGCGATGGACGTCAACGTGGTGTGCGCCGGGTTCACCCACGCGCTGGCCACCGCGGACCACACCGTCCGGGCGGGCGCGGCCACCCGTGCGCTGGTCATCGGCGCCGACAAGATGTCCGACGTCACCGACTGGAGCGACCGCACCACCTGCGTCCTGGTCGGCGACGGGGCCGGGGCCGCCGTCGTCGAGGCCTGCCCGCCGGGTCAGGAGCCGGGCATCGGGCCGGTGCTGTGGGGATCGGTGCCGGAGATGGGGCACGCCGTGCGGATCGAGGGCACCCCGCCGCGGTTCGCGCAGGAGGGGCAGAGCGTCTACCGCTGGGCCACCACCCAGCTCCCGGCCATCGCCCGCCGCGCCTGCGAGAAGGCCGGCGTGACGCCCGCGGACCTGGCCGGTGTCGTCCTGCACCAGGCCAACCTGCGCATCATCGAACCACTGGCCGAGAAGCTGGGCGCCGTCAACGCCGTGGTCGCCCGCGATGTCACGGAGTCCGGCAACACCTCGGCCGCCAGCATCCCGCTCGCCTTCTCCAAGCTGCTCGAGCAGGGTGCGCTCGGCTCCGGCGACCCGGTGCTGCTGTTCGGCTTCGGCGGCAATCTGTCGTACGCCGGGCAGGTCGTACGCTGCCCCTGAACGGCGAAGTGGGCGCACACAGGTCTGGATTTTGTGCACCGTAGACTGTAGACAAAAGACAATCGTCACTGAGCGTCCAGGGTCCGCACAGCCAGACCTGCCCAGGAGGGGACCGCGATGTTGTCGACCGGACTGCCGCAGGGGGCGGTGCCCAGGCTGGAACGCCCCGGACCGCTGCGCGAGCGCGTCTACGAGGCACTGCTGGAGCTCATCACCACCCGCGCCCTGCAGCCCGGCCAGCATCTGGTCGAGAGCGAGCTCGCCGGTCACCTCGGTGTCTCCCGGCAGCCGGTGCGCGAGGCGCTGCAGCGGCTCAACACCGAGGGCTGGGTCGATCTGCGGCCCGCACAGGGCGCGTTCGTGCACGAGCCGACGGAGGAGGAGGCCGACCAGCTCCTCACCGTCCGTACCCTGCTGGAGGCGGAGGCGGCCCGGCTGGCCGCCACCCACGCCGGCGCCCCGGGCGTCGGCGCGCTGGAGGAGCTGTGCGCCGAGGGCGAGCAGGCCGTCGCCGCCGACGACGTGGACCGCGCCGTCGTCCTCAACGCGGCCTTCCACGCCAAGATCATGGAACTGGCCGGCAACGCGGTCCTCGCCGAACTCGCCGCCCAGGTCGACCGCCGGGTCCGCTGGTACTACACCCCGGTGGCCCGCCGGCGCGGACGCCAGTCCTGGATCGAACACCGCGAACTGATCACCGCGATCGCCGCCCGCGACGATGAACGGGCCGCCCAGCTGATGCGCACCCACACGGAACACACCCGCCGCTCCTACCACGAGCGAAGCGGCTCCTGATCACCAACTGGAGTGCCGCTCACCTGCGTTGACGGTCCGCAGGCAGGCACGCTCGTCCGTCGTCGCTCGTCTCGCGTGGTGGCGCATCGCGGCTTTCTCGATCAGCTGCCGATGCTTCCATGTCCGAGGGCCGGCCTGGGCGTTGGACGGCGGCCAGGATTGCCAAAAGGGCCGACTGGGAGCTCACGCACTGCCATGCAGGGCTCACGGAGGGTCTCCGGTCCGGACGCCACATCTGATGCAGAGCGAGGGACGAGGCAATGACCGAACCTGACTACGGCTACTGGCACACGCCCTACGGCTCCGAGCGTGAACTGATGGAGCCTGGCAAGGTCCCTTACCTTCACCAGCGGGTAATCATCGATCTGCAACTCGACGGGGCCGCGCACGAGGTCGACATCAACCCCACCGCGGTCAGGAGCGCGACGCTCGACGATGGTGGCGAGGCCCTGGAGTTCACGGTAACCGCATCGACCCAGATTCCCGGGCAGAGCCTGAACGTTCGCATCGGACGGATCTGGATCACCGTTCCGCCCGGCGCCAATGCGGTCCCCGAGGTGGTCAACGTGGCCCCGGCGTAGGACGTTTGCGCCCGGAAGGGGCCGCCTCGGAGCAGCGGCTGTGAGGCCTCCTCCTCTGCGGACGCCGGCTTGGCCCGGGCAGAGTCGCGCCGGCGGCGCCAACGACGTTCCCACCGGCCTCGATTCCGACGGCCGGAGGCACAGGGGTGCGTACCAACCGGACCTGGCGACGGCGCTCCGTCCCGCACCATGCTGTTCGGGGGTTACGGCGGACCAGCGCCCCGCGACCCGAGCAGGTCGGGCCAGGGTCGCCTCGTGCAGGACCAGCATGTCCGCCGCGAAACAGGCGACCTCGCCGTCCGCGTCCCGGCCGATCCACACGGGGTACGAGCCGTCTCCGCGGCCGCTGGGGTAGGCGATCAGGTTGGTGCCAGTGGCCGGGGCGTCGACGATCGAGATGCCATGGTCGTTCTCCCTCCAGAGGCCCGCGGCCCGACCGTCCCGGCACAAGCGCCGGCTCCCAGCTCACCGCGGGCCGCTCGGACACCAGCACACGCACCCCGGTGCACTCGTCGATGACGAGCGTCCGGCCCAGATGCTCGGCCGTGTATCCGGCGGAGGTCAGCTGCACGCGGTAACTGCCAGGTGCCGGCGGCAAGGTGAAGCCGGCGTCCCGTTCGCGGTCGAGGTATGTGGGGTCGCGTGCCACCAGGCGCCCGCTGGGCAGGTGCGGCGTTCCGGCCTCGATCGGGTCCCGGACGGTGTACGCCTCGTCGGCCGTGAAGCGGGCGCCCGCGGTGAACGGTTCGTTCAGATGTCGGGGCCGCATTCCTTGCGGTGCCCGCCAGTTGGGCCGGGCCGGCTCGCCCTCGGGCAGCTCCGGGGCTTCGCGCAGTTCACAGCTGTCGGCGCCCGGAAAGCCGAGCACGGCGAGCATGTCCTGCCACCGCCCGAAAGCCGGTACCGGGAACCATCGCCGTTCCTCGGGCACATGCGCGGTCGTCTGCAGCAAGCCCCCTTGTCGCCCCGTGGCTTGACGGTCCTGGTACCGCGTCCGTCCGGCAGTAGTTGGATCGTCACCCGCCCGGCGCCCGCCGCGAACTCCGGCATGTCGTCGTCCCTGTACGCCCAGCCGCGCTGGTGAATGAGGAAGAGCCGGTCCTCCGCCAGGCGCCGCAGGTCCATCTCCAGGAACCGCCGCCCCTGCGTGTCGTACACCCACAGCCCGAGGTAGTGACGCTCCCTGGCCACATGCGCGGCGATCACCCCGGGGCTGCCCTGCTGTCGCAGCACCACCGCGTACGGCAGCCCCGCGGCGTCCCGCGCGGCGCGGTGTCGATCGGTCCGAGCACGGCTGCGCGCCCGGAGTGCCACCCTTCGCCGTATGCGACGTCGACGATCTCCGGGCCGGCCATCAGGGGGCGGCTCGCCGGGCCCGCCCGTGCAGCGTCAAGTAGAAGAGTTGCAGGGACTCTTCGGGACCGCCCACCTCGAAGCGGTTGAGAACCTTGCCGAGGGGGTTCCACACACGCCCGTCCGGCATACGTACGCCGATGGGCTGGCCGAAGTAGGCACGCTGGGAGGCGTCGAAGTCCCACCACAGCGCCCCCGCACGGCGTACGAGCACCTCACCCACGTACGCGCCGAGCCCGAAGAGGGTGTCGTGCGCTTCCTCCCGGCACGCGCCTCCCTTCCGCAACCCGTCGATCAGGAAGTCGACGATTCGCAGGCTGCGCTCGGAGTAGTCCAGCGGAAGCCGGTTCCGGGCGGTGACACGCGAGACGAAGGCGGCCGCGCAGGTCCGCATCTCGACCGCACACGGAACGCGTTCGCGCACTTCACTCATGGGCTGTTCCCCCCTCGGCTCGACATGGGGGAACGCGGAACCACTTCCCCCACTTGACCCAGCGGAAGCAGCCCCGAGATCATCACGGGCAGGCGGCGTGTCCCATGCCACTCAGGGAAGTCACAAGGCGCGTACAACGCTTCCGCCGGCGGGAAGCGGCGTAGCCGCGCGCCCCTGCGATGAACTCGTCCACGACGGGACAGTCGCGCTCGACCAGCTCCAATAGGTCCTTCAGGCCGGCCGGTGAGACCCGGTCGACGGTGAGGAGCATTTCGGCCCATCCCGCCGGGCGTCCGACACTCCGGGCGATTTCACGACCGCACTCATCCGGGTCGATCCATTCGCCGCAGGCGCTGCTGTTGCTGAACCTTCCTCATGGGGCCTGCCGGGCCCCCGGTGTTGGTGCCGCGACCGCTGGAGCGATCGCGACACCCACCCGGCCCGGGCCCCTCGATCCGGCTCGACCATGTGAGCCGCCGGCCGAAGTCGAGTCCACTCCGCTTACCGCCGACCACGAAACCCGAAAGTCCGCGACGCTGACCTTCCGACGGCCGTACTGCTCCTGAGAGTTGTCCACTGCCTCGCGCACGGCGACCAGTGCGGGGCCGACAGTATGGTGCTGCCGGACCTGGTGAACGCCGGATACGTCGATGCCGAGCAGATCCACCACGCCGGCCGTGATCACCGCATCACCCTCGTGGGACCGGTCGGGAAGAACACCAACCGGCAACAGGGGAGCGGCGACTACTGGGAAGCACCCATTTCACCGTCGACTGGGATCAGCGCCAAGCCGTCTGACGCGGCGGCCACACCAGCGTTCGGTGTCGGGACGCGCACAGCCACCGCGGCACCCCCGTCACCCGCGTCCGCTTCGCCGAACGCCACAGCGGCCCCTGCGAGCTACGGACCTCCTGCACGAGTGCGAACCCCGGCCGCAATCTCACCCTCCGGCCGAAGGCCGAGCCCGAGATCCTCCAGCAGGCCCGCATCGATGCCTGACTCACCGGCAGACCGCTCGCCCGCGGCATCCCACCCCTCACAGCACTCCGCCCCGCTGGATGAGACCCAACGGGGCGGATCTACCAGGGCCGTCGGAAAAGGATCCGAGCCACGGGCACGTCGTCGGCGGCCGGCCTGCGGCGCCTGCTTCACTCTGCGAGCGGCGGCGGGTGAGACCAACGCAGGCACGGCCCGGCCGGAGGGCTGCCACCCGTGGAATGCGAACGGGACGTCAGACGTCAGTACGTTCGGTAGTAAGGCGGGCTAACGGAACCCGCGATCCCGAAAGGCGAGAACTCGAGGTCCGCAACGACCCGGTAGACGAATTCCGAAGCGGTCATGTCGAATCGCTGGAACGGTTCTAGCGGATCAACACGGGCCACGATCGGCCAGGTCGAGGGATCCGTCGCGGTATCGGCCAGCCAGTAATATTCCTCCTCGATGAAGGAATAGCCCCACTGAACCAACCCCTTGCCGCTTTCGGCCTCGCCCGCCCCGAGGATTCCGTACGGCTCAAACATTCGCCGACTGTCCGGGTTTCCCCGGACAGCTTTCAGCAAGGACTCGTGGTTGGCGGGGACCGATTCCGACCCGCCCTGCGCCTTGAGCAGCAGGACATGATCACAGAAAGCGCCCCACTCAGAAAACCGGCGACGCAGTTCCTTGAAGTCGGCCGGCAGAGGGGTGCCCAGCACCTGTTCGGCTTCCGACCAGTCGGGTTCGCCGGGTTCGGCGTCCCAACCGGTCTCCGCCACCAGACGATCGACCCATTCCATGTGCACCCCTCCGCGCGGCTTACTCAGTTATACGGTCCATAGACCTTACGCGGTCTATGGACCGATTGTGACTTCGTCAGGGCTTGTTCAGGATTGTCTGGTTGACTATCTGGACTCCTGTCGAAGTGTAGGCCGTCATCGTAACACCCAACGGGATCGGGTTGGTGGAATTTTCGTAGATCGGAATCGACGAATAGTAGACGGTATTACCCGCCGCGATCGAATCTGCGATCTTCTGCTCCGCGCCGGACATTACCGGGGAATTGGCATTCCGGTACAGCGGGACGAGATTGCGCCGGTCCGTGCCGCTGCCGCCGAGCTGACGCGCCAGCAGGTGGCCGCGGTTCATCGTGGGGTCGTTACCCAGCTTGAAGCCCGGAGGGAGGCTGTCCCCGAACCCGGGGGCCGAGGGCGGCCACGGTGCGTTGCTTCCCATGATCTGCGTGTCGGGCCCGTCCAGCACCGAGTCCCCGTTCTTGTCGGTGTAGTTGAACCCACCGGCGGTGAGACAGGCGTACGCGCCAGTGGCTCGCCCCTGCTGATCGAGAGGGGCGTAGTACGTCATGCTCATACCGCGCGAGCAGTCCCCGCGGTCGAACGGACGCTGGGCGTCGCCGGGCTGCCATTCCTTCTTGGAGTCCGGCTTGAGGAGGAGCCCCTTGCTGTAGTCCGGCTTCGCACCGGGATCCGACTCGTATCCGTTGGCTGCGGTCGGCGTGGGCGCGGAGGCATACGCGAAAACGGATGCTGCGATGCCCCAGGGGCTCATCCGGCTCAGCAGACTGCTCCCGCTCGCCGCGGCGTCAGCGATGCCCGAGGCCGCGGAGTCGGCAGCGCCCGAGAGCGCGCCCTCCAGTGATTGGGCGCCGCCTTCCAGTGCGCTTCCGATGCTCTTGACGGCGTCGCCCAGCCCCCAATCGAAGTGGCCGTCGAACTCGATCATGCTGACCGGGTTGCCACTGCCGAAGGCGTAGCGGTTGCCGGTGTACGGGTCGGTGCCGAGGTTCATGTCGGCGAGGGCGCCGTTGTACATGTCCCGGCTGGTGAAGCGGTTCAGGCCGGGGTCGTAGTTGCGGAAGCCCATGTCGTAGGTGCCGGACTGGGCGTCCCACCGCTTGGCGTTGTAGCGGTAGGGGTTGTAGGCCTCCTTCGTCGGGTCGGCGGCGTCGGGTTTGTCGATGCCGGTGAACTCGGACTTGTCGTCGGAGCCGTAGGCGGTGTAGCCGTAGGTCGCCTTGGTGTTGCCACTGTTGTCGGTGAGGCTTTCGACGTCGGTGTGGCTGTTGTAGCCGTAGTAGCCGTCCGAGGTCGTGCCATCCGAGTTGTGGGCGATCTGCGACAGGCGCTCGCCCCACGGGCTGTACTGGTAGGACTTGGTGACGGTGCCGGCGACCTTCTCGTTCAGGACCTGGCTGGACAGGCCGAGGTAGTCGTAGTCCGTCGTCTTGCCGTTCGCGGTCTCCGACGCGGTGCGGTCCAGCGGATCGTAGGTGTACGTCGTGGACTGCATCGCCCCCGTCGAGTCCGTCTTCTGGGACTTGGCGACGTTGTCGAAGCCGTCGTACGTCGTGCGGGAGACGATCTGCCCGCCCGAGGTCACCGATTCCTGACGCCCGAACGGGTCGTAGTTGTAGTCGGCCGTCGTGCCGCCGCTGGTAGCGGTCAGCAGCCGGTTGCGGTCGTACGCGTAGGTGGTCGTTGTGCCGCCCACTGTCTGGCTGGTGACGTTGGCGTTGTCGTCGTGGACGTACGTTTCCGTGTCCGCGCCGTTGCCCGACTTCACCGCCTTCGCCAGCCGGTCAGCCGGGTCGTAGGTGTAGTCCGTGGTGGAGGACAGGTACGCCGTGTGGTCGTCGGCGTTCATCTTCTTCGCCACATCCTGCGTCTTGTTCCCGTTGGGGTCGTAGGCGTAGGTGTGCGAGGCGATGAGGGTCGTGCCGTCGGACTTGGTCTCCGTCGTGGACTTGACCGGGCCGTCGAGGTAGTACGTGTAGTCGACGGTGTTGCCGTTGGCCTTCGTCTCCTTCAGCTGCTGGCCGCGGGCGGTGTACGTGTACGAGGTCACCTTCGGCGACGTGTCCGTGGACGAGGTGCCCACCGAGACGGCCTTGACCAGGTTGCGCAGGTCGTAGGTGTACGAGGAGTACTGCCCCGGATGGTCGGCCGTCAGCGGCTGACCATCTGCGTCGTACGTGTACGACGTCGACGTCTTGGCCGTGCCGCCGGCCAGCTCGGTCACCTTCTGGACCTGGTTCAGGCCCGTGTAGGCGATGTCGTAAGTGTCGATGGATGCGGTCGACGACGTGTCACCGATGGTCGTCAGGTTGCCGTTCGCGTCATAGGAGTACGTGAACGATTTCTGCTCGGTGTCGGTGTCGGCGGAGTTGTCGCGGACCAGCTTCACGCCGTCCGCCACGACCGAGCCACCGCTGTTCTCGAACAGCTGCATCTTGGCTGCGTTGCCCTGCTTGAAGCTGTAGGAGCCGAGTGACACCCATGTGCCCGCGCCTGCGGTTTGGTCGACCGTCTTGTCCGTCGTTCCGCCGTCGTGGGTCAGTGAGTACTTCGCGTTCGTCGCCGCACCCGACACCGCCGGGAACTTCACGAACGCCTGGTACGTGCCGTCCGCGGGGATGTTCAGCGTCCACGTGAACGAGTCCGTGCCCGTACCCGGCGCGTGCGTGACGTGGTCATAACCCTCCTGACCCGTCGTGTCACCCGACGTCCAGGTGCCGGTGGACATGGTGTTCTGGGTGTCGGAGTTGTCGGCCAGGACCACGTCCTTGCCGACGGGAACACCATCATCGGAGCGGGACTTGAGCTTGCCGTCGGGGTAGTAGGACCAGTTCATCGTGCGGTTGGAGGAGCCACCCGCTGATGTCAGCGTCCGGGCCGTCTGCTGGCCCAGGTCGTTGTAGTCGTAGGTGGTGCTGATGTCCCACGGATCCGTGGACGACTTCACCCAGCCGTTGTCGAAGTAGCTGTAGGCAGTGGTGTTGCGGACCGTCTGCCCCTTCGACGGGGGCTGCGACGTGGAGGCCACCTGGCCGACCGCGTCGTACGAGGTCTGGGTGTAGACGTTCGGGTCGTTGTATGTCGGGTCGTTGGGGTCGTAGGGCTGGTACTTCTTGACCGGGCGATTCAGCGCGTCGTACTCCGTGCGCTGGGTGAACGCGTCGGTTGAGCTCGCGTCCACCGACCGCGGGGTGAGGACCTTGGTGACGTTGCCCACCTGGTCGTACTCGTACTTCGTCGTGCGGTACGTGATCGGCGAGGCGCCCTCGTGCGGGACCTGCACCTGAGTGGTCTTGCCACGCTGGTCATAGGCGATGAGCGTGGTGTTGTTGTCAGCGTCGGTGGTGGAGACGACCAGGCCGTCCTTGTCGTAGGCCTTCTTGGTCGTGTTGCCGGCGGCGTCCGTGACGGCCGTTGCCCGGTGGTCCAGGTCGTACGACGTCTTCGAGGTGTAGTCGGTGGTGTCGGTCGTGGCGTTCTTGATGGGGTCGATGACCGTGACGGCATTGCCGACGTCGTCATACTCGTACGAGATCGTGTCACCCTTGGCGTTGACCACGGAGGTGAGCTGGTTGATCGCGTCGTAGTTGTTGGTGGTGACGTAGTCGGTGGTGTCGGACGTGGTCAGGGTGCCGTCGGGCTCCGTCGTCGTCCTGAGGTTGCCGACCTTGTCGTATGTGTAGGTCGTCACCCGGTCGGCCGACGTGGAGGAGTCCTTGGGTGCGGTGGCCGAGGTGATCTCGTCCGCCTCGTCGTACACGGCTGCCGAGACCGCGCCGTTGGGCGCCGTCGACTTGGTGACGTTGTCGTTCGCGTCATACTCAGGCGCCGGTGTCGTGATGTACACGCCCGCCGCCTGGTCCTTGGGTACCGTGTTGATCAGCGGACGCCCGTAGGCGTCGTACGTCTGCGTGGTCTTCTTGCCCAGCGCGTCGGTCACGGAGGTGACCTGGCCGCGCTCGTCGTACACGTACGACGTGGACTTGTTCAGCGCGTCAGTGATCGTCGCCGGGTAGCCGGTCGGGCCGAAGTCGCTGTACGACGTCGGGTTGCCGTTGGCGTCCGTCGCCTTGGTCAGCTCACCGTAGGAGTCGTAGGCGTACGACGTGGTGTAGTCACCCGCCGTCGACGTCGCGACGCCGTCCGGGTCAGTGACCGAGGTCAGGTTGCCGAAGCTGTCGTAGCCGAACTGCCAGGTGCGGCCCTCCGGAGAGGTCTTGGTGTACAGGTCGGCCGCGTAGCCGTCCGACCGCGTCTGGTACGCGTAGGCCGAGCCGTTGGCCGGGTAGCTGGACGCGTTGCAGTAGTCGGTCGGGTTGAACGACGTCCACGACTTCGTGGTCTCCGCATCCCACTGTCGCAGCGGGTAGCCCGTCTTGGGGTCGTAGCAGTAGGCGGTCTTGGCGCCGTTGGCCTCCTCCAGGTAGGTGACGTTGTTGTCCGCGTCCCACGACATCTTGGTCGTCTCGGACTTGGCGTTGGTCGTCTGGACCGGGCGGGCGAAGTCGTCGGTGACGTACTGCGTGGTGTGGGACTCGGCGTCCGTGACGGTGGTGTCGGTGAACCTCGTGTTCGCGGTGTCGGCCGCGTACGCGAAGTCCGTGGTGTCGTTCAGGCGGTCGGTGATCGTCTTCGTCCACCAGTGGTACGCCGGGTTGTCGCCGCTCTGCGGGGCGTAGTACGCCAGCTGGGTGTCGTGACCGCGCGGGTCGGTGATCTTGACCAGCTTGACGTTCTTGTTGCCCTGGGTGGCGTCGTAGGTGAACTTGAAGACCTTGGGCTGGCTGGAGCCGTCACCGTCGGTGAACTGACCGAGCAGGCCCTTCGTGGTGTAGTAGAAGGAGATCTTGCGGCCCGAGATGTCCGTGATGGACTTCACGTGGTCGTAGATCTGGGAGTTGGTCAGGTTGCTGCCGGTGACCTTGGCGCCGGTGTCGTCGATGTAGTCGTACGACGCGTCGCCCTTCTTGTAGTAATCGACCGTCAGAGACTGCCTGCCGGCTGGGTCGGTGACGTAGGTGAGGAACTTGGTCGGCTTGTTGTTGGACTTGCGCTCCTCGTACGTGTACGTCTGCGTGTTGCCGTTCTTGTCGACCACCGAAGTCAGGTAGCCGTCGCAGCCGAAGAGGAAGCGGGTGCCGTCCGGGCGCAGCAGGGTCCAGGCGTCCGGGACCGGGTCCTTGTCCGGGGTGCAGTCCAGGTTCGCCTTCATCGTAAGCTGGTAGTGGACGCCCGCCGGGGCCTTCCACGTGCCGTCCGACTGCTTGGTGAAGACGTGCGTGGTGCCGTCACCGTCCGGGAGGCGGATCTCCGTCGGGTTGGGGTTCGGATGGAAGTCCAGTGGCGCTCCCAGCCGGATGGGGCCGGCCAGCTGCATTGACCATCCCGCACCGGAGACCGTGTCGGAGGTGTCGAGCGAGTTGTACGCGAACCGCGCGAACGTCGTCAGGCCGCGGCCCGGGTTGGAGAACGCGTTGTACGACCAGACGGTGTTGCCGGAGGCCAGGTTGTTCATCACCGTGGAGCCGGCGCCGGTGTTCTTGCCGGTGTAGGAGTAGAACTTCTCCAGGCCCAGGGTGTCGGAGGTCGGGTCCTCCACCGCCACGTACTGTTTCAGCGGCTGGATCGAGGTGTTCGTCGCCGACAGCCAGGAGCCGTCGGAGACCTTCTTGACGTCCCAGCCCAGCACGTAGTCCGTACGCTTGTTGCCCGAGTCGGAGTTGATCGGCGTGGCCACCTGGGCCTGGATCGTCGCCGACTGGCCCGGGTTCAGGGCCGGGATCGTGGTGGACAGCTGGTTGCCGCCCGTCGTGACGTCCGTGCCGTCCGGCAGCTTCCACGTGTACGACAGCACCCGCTCCCCCGACGCCCAGGCGCTGTTGGTCGTGTTGGTGACCGTGAAGTCCACCGTGTACGTGGAGTTCGGGGTCATGCGGGAGGGGGTCGTCGGCGCGTAGTACGTGTCGGACGTCGTCGAGTCGACGTAGATCACGCGCAGGAGCGGGCCGAGCTGCGGGTCGGACGCCTCCGAGGACTGGAACAGGGTGCGCTCCTGGGGCCCCGTCGACGACTCGTCCTTCAGTTTGACCAGCGCGCCGTGGTTGGAGGACGGGGTCGTGATCCAGCCCTGGGTCAGGCCGGTGGCGTCCCACCAGTGCCGGCCCACGTCGGAGACGGAGCCGACCGTGTCCGACACCGTGCCCGAGTAGTCGCCTCCGGCCGTCGTCCACGCGGTGGTGGACGTGGCGTTGTTCCAGGTGGCCTGGGTCTCGTTGAAGTCCTTCGTCAGGCCGTGCAGTTCGTAGATGGCACCGTTGGTGTCGGTCGTGGTCTCCGCGCCCCACATGAACAGGCGCGACTCCAGCACCGTCGCCGTGCTCGGGATTGAGCTGGTGTCGAACTTCAGACCGGCCCGGGCCTTGCCGTAGGTGGTGGAGTTGTTGCCGACCTCCAGCCAGTTCTGGCCCACCCCGTAGGAGGTGATGGCGTCCTCGTTGGTGGTCGGCTGTCCCGAAGCCAGGGTCGTGTCCGTGACCCCGGAGGTGCCCTGGATCAGGCGCATCGTGCGGCCCGCCTTCGGCACGCCCACGATCCGCGTCGGCGAGCCGAGCAGCTGACCGTTCTTCGTCCGCACGGCGATCTGGTAGTAGTACGACCGCCCGATCTCATCCGAGGACGAGTCCGGCGTCGGGGTCGCGGTGGTGTCCGTGTACGCGGTGGTCGACTTGTCGATCGGTGCCACCAGGGTCGCCGCGGACGGCGTGAACGCCTGCTGCGTCGAGCGGTACAGCTCGTACTGTGCGATGTCCAGCCCCGAGTCGCCGCTGCTGTTCTGGTACGCGGGCCAGGACAGCTCCGGACCCGTGGAGTGGATCACCGTCGGCGAGTTCAGCGTGGTGCCGACCGCCCCGTAGGTGACCGTCAGCCGCGGGATGGTCGAGGTCTCACCGCCGTAGTCGCCGTCGCCCGACTCGTAGCGCGGGCCGCCGGTCGGGGCGGTGGAGGACTCGTCCGTGGCCTTGAGGACGAAGCCGTTGTTGGCCGAGGTGCCGTCCAGCCACTGCTGCACGGTGTCGGTCACCGGGAACCTGTGCCACAGGTTGTAGTCGCCGGCCTTCTTCACGATCGCCGCCGGGTTCACCCAGCGCACCGCGTCCGCGATCACCGAGGTGGTCGTGGAGGCCGGTCCGTCGCCCAGGACGACCTTGCCGGCCGTGCCCTGCGCGAAGGTGATCTTGTTGCCGCCGTTCAGCGACGTCCACACACCGTTGGTACCCGACTGCTGGTTCACCGTGTACGTCGTGGACCCGCCGCTGCCCGTCACCGTGTACGGCGCGTTCGTCGCACGGTCCGAGGCCGCCACGTAGTGCACGTCGACCCGGTAGGAGTCGGTCTCCGGAAGACGCGGCTGCCAGGTGTAGGTGTCCCCGGCGACGGAGTCCTTGTTGTAGTGGTAGTCGCCGCCGATCGCGTACTGCGTCAGCGACGACGTGGACGCCGGCCAGCTGCCGGTCGCCGCCGTGGTACCCGTGTCGCCGTCGTCCACCTGGACAGTGGTGCCGGACTGCTCGCCCACCAGCGAGCTGGTGTTGGCCCAGGTCGCCGTCGACTCGTCCCACGCCCCCGTTGCCCGGTAGGCGCCGACGGTGACGTCATTGGCGTTGGTGGTGTGTGCCTGGTCGTAGTACATCTCCAGGCGCGCCGAGTCGATCTTCGTGCCCGACGGGATCTCGCTCAGCGGGAACTTGATCAGCGAGCGGGCGATACCGGTGTCCGTCTTGCCGACCGCCAGCTTCCAGCTGGTGTTGAAGTTCGTCGACGACTGGTCCGACAGGACCATGACATCCTGGGAGTCCGTGGGGCTCGGCGCGATCGTGATCGTCGGGTCGATCACCACCGGATACTGGCGGTCCTTGGCGGCCAGCCACTTCGCGTCCGGGGAGACCGTCACCTTCCAGGACTTGCCGGAACGGGTCAGCTTCTGGGTGACCTTGGTGCTGTACGTCTCACCGAAGACGGACTCGTCAGCCTTCTTCGCGTCCGTCATGAACGGCGCCGGGATCACCATCACCGGCGTGTGGGGCAACTCCCCGTACAGCGCGATCGAGCCGTCCTTGCGCGCCTTCGGCGTGAGCCCGGCCGTGTCCAGTGTGAAGGTGAACTTCAGCGGGCCGTCCGGACGCCTGGCAAGAGTGATGTTCTCCTTCACCCGGCCGCGCCCGACGCCGTAGGACAGCTCGGCCCCGTGCGCCTTGTCCTCGTAACGGACCGTCGAGCCCTTGGCTTTCGGCGTCAGATGCTTGCCCGCGCCTTCGAGGCCCAGGGTGACCGACCGGCCGTCCGGCGACTGGAAGCGCACCAGACGACGGGTATCGGAGCCGAACCAGCTCTGGCCGTCGTTCGTCGTGTTGGCGTAGGCGAAGCCGTTCGCCTGCGAGGCGCGCAGCGACGTGTCGATGGCCTTCCAGGACTGGGACTTCCCGTCCCGGTAGGAGGTCGGCTGCGCGGACAGCTCGGCCTGGACACGACCGTCGGACAGCTGCCAGAAACGCGCGGTCGGCGTCCGGCGTCTCGTCAGTTCCCGGACGCGCCAGGCTTTCGGCTGCTTCTTCCCCTTCGGAAGCTTCTGCCGGTCCGCCATCCCGAGTTCGTTGTGGGAGGGCGGCTTGTCCAGCTTCGGACTGTCATTGCCGTCGTCGCCCGAAAACCATCCCTTGAAGGTGTCGACAATTCCTTTGCCGTCACCACCGGATGCGGGCGCCGCATACGCGACTTGGGGCAGCGCGGCACTCGTGACCGCGGCTACCACCAGGCAGGACAACAGCCTGCCTGCTCTCGGCATCACCGAATCGTTTCCTTGTCTCTCGTGACCTAAACACGCCGCCGAAAATCCGTGCGACCTGCACAAATGGCAGGGCACGGAAAGCGGCGCCGTGGTTCTAGTCACCTCGAGCACCTGAAGTCAAGTGATGAGACATAGCAAGCAGTTGACGCCAAATCAGGTCAGACACGGAGCGCATAGAGCAGCTTGAATGTCCGATATTTCCCCCCGCTGGAAATCGTTGGCGGGAATCATGTATAACCACCCGGTTCCAAATGCGAGCACCCACACATCTTGATTTCGAGGGGGGACATTCATGGCTGATGAAACGGCAGCAGCCGAAAAGATGGAATCGCAGTCGAGGCCGGAAGAGCCGGACGCTTCGGGCGAGCCGAGCCAGACGGCGCGCCCCGACCGCCTCGGCCTCCTCATCGGCGGCACGTTGCTGGCGGCGTGCGGCGGACTCGTGCTGTACGGGATCCTCAACAGCCACACCGGCGGCGACGGCGCTTCACATCACCCGGTTCCCAGCGCGGCCGTCACCTACGAGGTGACCGGCACCGGCACCGCAGACCTCACCTACCAGGCACGCAGCACCTCCGGCAAGGCCGTCGTCGTCAAAGCGGCCGCGTTGCCGTGGCACAAGACGGTGGACGTCCCACTCGGCAAGGAACCGATCGTCAGCATCGTCCTCGGCGCACAGGGCGGTCAGGCCCGCTGCACCCTCGCCATCCGCGGCCATCACGTCCAAAGCGCCACCGCCACCGGCGCCTTCGGCCGCGCCACCTGCTCCGGCCCAGCCCCTGCCGCACAGGCCACCCAGAACTGAGCCGGCGCACCACACCGCTCGTCGTTGCGCACCGGCAGGCCGAAACATCTCCGGGCTCGCACTCCGCGCAGATCTCCTCGCACCACCGGCCCCGACCGTAGGACAGTCCCAACGCGGCACCCCCCTCCGTGCCGGCCGGCCGCTTTTCCTGCTGCCGGCCCAAACAGTTGAAAGGTTCCTTGACGCTCCGCCCGCTCCTGCCGGCCTCGCCCCGCTTCCGCGACACCGGACACCACTCCGAACCAAAGCGCCCGGCCCGTACCCGAAGACTCATGACCGTGACCGCCGTCGGCGGCGAACTCCTGCTCGTCTCCGGCTGCGGCAAGGAGAAGAGCAAGACCGGCGATGCCGAACAGGTGGCAACGGACGGGATCAGTGTCTCCGCCACGCCGAGCACGTCCGCAAGCCCTTCCGCCTCCCGTCGGTGAGTCGGCGCAGGATCTCCGCGTAACCATCGCTGAAGTGAAGGCACATCACTGGCACGAAGCAGACCACCGCGCCGGCCGGCAGACAGGCACACCGGCGCTCCTCCCATCGCCCACACGAGCGAACAGCTTCCTCCACCGTCCGTCGAGACCGTCTGCGGGGAGAGACTCGTCCAGCGCTTCCAGCCGGACCCCGGCCGCCACCCGCGCAGCCGCGATCCGCTGCCCGGCCCTGGAATGCGTCCTCCGCTGTCCGACCTGCCAGGGACCTCGACGGCCGTCAACCCCCTTACCTCCAAGAAGCACGATGTTGGGGCCATGAGCTGTGAGGCTCGCGCCAAACGAAGTGCGGTCACCTCGCGGGTCATGCGGTGTGCCCCCTCCGGCGATCCGTGCGCGGATCGCAGAGGGGGAACATCCACAGGGCCGCCTTGCCCAGCCTTGCCGGCCCTGCTCAAGACGTCGGCTGTGTCCTCGCTGTGGTGGCGGTCAGCTCGGTGCGCTCGGTCCTGTCCCGGCCCGGCTGGCGCAGCAGCAGGGCGATCGCCGCCGCCACCATCGAGACCCCGCCGGCCAGGGCGTAGGCGCCGTTGTAGCCCCAGGCGCCGACCACCATGGAGCCGAGGCCGCCCCCGAACAGGCCGCTGACCAGCTTGCCGCTGTAGACGAGCACTTCGCGGTACAAGCGGTTCGCCGCACCGGGATCGGCCGGCGTGTTCCGTGTCGTGGGATCAGCCGTCATGTCAGGCCATCTCCTCGCCGAGGGGGTGGGGATTGGGGACGATGCGCCGGACGCTGAGCCTGCCCGGCGCTCTGAGGAACAGCGCCACTGCGGCGCAGGCGAGCCCGGTGCAGCCCGCCAGGAGAAACGCGGCGTGCGGGTGCCGGGCGGCGTACCCCCCGTGCCGCAGCCGGCGGCGACCGGCAGGAGCCAGACGCCGGTGAGCAGTGCGTGGACGCTCGCGTGGTGGTTCTCACCGAACAGGTCCGCGGCCCGCGCGGTGACCAGCGCCCAGGCCGTGGCGCCCACGGCCCCGGTGGCCGCCGCACAGCCGAGGAGCAGCGCACCGCTGCCTGTGCGGGCCGCGATCAGCACGCCGAACTGTGCCGTGCCCAGCAGCAGACGGGCCGCGACCAGGGCGGTGCGCCGCCCCGAGCGGTCCGACAGCGCACCGGCCACGGCCGCCGTGGCGCCGCCCGCGACGGTCACCGGCCGCAGCAACTCGGGGGCGGGCGGGGCCCAGCTGTTGGGCGTAGCGCACCTGCAGGACGACGCCCAGCACGGTGACTCCGGCCGCGCCCAGCA
Source organism: Streptomyces sp. NPDC001153 (assembly GCF_053598315.1). Classification (NCBI taxonomy): domain Bacteria; kingdom Bacillati; phylum Actinomycetota; class Actinomycetes; order Kitasatosporales; family Streptomycetaceae; genus Streptomyces; species Streptomyces sp. NPDC001153. The sequence continues at coordinate 120,540 of NZ_JBSFJZ010000009.1, forward strand.
GGCAGAGCCACATCAGCCACAACTCCGGTCTCCGGGCGGCCTGCCGGAGGGCGTGGTGGCGTACGGCGGGCGGGTTCTTCTCGCGTGCCCGGCGGGCGGCGGGATCGGCCGGCGCGGACAGCGGGTCGGGTCGCGGCGGCCACTAGTTCCGCGGCGGGTCCCGTAAGAGACGGCCGGCGCCGGCCACGGCCAGGGACCCTCCGGCGCCCGCGACCGCGAGCAGCACCCGCGGGTCCGCGTCCACGACCGGAGGGAGGAGAAACGGTACGGCCCCGAAGGCGAGCCCGCTCGCCACCACTCCCATGGGGTCGCCCCGCCGCTCCGACCACCACCTGCCCGGCAGCGTCAGACAGGTGGCGTGCACCAGTCCGGCAGGTCCTGCAGGGAGCCCCTCTTGTGCTGGCTGAGCGCGCCCTGGCCGCCGATCAGCAGCATCGGGGACTCCGCGCGGAAGGCGTTGGCGACCCCGGTGACGGCGTCGGTGGTGCCGGGCCCGGCGGTGACGACCGCGCAGCCCGGCTTGCCGGTGATGCGGGCGTAGCCGTCGGCGGCGTGCGCGGCGACCTGCTCGTGGCGGACGTCGACGACTTCTATGCCCTCGTCGACACAGCCGTCGTAGATGTCGATGATGTGGCCGCCGCACAACGTGTAGATGCGGTCGACCCCTTCGGCCTTCAGCGCCTTGGCAACGAGATGACCAGGGTGGTGTCCCGGGGGCGTACACACTTTTCGGTCATCGGAGTCCGGCCCATTTCGCTGGCCGGAGTCCGCGTAGGCCGCACCCCGACGGAGACGGCGCGACTGGTCCTGGACACCCTGGAAGGCCTGGACGCACTGGGGGCCAGGTGAGTCGGCCAGGCCTCGCGGGAGAGTCGGGTCCGTCGGAGGCGAGCGTGCCTGGAGATGGCGGCCGCGCCAGAGACGGCGGTGTGGCCCAGGGCTGTGAGCGGGCTCAGGTGGTCGGCGGCCGCGCCCGAGAGAGGCAAGGGAGCCCAAGACGGCCGGCGAGCCGAAGCTGCGGAGGGTCGGCAGAGCCGCCCCCGGCCCCAGGCGACCCCATTCCCTTCCCACCCATTCCCTTCTCACCCCATCGCCTCATCCTCAAGTTCGGCCCCCGCCCGAACCACCACCCCACCTCTTGCCCGCGCAGCTGCGCCCGCCCCGATCCCCCACTCCTCGCCTGAGGCACCCTGCCGCCCCGACCGTGCACCGAGAGCGGAGCCGACGTATGACACTCACCCTCACCCCGAACCCGCCGCCCCCGAACCCCGGCGCGCGCCAGGCCGGCCCGACCCCCGCGCTCCTGAAACCCGGCACGGCCTACGCCGACGCCTGGCGGCGCTGTCTCGCTGCTGCGCCCGAGGCCTTCCGGGAGGACCGTGTCCTCAATCTCTGGGGCGCGGCCTGGCGGCCCGACGGGCGGACGTTCCCGGCGACCACCCCGGTCGACGGCACCCCGATCGCCGGAGCCCCGCGGCTCTACGGCGCCGCAGCTCAGCGGGCCGTACGAGCGGTCCTCGACCAGCACCGCGCCTGGCGGCACATCCCGCTGCCCGAACGGCGGGCGCGGATCGTCGCCACGCTGGACGCGCTCACCGCACACCGTGAGCTGCTCGCACTGCTGCTCGTCTGGGAGATCGGCAAGCCCTGGCGGCTCGCCCTCGCGGATGTGGACCGGGCGATCGACGGCGTGCGCTGGTACGCCGACGGCATCGAGCCCATGCTCGCCGGCCGTACCCCGCTGGAGGGGCCGGTCTCCAACATCGCCAGCTGGAACCATCCGATGAGCGTGCTCGTGCACGCCGCCCTCGTGCAGGCCCTGGCGGGCAACGCCGTGATCGCCAAGGCCCCGGCCGACGGCGGTGTGGCATGCCTGACCCTGGCCATGGCGCTGGCCGCCCGCGAGGGGGTGCCGGTCACCCTGGTCGGCGGCAGCGGTCGCGAGCTGAACCGGGCGCTGGGGTGGGCACCCGAGATCGGCTGCGTGTCCTTCGTCGGCGGACGCGACACCGGAGCCGACGTCGTCATGGCGGTCGCCGGCCTAGGCACACAGCACATCCTGGAACAGGAGGGCCTGAACTGAACGCTTGGGGTATCTGGGACTTCTGCGGCTGGGAGCGGCTCACCGCCGTGATCCCCAGGCTCTTCGACCACGGAAAACAGCGCTGCACCGCTTACGCGCGCTTCGTCGTGCAGCGGTCCCTGTTCGGCGCGTTCCTGGCCGCCTACCTCCCCGCGGTCCGCTCCGTCCGAGTCGGCCACCCCCTGGCGGTCGCAGACCCGGCCGACCCGCTCCCCGAGCTGGACTTCGGCCCGCTGATCAACGCGGCCAAGGCCAGGGAACTCACCGACCAGGTGGCCGAGGCAGTCGACCGGGGCGCCGTACCGCTGTACCGGGGCTGGCCGGACGAGACACGCTTCCTGCCTGGCCAGGACACCTCCGCCTACGTCCACCCGATGACCCTCCTCAACCCTCCGCCGTCCTCCCCCCTGCACCACGCGGAGCCCTTCGGCCCCGTCGACACGATCGTCCTGGTCGACACCGAGGCCGAACTGCTGGCCGCCATGAACGCGTCCAACGGCGCGCTGGTCGCCACCCTCGCCACGGACGACCGGGCCACCTACGACCGTCTGGCCCCGCAGATCCGCGCCCTCAAGACGGGGCACGGTACCCCGCGCTCCCGGAGCGACCGGGACGAACTGTTCGGCGGTCTCGGCGCCTCCTGGCGGGGTGCGTTCGTCGGCGGCGATCTTCTGGTGCGGGCCGTCACCCGGGGCCCGGTGGGGGAGCGGCTGCCCGGGAACTTCCCGGAGTACCAGCTCATGCCGTGACCCTCACACGACGTACACGGAATCATGCAATCCGTACACCGTCGCCGACCCGGCGGCCCGACTCGGCCCGGGCCGCCCCCACGCGACGGATACGCAGGTGAAACGCACTCCGAAACCTTGGTATTGTTGTCCCTGTCGCCGCGGGGAACACCCCCCGCAAGGCGGCAGACACCTAGTCCGGGTGGCGGAATGGCAGACGCGCTAGCTTGAGGTGCTAGTGCCCTTTATCGGGCGTGGGGGTTCAAGTCCCCCCTCGGACACTCCTTTACTCCTTATAGCGATACGGAATCGAGGGCCTCGACCTAACGGTTGCGGTCCTCGTTGCGTTGTCGTAGGTGATCGTGATGCCCAGGGCGTCGTAGAGGGGCTCTTTCTTTTCGGCGTCGGCGGCTTGGATGCGTTGTGCGATGTCTCCGAGTCTGTCAGTGATCCCTCGGATCTGGTCTGCCGTGAGGGGCGGTTCCTTCTTCTGAGCGACGGTGGGCAGTGCGTCGAGCTTCTTCTGTGCCGCTTCCCTGTCACGTTGGGCGTCGTTGATCCACTGGGTGACGACGGCTGGGTCGGCTCCGGAGTCGAGTGCTGCCTGGTAGCGGGCGAGGCGCCGCTCGCATTCCTTGATCGCCTGGCGGGCTTGAGCCTGCTCGGGGGTCTGGGGCTGTGCCGCGCTTGCCGCGATGCTGGCCTGGCTGAGTGCGGTGATGGTGGCGGTGAGCCGGTCGGGGGTGAAGGCGCGGGCGATCCATGCGTCCAGTGCCCGGCAGATGATGTCTTCGCGCAGGTTGATGGTGCGCGGATGATCGAGCCCGGGGTAGAGGGCTGCTTCCTGTTCCTTGTACTCGCGTCGGTAGTAGACACGGTCGCGGATCGCAGAGGGCTGCATCTTGCGTCCACACAGAGTGCACCTCACCCGTCCTCGCAGGACGTAGGCTCGCTGACTGCTTCGGCGGTTGGGGCGTTCCTGCCGCTGGTAGACGCGGGCGCGTTGCCTGCGGGCCCGCTGGGCGGCCTCGAAGAGCGCCTTGGTGATGAGCGGGGTGTGTGCGGGTTCGTTGGACCAGATCCACTCGTCACTAGGGTTGTGGGTCATGGTGGTGCGGTGACCGAGGGTGACGTCATCGATGTCGAGGAGGCGTTCTTCCTTCCGCTGTTTGTTCCACACCTCGTGGCCGGTGTAGCGGGGATTGTGGAGGATCGCCCTGACCGCACCGGCCTGCCATGCCTTCTTCGTCCGGTGCGGGTTGCGGGCGGCGTCGTGGGTGGAGGGGCAGGGGATGCCGTCGTGGTTGAGGTGGAGGGCGATGGCCTCGTCGCTCATGCCGTCGACGTACAGGGTGAAGATGCGCAGGACGACGGGCGCGGTGGCGGGGTCGGGTTCGAGTTTGTGCAGTCGTTGTCCGGCGGCTGCCTTGGCGGGGTTGGGGTGAGTGCCGGCGTCGGTGATCCGGTAGCCGTAGGGCGGTCGCCCGCCTAGGTAGCGGCCCTGGAGCTTGGCCTGGGAGCTCATTGCGGTGCGTACCCGGATCTTGATGCGGTTGCGCTCGCCCTTGCTCATGCCGCCGAATACGGACATGACCAGGTCGTGTGCCTCGTTGTCTGGGTCGATCGGGCCGCCGACTTCAGGGACCCACAGCGGGATGCGGAAGTGGACGAAGACCGGGAAGGTGTTGCCGAACTGGTTACCGTAGAAGGTGCGCTGCGGCTCCCCGATCACGACCGCGTCGAACCCGCGGTGCGGGTCGCGGAGGGCTTGGAGGAGTTCGTTGGCGCGGGGGCGGCGTTGCCAGGGCAGGGACGGCTGTGGCCGATGTCGAAGTACTCGGTGACGATCTGGCCGTCGGCGGGTTCGATCAGGGCTCGGGCGCGGGTGAGCTGCCAGTTTCTGGAGGCCTCGGGGTCTTGGAGGTCCTCGGTGGAGCAGCGTCCGGCGAAGGCGAAACGGATCACGTGCGGTCAGACCCCCAGTGTGTGTGGCGTGGAGCGCGTTGCGGGTGTTATGTGACGGTCTGTCGTACCTCGACTGGGCGAGAAGGGCCAGCCGGGGCCCACTCCCGCCCGCCTAGGCGTCTTCGGCATCGGGGCGCTGCTGGGTCAGAACGACGATTGTGACGCGAAGAAGCTGCAGGAGGGCGGCGGCGACGGGCTCCGTCATCTCGGGTGGCTCGTCGGGGAGAGCCACGTGGGCCTTCTGGCGGTTGTCCGGACTTGAGTACGGCTCGGTCGGGGCCTGGGACATGCGCTGCTGGGCGCCGGGGCCAGATGGCTCGTCAGTGCTGACACATCCCATATAGAGATATTGCACGTCGGATTTGCCGTCCTGCGCCCGCCAATGACCGTCTGGGAGGCGGCTGGCTGTGGATTCCGTTGGTCCATTCTGGCTCGGACCGAACCCGGACTTCCCGGGCCTCGCGCCGTCGGTCCAGGCGGTACGTGCGTCGAACCGACTGTGACCTGCTCCGACAGTGCCCGTCATCGACCATGCCGCGGTCTTGGCCCGTGAACGGTCCGGATGCTGCAAAGGGGTTGGGGAAGCAGAACTGGAATCAGTTGATTGTGGGCCGCCTCGGTCGGTCTCGGTCAGGCGGTCAGCCCGCCTGCGGCAAGTCGATCACTCATGTCACCCGCCAGGCCCGAACCCGAGCCGTGCGCCCTGGCGAGCAGCGCTTCGAAGGCCCTGAGGCGGCGAAACGTCTCGGCGTACACCGCCTGCTTCTCCAGGGGGAGCTGGAGTACCTGCAGGCGCCGGATGTCGACCCGGGAGGAGCTGGAGGCGTGGGTGCCGGCCTGGCGTCCGTTGGCGGGAGCGCGTAGACAGCCGGCGAGGAAGTGGGCGTCCAGCTTCTCCGAGTCCACCCGCAGGGCGTAGAGCTGGGGGCCGAGGGCCATGGGGGGCCCTTCGTGCACCCACGCCTTGAACGCCCGGATCACTCCGGCGACCACGACGTCACCCTCCTCGGCGACGGCCTGCGCGGAGTCGGTGGAAAGGATTCCGCCGGGGCTGCCGTCGTGCAGGAGGTCGGCGATGGTGAGGAGCGGCACGGCTGCTCCGCCTGCCGGTTGCGTCGTCTCGGGAGGTTGCTGACCGGCGCGCAGTGTGAGGGCGCCGGCTTTGACCAGGTCTCCGACGGTCGCCGTGGTCGCGGACGTGCCGCTCTCCACGTCGAGTTCGGAGAGGTACTGCGCGTGATCGGCCAGATCGGTCAGCAGCATCCCGAACTCGTCCCACCTCGCGACCAGTTCCTTGGGGGAGGGTTCCGCCGTCGATGCCGTGTAGCGGCCCGGTGTGACATCCACCTCGTCGTCGAGGAGGTCGAGAAGGGGGACGCGTACGGCGCCCTCCGGCGGGTCCTGGCCGGGGCGGTCGAGGGTCGCCAGTGCGTCGAGGACGAACGAACCGAGGGCGTCCCAGTCGGGGCTGGGCTCGCGCGTTCCCGGTCGTGCGAAGTGCGTGGCGTCCACCAGGAGGGCGTCCTGGCTCGGAGAGGTGGCCGAAGGGTCGTCCGAAGCCGCCCGCAGGATCCACAACTGCAGCGACACACTGTGCGGTTGGGCGCTGCCGGGGGGCAGGGACACCACGGCCCGCAGTGCCCCGGTGCGCAGCAGCGAGCCGCGGATACGGCGGCCCGCCTTGCGTGACGCGACCGCGGGTGGAAGGACGACCACGGCGGCGCCGCCCGGCTTGAGGTGGGACAGGAGGTGCTGCACCCAGGCCAGCTCGGGCTCGGTCCGTGGGGGTAGCCCATGGGTCCAGCGCTGGTCGGTGGCGAGCTCCTCGTAGCCCCAGTCGCGTTCGTTGAACGGGGGGTTGCACAGCGCGATGTCGGCCCTGGCGCCCGCGAAGGGGTCGTCCCGCAGCGCGTCGCCGGTCGCTACCCGGGTGCGGATGTCACGGTCGTCCGCGACGAAGTCGAGCCGGGCGGACGCCAGCGCGGCCAGCGCCGGGTCGCGCTCGCAGGCGAGCAGTTCGAGCCCCGGGCCGTCGTACTCCTGCGCGACCGCGGCGGCCAGGTGCCCTGTGCCGCACGCCGGATCGAGGAAGGTCGGACCGTCGTCCCCCGCGCCGAGACGGACGGCGAGGGCGATCCGGGCCATCAGTGTGGCGAGGGGCGGCGGCGTGGTGCTGAGCTGCCGGACATGCGTTTCCAGCCACCGTTGCAGCAGGAACTCGAAGGTCTCGCGCGGTCCCTCCGCCCGCCCCAGCTTCGCCGCCTCCGCCACCAGGTCACGGGCCTGCGCGGAGAGTTCGTGATGAGCGATCCGCACCCTGGAGGAACGCATACGGCGGGCCGCCTCCGCCACGGCCAGACCCGACTCGTTCCGGCTGCCCAGTACCTCGAAACGCGGCCAGAGCAGCTCCCTGCCGCCGATCCGCTTGAGCTTGCCGTTCTCCCGGAGCCACTGCTCGACCTCGGCCAGCGAGAACTGCGGGCTGACGTCCGTGCCCCCGATCCGCGTGGGGAAGGAGTCGTGGCGGCGCCGCCAGTTGCTCACCGCGGCTCGCCCGACGCCGGCGATCCGGGCGATCTCGGCCAGGCTGACGGGTACGGCGTCGGGGGTACTCATGGATCAGTCTCCGAGGTACATGGCGGCTGGGCTGGTCGGCGTCCCAGCGGGCCGTGATGCTGAGAGGCTACTACGCTCATTGACTTTGTTCACAGAGTTCGCGTTCCACCTTTATGTGTGGGGAATGTGGAGGTCAAGGAAGATGCCGCGTCTCGCTCCGGGAATGGTGCTCTGTGACCGGTATCGGCTGGAGTCGGTTCTGGGCCGAGGCCTGATGGGACAGGTGTGGCAGGCCCGCGATCTGCCACTCGACCGGCCCGTCGCGGTGAAGACCGTCGCCACGGAGCTGCTGGCCGTGGCGAGCGGCCGGGACGCGGCCCTGGCCCGGTTCCGGAGGGAGACGAGGGCGGCCGCGCGTCTGGATCACGCCAACGTCGCCACCGTCTTCGACGCGTCGCTCACCGGCGACACCTGCTGCCTGGTGATGGAACTGATCGAGGGCACCACCCTCGAGTACCTCTTCGACGACCGGGAGGACGGCCGGTTCGACGTCTCCTCGGCGGTCGCCGTCGCCGCCCAGCTGTGTGCGGGACTGTCCGCGGTCCACGCGGCCGGTCTGGTCCACCGCGACCTGAAGGCGCAGAACGTCATGATCCGGCGGGACGGCATCGTGAAGATCCTGGACTTCGGACTCGTCAAGCTGCTCGGCGACACGGACCCACGGCTGACGACGACCGGGGAGGGTGTCGGCAATCTCCTGTGCGCCTCTCCGGAGCTCCTGTCCGGACGCGACCGGCTCGACGGCCGCAGCGATCTGTACGCCGTGGGCTGCCTGCTGCACCACATGCTGACGGGCGAGCCCCCGTTCCCCACCCGTCAGCCGGCGCTCCTCGCCTCCCACCACCTCGCCACGGCCCCGCCCCTCGTCGCCGACGCCGGGGTGGACGTGCCCGGCGGCCTCCAGGACCTGATCACGGCCCTGCTCGCCAAGCGGCCGGACGACCGCCCCGCATCGGCGGCCGAGGTCTACGCGGCTCTCGCACCCCACCTGCCCGACCCGCGTCCCGAGTTGGCGGCCCGGCGCACGGTGCCCGAAGACCCCCGCCGCCCGTTCCTGGTCCCGCAGGGCCCGCTGCCCCTGTGAGCAGCCCCCACCCGTCCGTCCTCGCGGGGCCGGGGACGTTGTAACGCGCACCTTTCCTGTCAAGCGAGGCGCAGGAGAACGGTGACCGGTGACAGAATGACCACGTCGGCCGGGTGCCGTGGCGTGCCCGGCCGCCGGGAGGCGGCGGGCGCAACAGCGCGGGGACTGGGGACGGGGCACGATGCGGCGAAGCCTTGGGCGGTACGAGCTCACGCATGAACTCGGCCGGGGCGGCATGGGAGTCGTCTGGGCGGCCCGCGACCGCGACCACCACCGGGAAGTGGCCGTCAAGGTGCTCGCGACCCAGGGTCGTGGTACCGAACTCAGCACGCTGGAGCGCCGTTTCCTGCGCGAGATCCGCCTGACCGGCCGCCTGCGCCACCCGGGTGTCCCCGCGGTCCACGATCACGGCACCCATGAGGGCGAGCTGTACCTGGTCATGGATCTCGTCCCGGGCCGCGCCATGGACGCCGTACTCAAGAACGACGGCCCGCTCGGCATCGGGCAGGCCGCGGACGTCGCCCGCCGCACGGCCGAGGTGCTGTCGTACGCCCACGGGCAGGGCGTCGTGCACCGCGACCTCAAACCGTCCAACCTGATGATCACTCCCGACGGGGCGATCAAGGTCCTGGATTTCGGAGTCGCCGCCGCTCTGGAGCCCGAGCCCGGCGAAACCCGCTTCACCGCCTCCAACGCCACCCCCGGGACGGTCGTCTACATGGCGCCCGAACAGGCGGTCGGCCAGACCGTGCCGGCCAGCGACCTCTACTCCCTGGGCTGTGTCCTGTACGAACTGCTCACCGGCGCCCCGCCCTTCACCGACGCCAGTCCCTTCATGCTGTACCACCGGCACGCCCACGAGCCCGTCCCGCCGCTCGCCGACCGCCGCCCCGACGTGCCGGACGGCCTGCGGACGCTGGTCGAGCGGCTGCTGGAGAAGAAGCCGGAGGACCGGCCCGCCTCCGCGGCGGAAGCGGCCGCCCTCCTCGCCGCCTGGGCGCCCCGGCCCGCTCCTGCCGCCGTGGACGCGCCCGCTCACCCTCGTCTGGCCGAGATCGAGGCCCTACGGCGTGCCGGCCGCCCCGCCCGCGCCCTGGACGAGTACCGGGAGCTGCTGGGCGTCGCCGGGCTCGACCGCGCTAGCGTGCTCACCGCGCGCGCCGGAGCCGCGCTGTGCGTGGGCGCGCTCGGGCGGAGCCGCGAGGCCCTGGACGAGCTGAAGTCGGTCCTCGCTGAACAGCGCAGCCTGCTCGGGCCGGGCCACCCCGCTGTCCTGGACACCCGCTACGAGATCGCGGTCCTGCTGATCCGCACGGGGGAGCGCCACGCGGCCGAGGAGCTGCTGCGGCGCCTGGCGGCCGAGGAGGACACGGTCCGGCCCGCTTCCGGCGCCGGGCGGTCGCGCAGCCGGGTGCTGCTGGAGCGGCTGCGCCGCATGGGCTGAGCGCCCCTGCCTCCGATAGTTTTGTAATCTCTGTTCACAGATGATTGCTCGTGTTAGCCTGCGGTCACGCCGTTCCGGAGGGGAGACAGGACACTGTCTACGGACGGCGGCAGGAGACACCGAGGGGAAGCAGCGCCCATGACGCCAGCAGCTCAGCGCGAGACCGAGCGGACGGGGACGGAGGCGCTCCCCGAGGAAGGCAACCTGGTGGAGGTGCGCGGCCAGTCCTGGGTCGTCGCCCGCGTCGAGCCGTCCCCGACCGCCCCCGAAAGGGGGGAGAACCGCCGCCCGGCCACCCTGGTCCACCTCCAGTCCGTGGCCGACGGCCGCTTCGGCGACACCCTCTCCGTGATCTGGGAGGTCGAGCCCGGCCGCCGCGTACTGCCCGCCGGCTCCCTCCCCGACGCCTCCACCGGCACCTACGACTCCCCGAACCGCCTCGCCGCGTTCCTCGACGCGGTGCGCTGGTCCGCCGTCGCCTCCGCCGACGCCAAGACCCTCCAGGCCCCCTTCCGCTCCGGCGTCGCCGTCGAGCCGTACCAACTGGAGCCGGTCTCCCGCGCCGTCGGCGCGCCCCGCGTCAACCTCCTCCTCGCCGACGACGTCGGCCTCGGCAAGACCATCGAGGCCGGCCTCGTCGTGCAGGAACTGCTGCTGCGCGGCCGGGCCCGCCGCACCATGGTCGTCTGCCCGGCCGGCCTCACCCTCAAGTGGCGCGACGAGATGGCCGAGAAGTTCGGCCTGGAGTTCACCATCGTCGACTCAGAGCACTGCGCGCGCCTGCGCCGCACCCACGGCACGGCGGCGAACCCCTTCCGCGTCCACCCGCTCACCATCGTCTCCCTGCCCTGGCTGCGCGGCCAGAAGGCGCAGCGCCTCCTCGACGAGGTCATCGGCGCCCCCGAGGAGAGCCCCGACGGCGAGCACAAGCGCTTCTTCGACCTGCTCGTCCTGGACGAGGCCCACCACGTGGCGCCCGCCGCGCCCAAGCAGGTGTACGCCGTCGACTCCCAGCAGACCAAGCTGATCCGGCGCCTCGTCCCGCACTTCGAGCACCGCCTCTTCCTCTCCGCCACCCCGCACAACGGCTACCCCGAGTCGTACACGGCGCTCCTCGAACTCCTCGACCCGCAGCGCTTCATCCGTGGGCCTCAGGGCCCGGACAAGGAAGCCCTGAAGGACGCCGTCGTACGACGTCTGAAGTCGACGGTCACCAACGCGGACGGCACGCCGCGCTTCCGCACCCGCAAGACCCTCGAACTCCCTGTCCACTACACGCCGCAGGAGCGCGAGATCCACGGGCTGCTCGGTGAGTTCGCCGAGCTGCGCCGCAAGAAGCTGACGCCGAAGGCCCGGGGCGGCCGTCGCGCCGCCGACCTGGTGACCCTGCTGCTGAAGAAGCGCCTGTTCTCGTCCCCGGCGGCCTTCCTCCACACCGTCCAGGTCTACCTGTCCCACCTGGAGGACACCGGTCCGGTGCGGGGACGCTCCGCGGCGGCCGAAGTCCCGGAGTGGCTGGAGGAGTTCGCCGACCTGGTCGCCGACCTGGACGACACCGGCCTGGTCGACGCCGAGGACGACGCGCTGACCCGCTCCACCTCGCTGACCCCGGCGGAGGACGGCCGGGAACTGGACCTGCTCCAGGAGATGGAGCGCTGGGCCCTCACGCACGAGGCGGCACCGGACTCCAAGGCGGAGACGCTGATCCGGGAGCTGAAGGCCGTCTGCCGACCCGACGGCAAGAAGTGGACCAACGAACGGGTCGTGGTCTTCACCGAGTACCGCGACACCCAGGAGTGGCTGTACGACCTCCTCCAGCAGGAGGAACTCACCGACGGCGGCCGGGTGGAGCGCCTGCACGGTGGCCTCTCCGCCGAGGAGCGCGAGCGCATCCGCCTCGGCTTCCAGACCGAGCCGTCCCGCGAGGAGGGCAAGGTCCGCATCCTCCTGGCCACCGACGCCGCCGGCGAGGGCATCGACCTCCAGAATCACTGCCACCGCCTCATCAACTACGACATCCCCTTCAACCCCAACAAGCTCGAACAGCGCATCGGCCGCATCGACCGCTGGGGCCAGCAGCACGACCCCGAGATCACCCACTTCATCGGCTCCGGCTGGCAGCAGGCCCAGGCCGGCTCCTACGAGGCCGACCTGGAGTTCCTCTCCCGCGTGGCCAAGAAGGTCGCGCGCATGGAGCACGACCTCGGCTCCGTCAACGCCGTCCTCGCCGACGCCGTACAGCGCCGGATGACCGGCGACACCGCACCTGTCGACATCGAGAACGCCAAGCCCAAGCCGATCAAGGGCCGCCGCACGGGCGGCGAGGTGGCGCCGGAGCAGAACGTCACGGCGCAGACGAAGCGGCTCGCCGACCAGTACGACGAGACGGTGACGGCGCTGGGTCTGACGCCGACGAACGTCAGGCGGGTCGTGGAGACGGCCCTCGCACTGGACAACCAGCCGCCGCTCCTTCCCTCCACGTTCCGAGCCGAGGACTTCGAGCCGGGCGACCTGTTCGACGTCCAGCCCCTGTCCGGCAGCTGGGAGCGGGCGACCCGGGGCCTCGCGCACAAGCTCCGCGAGGGCGAACAGCGCCCGCTCACGTTCTCCCCGGTGGTGGCCGCGCAGGCCAAGGACGACGTGGTCCTCGCCCACCTCAAGCACCCGCTGGTGGCCCTCTCCACGCGCCTGCTGACCGCGGCCGTCTGGAACGCCGATCTGATCGACCTCAACCGTGTCACCGCTGTCGTCTCCGATGACCCGGCCGTGACGACGACCCTGCTCTCGGCGTACGCGCGCTACGTCCTCGTCGGCACCGATGGCACCCGCCTGCACGAGGAAGTGCTGTACGCGGGCGGCTGGTTCGGTGACACGGGCCGCTTCCGGCGCTGGGAGTCGGTGGGTGAGCAGGGCAGGGTCCTGGCCCAGGCGCTCACCGAGGGCATCGAGGCGGCCCCGCACCTCCGCAAGGAGCTGACGGAGGCGTGGCCGAGGCTCCGCGACCCCCTCTACCGCTCCCTGGAGGCCCGGGCCGGCGAACTCGGCCGCCAGCTGGAGAGCAGGCTCGCCGACCGCCGGACGGAAGAGGAGCGCCGCATCACGGCCACCCTCGACCGCTTCGAGGCCACCTTGCGCGCCAAGCTCAAGGAGGAGGGAGACGGCGAGGGCGAGCAACTGGCCCTGCTCTCCACCCACGAGCTGACCGGCCACGAGCGCCGCCAGTTCGAGGACGACCGCCGCCGCTGGGACGATCGTCTCAAGGGCCTCCCCGCCGAGCGCGAGCGCGAACTCGCCGCCATCGCTGCCCGCTACCGCGAGCCCCGCTCCCACCTCTTCCCCGCCGCCGTCGTCTTCGTGATCCCCGCAAAGGAAGCCCGCCGATGAGCCCCCGCCGCACCATGAGCCGTGGAGCAGCCGCCGCCAAGGCCCAGGCCACTGACGGCCGCCGGCAGCACCAGGAGTGGCTGGACCTGACCGAGGTCTCGGGCCCCTTCCTGACCATGCCCGTCCTGCTGCGTGCCTGGCCCCAGCTGGACGCCCTGGAGAAGGAGGAGCGGCCGAGGCTGCGCGCCCGTCATGCCGACTGGCAGACGGACACGACGGCCGGCCGCGACGAGTGGGTGTCGTACGTCCTGGGCCGCCTGCTGGAGTGGGGCGACGCGCTGGCGTTCCGCCAGGGCGAGTCGGAGCACGACGGCCTGGACCGCCTCACCCTGCGGGTGGCGGAGCACAACACCGAGGTGCGTGCTGACTTCGCACTGGTCGAACCGGGCGCGGAGCTGGCGGCCGAGCCGGACGTGGAGTCGGCGGCGAAGCGGGTACGGCTGCTGGGCATGACGGTTCCGGCCGGTACGGCGCCCACGGCCCGCGTCGGCGGTGGCGGCGACTGGTCCGCGGCCCCGGCCGACCGCCTGGCCCGCCTCCTGCGCCACCACGGCGTACCGCTGGGCCTGGTCACCGACGGCCGCTGGTGGTGCCTGGTCTGGGCCCCGCTGGGCGGGGTCACGACGACGGCCGTCTTCGACGCGATCGGCTGGAACGAGGCGGCCGAGCGGAACGTCGTGCGTGCGTTCGTGTCGCTGCTGCGTCGGCGCCGGTTCTTCGAGTACGACGATGCCGAGACGCTGGTGGGCCTGCTGAAGGCGAGCCTGGCGGCGGGCGAGGATGTCACCGAGGCGCTGGGCATCCAGGTCCGGCAGGCGGTCGAGTTGCTGGTGGACGCCATAGGGCGGGCGGACGTTCGGGCGGTGGAGCACGGGGCGCCGGGTCTGCACGCGTCGGGTGTGAGCGCGGGGGAGGTCTACCGGGGCGCGGTGGCGGTGATGATGCGCGTCGTGTTCCTGCTGTTCGCGGAGGAACGGGGCCTGCTGCCGGCGGACAACGAGGTGTACGCGCGCTCGTACTCCGCCCGCTTCCTGCGCGACGAGCTGAAGGCGCGGGCGGACGACGAGGGCGAGACGTCGCTGGAGCACACGACGTCGGCCTGGCACCGCCTGATCGCCCTCTTCCACGCGGTGCACGGGGGAGTGGACCACCCCGGTTCGGGATTCCACCTCCCGGCATACGACGGCTCGATCTTCGACCCCGACAAGTACCCGTGGCTGGAGCGCACCACCCCGCTCCTCCCGATCGACGACCGCACGGTCCTGCACATGCTCCAGGCGGTGCAGGAGGTCCGCGTCGGCAAGGGCAAGGACCGCGAGGTCCGCACGCTCAGCTTCCGGGCACTGGACGTCGAGCAGATCGGTTACGTGTACGAGGGCCTGCTGTCCTTCGACGGGCGCAGGGCGACTGAGCACATGGTGGGGCTGATCGGCCCCGAGGGACTTGAGCATGAGGTGCCGCTGCGGGAGTTGGAGTCGCTGGCGGCGAAGTCGGGGGCGTCGGTGAAGGCGCTGGCGAAGGCGATCCACGAGAAGTGGAAGGACCCGAAGCCTCCGGCGACGGCCGGGCAGTTGGAGAAGAAGCTGGCTCCGCTGGGCGCGGAGGAGGCGGCTGAGGCGCGGCGCCGGCTGAACGCGGTGACGAAGGACACGGGGCTCACGGAGCGGTTGCTGCCGTTCGTCGGCATCCTCCGGGATGACCTGCGTGGCCTGCCGACGGTCATCCCGAACGGCGCGCTGTACGTGACGGAGTCCTCGCTGAGGAAGAACACCGGCACGCATTACACGCCTCGCTTCCTGGCGGAGGAGGTCGTGCTGCACGCGCTGGAGCCGCTGGTGTACGAGCCGGGCCCGCTCCAGACTGCGGACACGGGGGAGTGGCGCCTGAAGTCCTCCGAGCAGATCCTGGACCTGAAGGTCGCGGACATCGCGATGGGTTCGGCGGCGTTCCTCGTGGCGGCGTGCCGCTACCTGGCGGACCGCCTGATCGAGGCGTGGGAGTCCGAGGGCCGCGCGGATGCTCTGACCTACCGCGCCGGGCGGGCCGTGGACGCGGTGACCGCGGCGGACGCGGAGCAGGACCCGGTGGTGGTCGAGGCGCGGCGCCAGATCATCGAGCACTGCCTGTACGGGGTCGACATCAACCCCATGGCCGTGGAGATGGCCAAGCTGTCGCTGTGGCTGGTGTCGATGGACCCGGGGCGGCCGTTCACGTTCCTGGACGACCGGCTTGTGTGCGGGGATTCGCTGTTGGGTGTGCACAGCATGGAGCAGATCCAGTCGGTGCACATGAAGCCGGGGCAGCAGACCGACATTTTGGCGGAGCAGGCGCGGGAGTTGGTGGATCAGCTGACGCGTGAGCGGTTGGCAATTACTGCGATCAAGGGTGTCGACCTGCCGGCGCTGCAGAAGAAGCGGGAGCGGTTGGAGGCCGTCAACCGGCATTCGCGGCGACTGCGGCTGGTGGGCGACCTGATCGCGGGGGCTGCGCTGGCTACTTGTGCTTCGGGGCGGGTGCCTTGGTACGAGGAGGAGGGCGGGGAGCGGGTTCGGGATCTGTTTCCTCGGGCTGCGTGGATCGTGCGGCAGATCGTGGAGGAGGGGGTTGAGGACGACTCCGAGGTGGTGCGGGAGGCTCGGGCTACGGCGGAGGAGTGGTTGGCGGCGGAGCTGCCGGAGGAGAGGCTGGAACGGCGGCCAGTGCACTGGCCCTTGGTCTTTCCAGAGGTTTTTTCTCTTAAGCAGGGATTTGACGCGATTGTTGGAAATCCGCCATTTTTGGGTGGTCAAAAGCTCACGGGTGCAATGGGTGAAGCGTATCGTGAATATTTGGTAGATTTCATCGCTGCAGGGAAGCGAGGGAGTGCTGATCTCGTTGCTTACTTCGCCCTGCGGGCTCACGGGCTCCTCAACAGCGATGGGCAAACAGGTCTTATCGCCACCAATACGCTAGCTCAAGGTGATTCCCGTGAGGTTGGTCTGGAACAGCTTGAGCGTGACGGTGTCAAGATTCGACGAGCGGTCAAGAGCTCGCCTTGGCCGTCCAGCTCGGCAGCGCTTGAGTATTGCGCAGTGTGGACGAGTAGGCGGCAAACAGAAGTCGGTGCCGTCAGCCTGCTCGATGGAATCGTGGTGCCGAAGGGGATTTCGACGTCGTTGAATCCGAGTACGCGCGAGGAGTCATGGGCTGAGTCGCTGCATTGTAACGGTGCAATGTCTTTCATTGGCTCGTATGTACTCGGACTTGGGTTCACCTTGCCTAAGGAGGTGGCTAACGCCTGGATCGCCGAAGATGCACGTTATGCCGATGTGCTTTTTCCTTATCTCAATGGGAAGGAGTTGAACGCTGACCCCACGCATACGACCCGGCGATGGGTGATCACTTTCCGGGACTGGCCTGAGGGTAAGGCTAAACAGTATCCTCTCGCATACGAGCAGGTAGTGCGCGAAGTGCGGCCTGAGCGAGCGTCGAATAATCGTGACGCTCGACGCAACCGCTGGTGGCTTTTCGCGGAGTGGGCTCCGGGGTTGTATAAGGCCCTGGAGAGTTTGCAGCAGTGCATCGTGATCACGCGACACACGCACACCGTCATGCCCGTTCTTGTCTCCACCGACCAGGTCTTCTCTGACGCTCTGGCGGTAATTGCTGATGGCGACGGGGGCACTCTCGCTGTTCTGAGCAGTGGTCCCCACTACTGGTGGGCCGTGGAGCGCGGATCAACCCTAGAGACCCGGGTCCGGTACACGCCCACCGATGTCTTCGAGACCCTAGTCCGTCCTCCGGTGACTACCCGTCTGCGTGCTTGCGGTACCCGACTGGACGCGTATCGTCGCGAGCTCATGATCGCCCGCAATGCGGGACTTACCGATACTTACAATCTCGTCCACGATCCGAGCTGCCTGGATCCCGACATCGTCGAACTCCGCCGTATCCATGAGGAGATCGATCGGGCAACGGTAGAGGCCTACGGGTGGCATGACCTGTTGGATGAAACTGGGCAGACTCCTCCCGCCGACCCCACCCATGAGACTTTGCCGCTCGATCACGGCTTCCACGAAACCGATCAAGGCACTCGCTACACCATCGGTCTGCTGGCCCGAACCGAGATCATCGACCGCCTGCGTCAGTTGAACCACCAGGTATACGCGGACGAGGTCCACCTCCGGCTGCACAAGGGTGTGACCGACAAGAAGGCGAGGGAGAAGCATCCCGACCTTCCCCCGCCGTCTCCCGAAGCCATCCGGAAGCGCCAGGAGCAGTTGGCCGCGCGAGGTGGATCGGATTTCGGGGAGGGCGCTGAGGGCGCCCTGTTCTGAGCCGATGGCATGACAACGGGCTCGCTCCGTCACGTCAAGTGACGGCGGCGAGCCCGTTGTTTCGCCAAGAAGCTCCGCTGGGCGCTACTTCGCGGCGAGCGCCACGAATGCCGCCCACTCACCCCTGGCGATCCGCAATACCGGCCGGCTACTCGCTGCCTTGGAGTCCCGCACATACACCGCGTCCAGGCTGGCAGCTACCTCCACGCAGTCGCCGCCGTCCGATCCGCTGTAGCTGCTCTTGATCCAGCGCAGCCCATCCCCGTTCTCGGTCATCTGCTCCACGCTCATGTCTCTCCCACCATCCGTTCGATGAGTCGCGCAGACTCCTCGACGTTCAAGGCCTGCGATCGCAGCTTGCCATACCGCAAGGCGAAAGCACTGACCTCGGCGGTCGCCGAGACGACACACCCCACGCCCTGGGACTCGAAGTACCCGAGAAGCTTGTGCTCGTGTGACTCCACGACCACGAACGGGCCGTTCTTGCCCGGATGGAACCCCCGCCCGGCGGGCATCACCTGGATCTCCACGTTGCGCAATGCTCCGACCTCCAGCAGCCGTTGCCACTGCTCGCGCATGACCTCGGGACCGCCCACCGGATCGCGTAGTGCCTCTTCACCCACGATGAACGACAGCTCCGCGAGCGGCACTCGCGTCAGCAACTTCTGTCGGCTCAGCCGCGCTTCCGTATGCTGGTCGATGATCTCCTCGCTCAGCGGCGGACAGTGCCCGGCGAACACCGCCCGCGCATACCCCTCCGTCTGCAACAGCCCCGGCACGAGAAGCGGATCGTAGGAGAACCGACTCACCACCTCCGCCTCGATAACCGCGAAGTTGCGGAAGAACCGAGGCAACTTCGCGCGGTCCACCTCATCCTGGAGCACCTCCAGAACCCCACCCGCCTCCAGCACCCGATCCGCCGCCACCGTGAACGCGGCCTTCGCCGGCCGCCGCCCCTGCTCCACCGAGGCCACCTGCTCCAGCGAGTAACCGATGGCGTCCCCGAGCTGCTGCTGGTTCAACCCGGCCCGCTTCCGCAGATGCTGGAGGAGCACCCCGTACGCCGACCACACGCCAGGCAGATCCGGCGCCTCCTCCTTGGCCTTCAGCGCCCGCCCGCTCCGCCCGTCCCGTACCGCCTTCACGCGCCCACGCCCTTCCCTGCCGAAGCGCACCCCGCTGCAACATCCACCCACTCGGCCATGTTCAACGCGGGGCGCAGCAAAGGGGACACGAGCCGAACCCGTACAACGCCCGTACAAGACCCGTACAACCAAGCCGACCACCAGCCGCCCACCTCGTACGACGAGCTCGACGTACGGCCGTCGTACCTGGTCAGCGGACCACTCGCCCACACACCCTGTGACCGTGACACAGCATCAGCTCACCGACGAGACAGAGTCGCAGCCGTCCCGCACTCCCACTGGCACCCCCACGCCCACCCTCACGCCCACCCCCACCCATCACCTCACCCTGCGCTTCAGCAGCACGAGACGCGGAGCCCGCCTCGCCCGCCAACTCGCCGTGCAGCAGTTCACCGAGTGGACGGGCCTCCCGTATGACTCGGACCCCGCCCGAACCGTCGCCCTGGTCACCGCCGAACTCGCGGCCAACGCCGTCCGTCACGGCAGCCTCCCCGGCCGCGACTTCCGCCTCGCGCTGCTCCTCCTGCCCGACCGCTTCCGCGTCGAGGTGACCGACACCCGACCCGAGCGCCTGCCTCCACCGCCCGTGACGCCACAGGCCGCCGACGAGACGTCGAGCCGGGGACTGCTCCTCGTCCAGGCCTACGCGGACCGTTGGGGATGCGCGGTCCGCGACGCATACACGAAGACCGTCTGGGCGGAGGTGCAGCAACACACCACAGGCTCGTGACGCGCATTCCCTCGCGCGGAAACAGGCCCGGTGAAAGCCTCCGCCACGCCGACGAAGCAGACGGTCAGCGAGTGGCGTAGTGCTCCGTCAGCTTCTGGATCTCCCGGGTCCAGAGCAGTACGTCGTCGCCCGCCCGCTTGTACGGTTCGCGCCGGGCCAGCTTGAAGAAGCCGCCGGACGGCCAGCCGCTGTCCCTCAGCACCACGAGGGCCGGCAGCAGGGGCAGCGATCCGTCCGGGCTTTCCCGGACCGAGGCGTTCTCCAACAGGTATGGCATAGAGCCCTCGTGGGCGGGGACGCGATGACCGAGCCGTGCCAGTTCGTTGCTCAGATCGCCGTAGGGGATGGGCGCCGCGCCCGGGCGTGCCCGTGAGCGCAGGATCTCGATCACGGCCTTCAGAGCCTGCTCGTACTCCAGTGTGCCCTGCTGCACGTGCCCTCCCGACCTCGGATTCCGACGACTGCTGAACCCATGGCCACCGGTCGGGCGACCGGGGCGCTCATGCTCGAAGATGACGTTCAACCCTTGTGAACTCAGTGCATGGATCGCATACTGATCTCGATCAACCGTCGCCCGCCCGCCCTCTGGGCGGACGGACGCGCGTGGCCTGGGGGGAAATTCGTGAACGGCTCCGACGGCAGAACGTGGTCAGGCCAGGGCAGGCGAAGCTCGCCGTCGGGGTAGCGTCGGGCACGTCCGGGTCTTCGGGATGACGCGTGTAGGGACCCCGAGCGTCAGGAGACCTCGACTCCTGCCGGCCCAACG
Organism: Streptomyces sp. NPDC001153; assembly: GCF_053598315.1. Taxonomy (NCBI): domain Bacteria; kingdom Bacillati; phylum Actinomycetota; class Actinomycetes; order Kitasatosporales; family Streptomycetaceae; genus Streptomyces; species Streptomyces sp. NPDC001153. Next base: position 140,801 of record NZ_JBSFJZ010000009.1, read on the forward strand.
ACGCGCTGACTTCATCACGCCCCCGACGATGACGAACCGGTGCCGTCACCGAGGCGGGCTTCACGTCGGCGCGAGGGAAGTGCGCCATGGTCCTGTCTGGGCCGGCACCTCGATCTCCCGTCATCCGAAGACCTCGGCCCCTGCCCGGCGATCGCCGCGCGCACCTCGACTACCCACAATTGCGAGAAGCCACTTCAGGAGCGGGCGATGGACAACGAGATTCAGCTGATCAGTGACGGTGATGGACTGGCGGTCATCGGCAACGCGACGGATGTCGAACGTTTCCTCGTCTTCGAAGGACTGTCGTCGAAGGACCTCGGACTGCAACGACTCAAGCCCGTCTTCGGTGCCGGGGCCGTAGTCGCGCAGGCGGGTTCCGAGATTGCCGCCGACTCGGGTCGCTGGGTGAAGCTGAGCAAGGAGTCCGCGCGGCTTGTCCACAAATACGGGCTGAGGGAAAGCTCCGAGACGGGTCTCAGGTCAGGTGTACTGAAGGGGAAGAACGGCCAGATCGGAGGATTCGTCGAATTCGTGAAGGGGCCCAGATCACTTCTGGCCAACCCGGCGCTTCTGGCTGGTGCCGCGGGGATCATGGCACAGCTTGCGATGCAACAGACCATGGGCGAGATCACCAACTATCTCGCCACGATCGACGAGAAGGTCGACGATGTTCTGCGCGCCCAGAAGGATGCTGCGCTGGCCCGCATGATCGGAGTGGGCTTCGTCATCGAGGAGACCATGATCATCCGAGAGAGGAAGAGGGGCAGGGTCGACCAGGTCATGTGGTCGAAGGTGCAGGGCGCGCCGACGACGATCGCAGAAACCCAGGCGTACGCATTGCGTCAACTCGACGCACTCGCAGAGAAGATGGAGCGTGAGACCGAGATCGGTGAGATCGGTGATCTCGCCACGACGGCCAAGCAAGCTGAGTCCACGGTTCGGGAGTGGCTCGCTGTTCTGGCTCGCTGCTTCCAACTGCAGGACGCGCTCGCCGTGCTCGAACTCGACCGGGTGCTGGACGCGTCTCCGGAGGAGCTGGACGGGCATCGCCTCGGACTGAAGGCTGCCCGGCAGCACCGGCTGGAACACATCTCGCGGAGCACCGAGCGACTGGTGGCCCGGATGAATGCGGCTGCCGGCATGGCCAACGCGAAGGTGCTGCTGAACCCGGCCAAGTCCCCGGCCGTAGTCCGGTCCAGCAACCATGTCGCGACCGGCGTCCATGACTTCCACGGGCGGCTCGGGATCGCGTCTGGTCGCCAGTCATCGGAGGCGAGACGATGGGTGGACGCGGCCACGGAGGCGAGGGACAAGGCGCTCGAGACAGGGGCAAAGGGCGTCGATGCCGCAATCAGCCTCGGCAACGAGACCCTCGACCGGGCCAACTCGGTAAGGGGCAAGCTCTCCAGCGGGATGGCCGAGCAAGCGCGCCGTTGGTTCGGGGACGAGAAGGAACGCGACGAGGAAGGCTGAGTGAGCGCCGCGGACCGTGTCGGTCTGCTGGTCGCCGTGGAGCGGACCGGCGGCGGATCGCTCTGGCGCGAGGAGGCGTCCTTGCTCCGGGGAGGCAGTGGATGCTGGAAGGTGTCTTCGTGCGTGATTCCGAGGGCGACAGGGGACTCGTCGACGTCTACTTGGGGCAGACCGGACTGCGGGTGGCCCTCCGGTGACTTTCGCGTGAGACATGAGGGGGCGCAGAGATGACGTGGGCCGTGACCGAAGAGGACAACCGAAAGGTACAGACCGCTGTCCTGGGCGGACCCCAGGGACATCGGCCCGTCTTCCTTCCCTTCGAAAGGGATGACGCCCAGCGTCTCCGGCAGCTCCATGGTGCCGATGCGTTCAGCTGCGGTGTCCTCCTGGGAGGTTGCGGCCAGGTGCTGACCCTGCGTGCCTGCGGTGACAGGAAATCCCACTTCGCCCACCGCCCGCCTGTGCGGTGCCGCCGCACCGCCGTGGGGGAGAACAGCGCGGACCACCTGTACATCGGAGAGGCACTCGTCCACTGGCTGCGCAGGCAGGGACAGCGGAACGTCTCGGTCGCGTACGTCCAGCAGGCCCATGCCCGCGGCGACTCGATCGAGATCCGATTCGGGCCGAAGGGGCGGCGCCGTCTTCTGCACGTACAGATGGTTCGCCGTTCCTTCTCCGAGTGGAAGGACGACACAAGGAGACTCGAGGGCGCGTCCGGCAGGTGCCCGGCGATTCGCACGTACGGGCCGGAGAGCGAACTCTCCCCCTACGAGGTACAGGCTGCCGGATACGCACTGCGCTTCCGGTGCGAGACGCGTGATGGCACACGTGAGGTGTCGATCGGTACGCAGTCGCCTGATCACCAGGTCGAGTGGACGATTCTCGAACGGTGTCGCCTCAGCGACCTGGGACTCGTGACGCCGTCGCTCGAAGCGGCTCCCGGTGGAGACGTTCTGCGTCTCAAGGTCGCGGAGCGAATCGAGGCGGCGGAGCCTCGGCCACGGCGACAGGGAACCGAAGGCGGCAAGGTGCCCGTACGCGAAGAGCAGCCGTCGGGCACTGTTCCCCCATCACACCAGGTGGCCGAGGCTGTACTCGAGGAACCCGTCGATCCCCGAGTGAAGGCGGCGCGGGCAGGGCTCCCGTCAGTCGTCGACGATCTCCTCCATCGCTTCACCACCGCCGGGTACAGCCTCATGCTGGTCGGCGCCTCAGTGCGCCACGCGTTGGTGGGGAGCGTCGGGCTGCGCGAATTCGATTTCGTCGCGGACTCCGACATACAGCAGGTGCGACAGATCATTCAGGGTTGGGAAGACGAGGTTCGGGGCCACAGAGCCGGCACGCCCGGTGTCGTAAGCCTGCGCAAGGAGGTGGGTGCCGACAGCTACACCATACGGATCAGTGCCTGTCCGACGCTGTCGCGTCATCGCGCCTCCCGATCGCGGCGAGAGGAACAGGAAAAGGCGTTGGAGGCATACCTGCGGCGCAGTGACTTCACGATCGACGCCATGGCCCTCGGGCTGTCGCGCGCGACTCTGGCTGACCCCTTCGGTGGTCTTCAGGACCTGGAGCAGCGCGTCCTGCGCACGCCGCGCACACCTACGGCGTCGATCACCGGTGATCCCCTGCTGATGCTTCGAGTGGTTCGCTGCGCTGCCCAACTCGGCTTCGAACCGGTGCCGGAGCTGAGGCGCGCGATGCACGCGATGGCGAAGCAGATCACCGAGGTCTCCGCCGACCACGTGCGAGATGAGCTGACCGGCACGATCCTCGCAGCGCGGCCCAGCACCGGACTGCGCCTCCTCGTCGACACGCGACTTGCCGAACACATCCTTCCCGAGCTGCCGGCCCTGCGGTTCGAAAGCGCCGAACATCACCATCACAAGGACATCTACGAGCACACACTGAAGGTCCTGGACCAGGCCATCGCCCTCGAAACGGGCGGGGCCGACCTGACACTGCGGTTGGCGGCGTTGCTGCACGACATCGGCACGCCACGCACGCGCCGGACCGGACGGGATGGTCGTGTCTCCTTCCACCACCACGAAGTAGTGGGCGGCAAGATGGCCCGCAAGCGTCTGCGTGCCCTGGCTTGTCCGAAGCAACTGATCGAGGATGTCGGCCGGTTGGTGGAGCTGCATCTGCGGTTCCATGGCTATGTCGACGAGAGGTGGACCGATCCGGCTGTGCGCCGCTATGTCCGCGACGCCGGCCCACTGCTCGACCGGCTGCACAAGCTCACCCGTGCCGACTGCACCACGCGAAACCAACGTAAGGCGCAAGCGCTCGCGCGCGCCTACGACTCCCTGGAAGAGCGCATCGAGCGCCTGGCGGCCGAGGATGAACGGGAGTCCGCCCGTCCGGACCTCAACGGCTACCAGATCATGGAGATTCTCGGCATCCGTCCTGGTGCCGAGCTCGGAAGGGCCTATGAATACATGCGGGACCTCCGCATCGAGAAGGGCCCCATGGAATTCGAGACGGCCAGGGACGCGCTGCTGGAATGGCGAGCTCGGCGGGCACGCTGACTCGAGCCCGCGTACCCGCCGTCCCGGATGCCTGTCCCCTCCCTAGTTCTCCAGTCGCACCGGCATCAGCAGCGAGAAAGCGCCCTCGTCCTCGGGCCGACGGATCGCGAGCGGTGCCGTGGGGGCGCCCAGTTCCAGGATCAGTTCGTCCCGGGCTCCGGCCGCGAGCGCGTCCAGCAGGAACTTGCGGTTGACGCCGACGTTGTCCTGGGCGTCGTCACCGTCCTCGCGGACGGTCACCGTGCCGTCGTCCGCCAACCTGAGCACACTGACGTCGTAGGTCTCGCCGTCCTGCTCGCGCACCTCGCTGCTGCGGACCGGACCGGACTTCAGCGCCTCCCGGAAGGCTGCCGTGTCCACGAAGGCACGGTGGCTCTCCGGCAGTTGGACCAAGCGGCGGTAGTCGGGGAAGTCGTGGGCGAGGCACTGGCCGGCCGCCTGACGGCCGCCGGACTCCAGGCTGACGCGGTCACCGTCCACAGTGAGCCGCGCCGGTTCCTCGCCCTGCAGCAGCGCCCGCATCGCGTCGGTGAGAGGCAGCGGTACGACGGCCTGTACGCGAGGGCCGTCATGCCCGGTGGCAGCGGCGTGCGCGACGGCCATCCGGTAGCGGTCGGTGGCCACCACGGTCAGGGTCTCGCCCTCGATGTCGAACAGGATGCCGCCGAGCATCGGCAGTTCCGGGTTCGTACTGGCCGCGAAACGCACCGCGTCCAACGCGGCGGCCAACTCCGGTGTGGAGAGGGAAAGCCGGGCGGTGGCGGTACGGAGTGAAGTCATCGGGTTCTCCCTGTGATCGAGTAGCGCTCGGAGCGTGAAAAACTCACCGCGGGCATCGGACAGTCCCCGTTCGAGTCGACGCAGGTGAGCCTCCAGGAGCCCCCGCACCAAATTCGTGTCCGTGCTGGACCAGCCGGCCAGTACCAGCCGGATCTCGGCCAACGGCATACCGGCCCGGCGCAGACGGGCCAGCACACGGGCCTCCTCCAGCTGCCCTGGGTCGTACCAGCGGTAGCCGCTGACCGGATCCACCCAGGCGGGGACCAGCACACCGGCACGGTCGTAGAACCGGAGCGCGCTCACGCTCAGTCCGCCGTCCCGGGCCATCTCCCCGATACTGCGCATCTCGTTCTCCACACCCGGAACTCTGAGCCCTCGACAAGGTCGAGGGTCAACCCCGCCCACGGGACGGATCTGTCACTCAAGCCGGGCAGTCGGCCGGCGTGACGGCCGTGCCCCATCGGATCATCATGTAGTGGGAGCCGCCGATCTCCGCCACGGCATAGCGGGAGTACGGCCAGGCACTTCCCGCACTCTGCCGTTCGCTCACGAGAGCCCGGCACGCGTCGCCGGCGGCCAGGGCCGCCCAGGAGTCGACCTGCTTCTCGTTCCACTGCACGTAGTCCGACCAGACGTACATCACCGAGTTGTCGGGGTCGAAGCCCACCTTGATCTGTCCGTTGCCGAGGACCCGGTCCGTGCCGAGTGTCTGACGCATCCCGTTGGTCCCCGCGATGATCTTCCTGGCGGCACCGTCGGCAACCCTGATCTCCGCGCTGTCGGTACTGGGGATCATCGCCTGACCGAGGCCGTTCTCGTCCGGCTGCCAGCCCTGCGAGCCCTCCGTGTCCTGCCCGGGGCCGTTGTCGGCGGCCGACTGGCACTGGGAGTTGGTGACGAAATCGTCCTGCCATGTCACCTGGGGGTCGTTGCCCTGCTCCTCCTTCACCATCACGTAGGTGCGGTACGGCAGGTCGGGGTGCAGGCGGAGCACGACGTCCCGCAGCGTCAGGCACATCGACCTGGCGATCTCCGTCTCCGCGTACATCGCCCCCTGTTCGTCGGAGGTCAGCCGGTACGAGAGGTAGACCTCTCGGCGGGACTCGTGGAACCGCACGGTCTCGGGAGTGAAGACGGCGCCGCCGCTCAGGTCCTGGGCCTCCACGCCCTCGTCGTGCAGGACCGCGCGCGCCACGTCGTGCTCGCCCGCGCTCTGTGGCTCCCGCGCCTGCGCCCAGCTCGCCGCACTCGCCGCGCCCTCGCCGGCGACCTGCTGTTTCGCCGCCGGGTCCCCCTTCGCGGTGCTCGCGGAGGGCTGCTGGGATCCCGCCGAGGCGAAGGGCGACGCCGAGGCCGCGGACGCGTGACGGCCGCCCCCGGCGTCACCGGGCAGCAGCGCCGCGGCTCCTCCGGCGAGTCCCCCGATGACGCCTGCCGCGAGGACGGCCGCACCGGCCAGTCGCCTCTTCGAACGGCCTCGGTCCGAGGGCAGCTGCCATGTGGGGTCCTCTGCGGGCGGCACCTCCCACAGGGCTGTGATCATGTCGTCGGCGGTCGCCGGCGCCGCGCCGGCAGTCGCCGTCTGGGTGGCCTGGCAGGCCAGCATCGCCGCGCACTCCTGGGCGGCCTCGGCCGCCGACGGACGGTCACCCGGTTCCTGGGCCAGCGCCTTTTCCACGGTCCGGCGCAGTGCCGCGCGGACACCGTCGAGGTCGGCCTCGCCCGACATCACGCGGAAGGCCACCACGTCAGGTGCGCCGACTCCGAAGGGCAGCCGTCCGGTGGCCGCGTAGGCCACGAGCGCTCCCCACGCGAACATGTCACCCGCCGGCCCCGCGCTGCCCTGACGGTACTGCTCGGGGCTGATCCAGCCGGGGGTGCCGGTCATGACGCCGGTCCGGGTCACACTGGTGCCGTCGGCGGCGTGCGCGATGCCGAAGTCCAGCACACGGGGACCGGCGGGCGTGAGGAGCACGTTCTGCGGTTTCATGTCACGGTGCACCACTCCCGCGGCGTGGATCGCGGCCAGCGCCTGCGCCGTGGCGGCCGCGAAGACGTACAGGCTGCCTTCGGCCAGCGGGCCGTGCGCGAGAACGTGCGCGTTCAGCGTCGGCCCCGGAACGTAGGCGGTGGCGAGCCACGGGGTCGGCGCGTCGGGATCGGCGGCGAGCAGCGGGACCAGGTGTGGGCCGGTGACCCGGGCGGACAGTTCCACCTCGCGCCGGAAACGGGCCCTGAACTCCGGCTCCTGGGCCTGCTCGGGATGAATCACCTTGACCGCCACGCGCGTTCCGTCGGAGGTGACTCCGGCGTGGACGGTGCCCATACCGCCCGCGCCGAGACGGCCGACGATGCGGTAGGGGCCTATGCGGGAGGGGTCGCCGGGACGGGCCGGCTGGACTCTTCCGCCGGAGCCGATTGCGCTCACGAGTACTTCCTTGGACTGGGGACGGCCCGGAAGGGGCCGACAGGTCCTGACGGTTGATCAGAGAGGAGCGGCTGTCGGGGAGCCGCTCGGGGCTTGCCGACCCGAACGGTCTCCCATGCGGTGTCAGCAGGCCCCTCACACCGCACACGACCGCCGTGGTGAACTCACCGGTACCGGACGGTCCAGAGCACGGCGGCGAAACCGGGCCGGCCCATGGCCCGACCCGGGTGCGCCGGAAGGGGAGGCGTCAACGGACGGCGTAGATCCTCGCCAGTTCCTTCAGTTCGTTGATCCACAAATCGGTGTCGTCGCCGGGACGGTGATACGGAGCGCGGCGGGCCAGCCGGAAGAATCCTCGCGAAGGCGCACGGGTCTCCTTCAGCACCACGAGAGCCGACAGCAGCGGAAGAGAGCCGTCCGGGCTCCCCTCGGCGGACGCGTCCTCCAGGAGGTAGGGCATCGGGCCCTCGTGGGGCGGCACAAGATGGCCGAGGCGCTCCAGCTCGATGCTCAGACGGCCGTACTCCACGGTTTCCGCTCCCCGGCGCGCCCGATCCCGCAAAAACCCGACCATGGCGTCCAACGCCTGCGCGTACTCGACACTGCCCTTCCGCATCGCGGTCCCCTCCCCGGCCGTCGACGTGTGCGACGCGAGCCTATGCGTCGTGCGGGCCCATGGACAGTCAGATCGGCGATCCCCGTAAAGTTTTCTTGTGAACTCAGTGCATGGATCGCATACTGATGGCCTCAGCGTCACGTGCTCTCCGCCGGATGACCAGTGACCCCGGCGTTCTGTTGTGAGGTTCCATGCTCGACCACCGTCTCGTGCAGACCGCCGTGATCGGCCACAAGAACTCCGACCACCCGGTCATCCTGCCGATGGACGCCTGGGAACTGGACCGGTGGCGCAAGGCGCATCCGAACTACAGCTACTGGTGCGGGCTGCAGCTCGGCGGCTGCGGCGGTGAGTTGAGCGACCGGCGTTACACGACCAAGGTCTGCCACTTCGCCCACCACCCGACCGCCCCGGTGTGCCGCCGGAGGAACAACGGTGAGTCGAGCGCCGACCACCTCTTCATCAAGCGCGGCGTCCAAAGCCTCCTCGGCAAGCGTCGGGTACGCGGGCAGGTCCACACCCGGGATCTCGGTACCGGCCCCGGCGACGCGGTGGACGTACATCTGCCCGACAGTCGACGGCGCTTGCGCTTCCAGCTCAGCACCGTGGACTACCGGGCGTGGCGCCGGGCCGACGACGAGCTCGCGGCGGACGCGGACGACATCGACTGGATCTTCGCGTCCGAGGGCGCGATCACCCAGCAGTTCCTCGGCCGTCACGGCTACTGCCTCCGAGTGCGCTGCGAGACGGTGGGCGGTGAGCGCCGCGTCCACATCGGCGCCGAGGCCCGCGACCGCACGGTGAGCTGGACCCCGCTGGAGGACTGCGTCCTGACGCCGGCCGGGCTCGTCACACCGGACACCGAACGGATACGCCTGAGTCACCCCCGTCCCCGGCCGACCGCGTTCCCGCTCCAGGGCGGGCTCGTCTTCGCCCTCGCGCCGGAGGCCGAGGTACCGGCCGGCTCCCCGTTTGCCGCGGAGCGACGGCACCTTCTCACCGCCGATGTGAAGCCCCTGGACAGCCCGATCGTCCGGGCACTGATCTCCCTCCCGGCGGACAGTCCGGTACCGCCCGCCGAGCACGTGTACCGGGTCACCGACGGAGCACGCCTCCTCGTCGCCGAGGCCGGCGGGGGCTGGGCGGTCGAGGCGAACCGGTACGTACGCCTGAACGCGCATGACGCCCAGCGCACGGGGCTGTGGACACCTCCGCCTCCCGCTGCCGCCGAGCAGGCGGCCACGCCCGAGGTACCCAAGTCCCGGCAGAGCAAGACCGAGCCGCCCACCGACCCGAAACACACCGAGCCCGTCCCCGCCGCGCGCTCCGCGCTCGGGGGCGAAGTCCCGAAGGGCGGGTCGCTCCTCAGCCACGCCGAAATGGTGACCGCCGTGCGTGACGCGCTCGCTCAGCACGCGCGGCTCCAGTCCACCACCACGTGGGGCACCTTGGCGCGTACCGTCAGTCCGGCTCTGCTGAAGTACTCGGACACCGGCAGACGCGATCTGCTGGTCGCGGTCGACAGCCCCCTGCGGGACCACGCCCCGGTCCTGTCCGCGCTCATCCGGGACGGGGGCGAGCCGCTGCCGTATCTGTTCCGGGTGCTGGCGGAACTCGGCGTCCGGAACGCGTCGGCATCCCACCGCATCAAGCGCTGGGCCGCCGTCGAGACCGAGCGTGCCTTCGCCGCGTACGGCGTCCCACCGCGTGCCATGCCGCCACGGCTCTCCCTCATGCCGGCTGAGCCCGTACTGCAACCGCCCGTTGCCGGAACCCAGGGCCGACGGGTGACAGCGCCGAAGCGCTCGTTCAGTGACATGGCGTCCGACGCCTTGATGCTGCGGCGCCTGCGTACCCTCACCGCCGAACTCGAGGGCATGCTGCCCAGTTTGGGGAATGGGCCCCGCAAGAGGGCTCGTAAGTCACTCGACATGGTCCAGGCCTGGATCGCCGCGTGCAACGGCGGCACCTCCCGGCGAGCACAACAGGCCAGGGTGAAGGTGCGCCACCTGGTCCCGATCGTCGAGGCAGAGCTGGCGACGGCGAAGCGCAGCGTCAGTGCGGCCAGACACAACCGGGAGATCCAGGAAGCCAAACGGCTCGCCGAGTCCGAGCGGAGTCGGCGCGAGGCCCGGGTGCCGCGAGGAAAGCAGACCTCCCCGCGCATCGTGACGGCGGTCGAGCAGGGGTCGGTTGCGCAGCTCAGGACACAACTGGCCCAGGTCGCGGCGCAAGGCGGCACGATCGAGGTCGGCCACCTGCGCATCGACCTCAAGGGCCACGGCGCCCGCCGCACGCTCGGCGAGATCGAGAGAGGGGCAGGCACTGACGCGCCGATGCTCTCCGCCGTCGTAGTCGGGAACGACGGCGGTCCCGTGCCCTTCTTCCGTGACATCCTGAAAGCCGGGGGCATGGCTGTCCCGCAGACCGACGAGGCACTGCTGAAGATCTGGCGCCGGGAGCAGGAACGCGCGCACGCCGCCCACGCGAAGCCGCCCCGTCCGCTGCCACCGCGGCTCGTGCCGAGGGCGTCCGATGCCGCGTCCACGAAGTGACCGTCAGTCCCTCCGCGCCAGATCCAGCGCCGCCACCCCCACGAACCAGTCCAGCACCTCGCATATCTCTTTACCGCGCTCCGCGAAGACACTCACAGGGAAGGACGGCCGCAGCTCCAACTTCGCCTCGGGCAGGTCGATGCCGTCGATCTTGTTCAGGCGGTTCAGCAACTCGCGGCGCTGTTCCGTGTCATCGAAGGGGGTGCGGGATTTCAGGTACTGGAACACCACCTCGACCGTGCCGCTCACGGGGTAGATCCCCACCGGCCAGAGAAGATGCGGGCTGCGGCTGGTCCCGGCGTCCAGCATCGGGAAGCAGCTGGTCTCCTCGTACCGGCCGTAGGTGACGTGGCCACCCTGGCGGCGCCAGAAGTCGAGGGACGCCATGACGCCGTCGTACGCGTCCGGCCAGTTCTCCCGCAACTGCCCGCGGAACCGCTCGGCCGTGGCGGGGTCTTCCCCCTCGGGCAGCGGGTCGTGCGCCGGCGGCTGTGTCACGTCCTTGCCCAGCAGGGTCGCCAGCTCGGCGGCGGACAGGCGCTGGGAGCGGTGTGCCCGGCCCCAGGAATCGAAGCGCACTCCCTCGTTCGCGAGGAGGTCCGGCGGCGGCGGCCGGTCGTCGCCGTCGGCCCAGCGGAAGGAAGGGGAGATCTTCCCTTCCGAGGTGAGCACCCGGTAGGCGCCGATCACCGCCGAGTTGGCGCCCAGGTAGGCGCCGACGGCCACCGGGTGGCTGCCGATCAGCTCGGCGACATCGCCGTACGTCGTCCACGTGCCGCTCGGCATCGCCACCAGCGCGGCCCGCAGCTCGGCCCAGCTTGCAGACTCCTCGCCGGCCGGCTTGATCCCGCCGATCGGACCGGGCCACAGCTCCACCGCGCGCTCGGCCAGGCGGTCGGCCCGCTCCAGGATCTCCGCCTTGCCCCAGCGCTGTGCGGAGGCGATCTCGAGGTTCATACGCAGGGCGCTCGAGTCGAGAATCTGCTGCTTGCGCTCGAAGGGGTGGTTGGAGAGCTTTGCGTTGTCACCGGTCAGCGTGAGGTTGCCGAGGGTGTGCACCAGCAGGTCGTGCAGCTCCTGTGGGGTCTGGTGCTGCTCCGTCTCGGCGGCGAGCAGATCGAACCACGCCGGAGCGGGGCGCTGGGGCAGCACGTGTTCCACGCTCAGGGAGGCCTTGGCGAAGTCCACCGGCTCCGAGGCACGGTAACTCTCCTCCAGGCGGCGCAGGATGTAGCTGCGCTGTGGCGGGCGGCCGCTCCAGTAGAACGGCTTGGTGCGGATCGCCTCGCGCAGCTCCTCGTCGCTCGGCCAGCGCCGGCGCCGTCCGGACAGGAACCGCCGTACCGCCTCGGCGGCCGGGCGGTCGGTCTCCAGCTCCTTCGGCGCCTCCATGAAGATCCGGTTGAGGCCGGTCGTCGACGTCTGGCAGATCAGACGGCGTACCAGATAGGACTCGACATAGCGCAGCGCCTGCGCCGCGTCCTCGGGCGTGGTCCGGCCGGCCGCGAGCAGGTCCAGCAGGTGCAGCGCGAGCGGGAAATGGGTCTGGCCACCCCAGGAAGCCAGGCGCTCCAGGACCGTACGCAGGGCCGGGGACTGCTCACGCGTGGGCTCGACGATGCGCAGAAACCTCCCGGCCCGTTCGGCCAGTTGCTCGATCTCGCGCTGCAGCGCGTCCTCGTCGCCGGCCAGCGGCTGGAGCCGTTTCTGCTGCTCGCGGTAGATCTCACTCTGCTTGGTCTTGTGGTGGCCGCGCACCACCAGGTCGAGCCAGACCAGCAGTTCGAGGTTCTTCGGGCCGAGGCTCTGCTGCATGGGCAGCCACAGCTCCTGGTAGATCCGCTCGCCTCGTCTGGGGAGCAGCATGAACACGTAGTTGCGCAGCAGGTCGCTCTGGCTGAGCCCGACGCCCGTGTTGTTGATCGACTCGAAGATACGGTAGACGTTGTCGCCGGGCTCGGCGGTGATCTCCACGATGGACAGGAGGTCCTTGAGGACCGTCTCGACGGTGGCGGCCCACCGCTCGTCGCCCGCCTCGTGACCCTCGGCCAGCGCGCCGCGGAAGAACCGGTAGGCGGCCCCAATGTTGTCGCCCCCGCCGGCGTCGGCCCGGGACCGGACACAGGCCGTGTACGCCTCACGGTCCGCCTGTGTGGGCAGCAACCGGTAGTGGTCCGCGCCCTCGTGGAACTCGTTGACCAGTATCTGCCGGTGCACCCGGTCCACGCCGCGCGCGTCACCCGTCTCCTTCAGATGATCGCGCAGGGCGGTGAAGGCCAGCATCAGCGTCGTCAGCCGCTGCTGTCCGTCCACCACCAGCCACCTCTGTACCCCGCCCGCCTGGATCTGACCCGGTGCGAGCACCACCGAACCGAGGAAGTGCGCGGCCACGGGCTCACCGGCCAGATGCTGCTCGACGAGTTCCCCGACGTCCTCCCACAGCCGCTGCAACTGCTCCCTGCCCCAGCTGTACGTGCGCTGGTACAGCGGTACCTGGAACTGCTTGTCCCCTTGGACGAGCTTGAGGAAGGTGATCTCCTGGGCGCGCATGCGCTTCCTTTCCTACGGGCATCCCTGCCGGGTGCACAGGCCCCGCCCGCACGCGCGGCGGTGCTTGACGGGCCACGGGGCGGCTGTCCGTTGAATCTATGCCTTGTCAGGCGTTGCTGTCCGCCGGTGCCAGACTCGAGCGGCTGGAGATGCGCGGCATCGTCTCGTTGGGGGAGCGGCGCAGCAGTTTGATGCTGCGGCCCTCCACCCACGCGTTCCACGCCTTGAGGTAGTAGAGCAGGTGTTCGCGCGAGTCGTCGCGACGCCGGTGTGCGTTGCCCAAGGCCAGGTTGAGCATGGTGTTGCGCAGCGTGAGGCGCGGGTCGCCCGGCTCCAGGCGCGCGCCTGTGACCACCCCCTCCTCCCAGGCGGACTGGTCGATGTCGGGCCGGGCCTCGGTGGTGACGTACCAGCCGATCGTCGCCGCCGTGACGGTGATACGGCACCCGCGGTTCAAGGCGAGGCCGTGGTGCAGGGCGTCGCGGATGCCGGGATGCCTGCCGAGCAGATCCAGGAGCTGGTCGTTGCTGGTCACCGACGATCCGCCGCTCCAGGAGGAGTTGGGGGCGTTACGGTACAGGTGCAGTCCGCGCAGGGCAGCCGCCAGATGGGTCGCGTTGGCCTCACCCGCGAGGGCGAGCGCGTCGCGACCGGTGCGCTTGCGGCCGGTGTCCATCACGGTGAACGCCGTGCGGGGCACTCCATGTGCGACGGTCAGAGGCACTGTGACACCCGCCTTGACGATGGCCGCCAGGCGGTGCTGGCCGTCGATGAGAACGTCGTCCTCGTCGAAGGCGATGCCCTGGTGCGTCAACTGCCATTCTCCGCGCTGGATCTGGCCGGCCAGCTGCTGCACCGTGTTCTTGCTCAGTGGCCGGTTGTTGGTGTTGCGGGTGAGCCACTGTGCCGCCAACTCGGGCGAGACGTCGACCACTTGCATCTGCATGACGCGATGACCTTTCTACGGGACCGGCGTCCAAGACCGCACGACTGACGCCACCGGCATCCTGCCGTGTTGGTGTGAACTCAGTCAATCACTTTCCCTGGAGAGGGTCGGGGCCTATGCTGACGTCGAAGCGGGACCCAAGTCGCAGTTTGATCACTCATCAGTGGTGATGTGTGTCCATGATTCCTCAAGGGCGTAATGGGGGCTGCTACGCTCCGCTCCTTGCGTGTGCTCAGTTCACACTCAAGTGTGCGCCGGGGGGTGTCGTAGGGTCAGCTTGGGGTGACCGGGCGGGGATGTTCTGAACGGGCCGCGAAAGGGCCCTCAGCAGCAGTGGGGTGGGGCGTGTGAGCCAGGATGAGAGCGGAATGAGCGACGGTTCGCGGCCGGTCGGTTCCGTCTACCAGTACGACGACGGCCTCTATGTGCGCGTGGACGACATCGCGCCGTACCGTCTGGCCGATCCCGATGGCAGCCACGGGCACCGGCCGGGCGACGACCTGGTGCGCTGCACTCTGCACGTGAGCAACGGCACCGGCCGCCCCGTGGACGTCGACGGCATCACTCTGCTGGTGCGCGGCGGGCCGTACGGCAAGACAGGGCGACAGGTGCGGGACCACCGCGGTGACGTGCTCGACGACCCGTTGGCAGGCACCCTGCGCACGGGACGCAGGGTCTCCGCGACGTGGGCCTACAGTATCCCGGCCGGTACCACGGACGACCTCGACATCGAGGTCCGTTTCCCACGCGCGCACGACCGGGAGAGCATCACCTTCACCACGGCCACGGTACCCCCCGCTGACCTGGTCGCCGACGCCGCCCGGGGAGGCGAGCAGCGGCGCGCCGGGCGGCCCGCGCTCGACGCCGTACCGGCGCAGCCGAACGGGGCCGGGCGCAGGGCCGGATCCCATGCCCCGGAGATCTCCGGCCACCAGCTCGACGCCGCACGCGTCCGGCAGATCTTCCGGTTCCTCGCCGAGGCGGAGGAGTCGAAGACCCGCCCCGTGCGCACGTTGGACGGTGCGGCCGGCACCGTGTGGTTCGACGAACTGCCGGACGACGACGGCGTCGCGGTGGTGATCGACGGCGTACTCGGCACCGACGATCCGGCCTGGCTGTCCGTCACCCGCCCCGAACGCGAGGACGCGCCGGCCCCCGAGCCGCTGCTGGCGCCCTGGGTGGACGAGACCCGCATCCGCGACTTCAAGCAGACCCTCGCCCCGTACCTGCGTCGGCGCATCGACCCCGAGTTTCCCGACTGGTCCCGGGGCATCCCGCTCGACAAGACCTACCACGAGCTGGACGAACACCCCCGGCGGGAGAAGATCGAGAAGCTGTACACCGCCTGGGAACAGGAATGGCTCGCCTGGGCGGAGCGCCGCCGCGCGATCGACCCCCTCGTGAGGCTGTACGACCGGCTGCACAAGATGCACGAGGACGCCGCCAACCTCGGTGAGGCCTACGAACTCGTCCTCGGGCTGGGGCGGCTCACCTGGCAGACGACCTCCGGACAGAGGGTGGAACGGCACCTTGTCACCCACCGGGCCAGCCTCCGGCTCGATCCGTCCACCGGCACGCTCACCGCCGCCCCCGACCCGACGGGGCCGGGCCTGGAACTCGAAGAAGGCATGCTCGAAGGGGCCCAGCACGTACCGGGCCCGGTGCGGGAGGAGATCGTCGAAGTACTGGAAGACGCCTCGGACCTGACGGATCCCGAACACCTCGGCACCGTGCATACGGCCCTGCGCAGCTGGGTCAACGCCGCCCACAGTGCGGGGAGTTACACACCGGCCGTGGAGCGCGCCAAGCCGCGCGGTCTCGACGTCCCGCACGTGGGACTCGCACCCGCGCTCGTCCTGCGCGAGCGCAGCCGCCGCTCGACCATGGACGCGCTCAAGGCCATCGCCCGGCAGATCGACGCGGGCACCGCGCCCACCGAACTGCTCAGTTACATCGCCGGCCGCGACGGCGCGCTCACCGCGGCCGACCTCGCGGCGGCGGAGGACGACGGCACGGCGAACGACACCGGCGAGATGTACTTCGCGCTGCCCGCCAACGAGGAGCAGCGCACGATCGCCGAACGCCTGCGCGCCAACCGGCTCGTCGTCGTGCGGGGCCCACCCGGCACCGGCAAGACGCACACCATCGCCAACCTGGTCACGGATCTGCTCGCCCAAGGCAAGCGGGTGCTCATCACCAGCCACACGCCGCGCGCCCTGCGCGTGCTGCGCGACAAGCTGCCGGAGTCCATCCGCGAACTGTGCGTGAGCCGCACCGAGGACGGTGCCGCCGCACAGCGTGAGCTGGAGGCGTCCGTACAGCGGATACTCAGCGAGTACGCCGGCTACGACGAGAAGGAATCCCGCAAGCAGATCAATGCGCTGCAGGCACGCCTCACCAAGGCCCGCACCGCCCAGCAGGTCATGTTGCGCGACCTCGCCGCGCTGCGCGACCAGGAAACACACCGCTTCCCGGCGGAGATCGGCGATTACACCGGCAGCCTGCAGGAGATCGCCGAGCGTCTCACCGCGGAGGCGGGGCGACACGGCTGGCTCGGCCCGGTCCCGCAGGAGCAGCCCACTCTGACCGCCGGCGAGGCACTGCGACTGCTGCACAGCACCCGCGCGTACACACCACACCACCAGGCCCTGGCGGCCGATGTGCCCGGCCCCTCCGAGCTGCCGGCCCCCGGTGACTTCGAGGTGGCCGTGCGTATCGTACGGTCCGCCGAGGACGCGCACGCCGCCGCCCGCCAGGACCCCCTGTGCGCCCAGTACGACACGGCCGTGCGGCGTCTGAGCGAGTCCGAACAGCGGCGGCTCTCGTCGGCCCTCGACGCGTTCTCCGCGGCCCGCGCCCGCGCCGCGTCCCTCTCCGCACCGGCCGGCGACTGGGCCGTAGCACTCCTGGAGCAGGTGACCGAGGGCCAGGACTGGCAGGCACGCAGCCGCCGAGCCGCCGTCACCGACACGCTTGCGGCCGTGGACGTCTCCCTCGCCACCCTGGGCACGGCCATGGTCAGCGGCCTGGAGCAGTACGACCCGGCCACGGCGCTGGCCCAGGCCACCGCACTGCACGACGGTCTGGGCCAGGGCCAGAAGCTGCGCGGGCCCCTCGGCATGCGCTCGAAGCTGGCGAAGGCGGTCGGCGCGTTCACGGAGACCGTACGGGTCGACGGACGAGCGCCCGAGGACATCGCGACGGCGACCGTCGTCCTGGCCCGCATCCGGCTGGAACTGCGCCTGGGACAGGTGGAGTCCGAGTGGGGGACCCCCGTCGCCGCATGGCACGGGCACGGTCCGCGCCTCGCGCGGCTGCGTCAGGACGCGGAGGTGCTCGACGCGCTGCTCGCCGTCGCCGCCGCCCGCACCGATGTCCTGACGTCCGCGGCCACCTCGCCTTCACTGACCGTCGCCACCTGGCACGACGCGTCCGTCGAGAACGCCGTACGCGCCTTGCTGCGCGCGGCGACGACCCTGCGCGCCGCCGAGCGATCCCGCCAGGTCATACGGGACACCGAGGAACTGCTGCGGGCCTGGAGCGACCGGCCCGGTGTCGCACCTGCCGTCGTGAGCGCATTCGAAGCCGTGCGCGAGAGGGACCCCGAGGGCTACCGCTCGTTCGGCGGCGAGATGGCCGAGGTCCGCGAGGCCGCCCGGCTGCGCGCCGAACAGGCCGCGGCGCTCGCCCGGGTCCAGGACACGTTCCCGGCGCTCGCCGAACGGATCACGGCGACGCACGAGGACGCCGCCTGGGACACCCGACTGCCCTCGCTCGCCGAGGCCTGGGCCTGGTCCGCCTGGCGCCACCGCATGGAGCGGCTCACCGACCCCGAGGCCGAACGCGCCCTGCGCAAGCGGCTGGCCGAGGCCGACGACGAGGCCCGCATCACGCTCGCGCGGCTGGCCGCGGCCCGCGCCTGGCACCGCTGCCTCGGTCTGCTCACCGGCGACCAGTCCCGGGCGCTCAGCGCCTACCAGCAGGCCGCCCGCCGCATCAAGGGCAAGTACCAGCACCGCTACCGGCGCGACGCACAGGCCGCCCTGCGCAAGGCACAGACGGCGGTGCCCGCCTGGATCATGCCCCTGCACCAAGTGGCCGAGACCGTCCCCATGGACCGTCCCGCCCTGTTCGACGTCGTCATCGTCGACGAGGCCAGCCAGTCCGGCCTGGAAGCCATGCTGCTCAGCTGGCTCGCCGACCGGATGGTCGTCGTCGGCGACAGCAAGCAGGTCAGCCCGTCCAACGTCGGCCTCAAGCAGGACGAGTACTTCCACCTCAGGGACCGGCTGCTCACCGCGCTGGAGCCGGACGTGCGAAGTCTGTTCGGCCCCGAGTCCAGCTTCTTCGACCTCACCGAAGCGCTCTCGGCGGGCCGCGGCACGCTCATGCTCAAGGAGCACTTCCGGTGCATGCCGGAGATCATCTCCTTCTCCAACGACCTCTGCTACAACGGTGACCTGCTGCCCCTGCGGCAGTACGGCGCCGACCGGCTGCCCCCGGTCCGCACGATGTACGTCGAGCACGGCGAAGCCCTCGGCGCCCACACCCGGCTGACCAACACCGCCGAGGCCGAGGCCCTCGTCGACGCGATCGTGCACTGCTGCGCCGACCCCGCCTACGACGGCAAGACCATGGGCGTCATCAGCCTCCGCGCCGGCAAGGGACACCTGACGGAGCTGGAGAACCTGCTGGCCGAGCGCCTCGACTACGAGCAGCGCGAGGAACGGCGCATCCGGGTCGGCGACGCCGAGGACTTCCAGGGCGACGAGCGGCACGTCATGTTCATCTCCTGCGTCAACTCGGCGACCACCGCGGCCGGAACGGTCCCGGGCGGCTTCAACGGCAAGACCTACGAGCAGCGGATCAACGTGGCCGCCTCCCGCGCCCAGGACCAGGCGTGGGTGTTCCACAGCGCGCGCGTGGAGCAGTTCCACGAGAACGACCTGCGCCGACGGTGGCTCGACCACCTCACCCGGCCCGCGGAGGAGGACACGGTCGCGGTCGCGGGCGAGGTCCTGCCCGACACCCGGCACGAAGCGTTCGACAGCCTGTTCCAGCAGAAGGTGTACCTGGAGCTGACCGCGCGGGGCTACCGGGTCCGTCCGGGATACCGGGTCGGCCGCCACACGATCGACCTGGTCGTGGAGGGCGGCACCCGCCGACTCGCCGTCGCCTGCGACGGTGACGCCTTCGCCGAGGGCGAGGACGCCTCCACCGGCGCCGCCCGGCAACGCGACCTGGAACGCGTCGACTGGACGTTCGTGCGCATCCGGGGAAGCCGGTTCCACCTCGACCGCGAGCAGGCACTGGCCCCGCTCTGGGCGGAGCTGGAGCGGCTGGGCATCGAACCGGTACGGGAGGAGGCCGAGGAGCCCGCTGAGGCCCTCGCCGTGACGGAGCCGGTCGACGAGGACGTGGCAGCCGGGCGCCGGCACGAAGCCCGCGAGGAGGCGGCGACCGGTTCCGCGGACGGTCCCGACGCGGTGCCCGCACCCCAGCCCGCGGTCCCGCGCGAGGCGCCGTGGGTTCCGGCCCCGCCGGTGGAACCCGAGGTGGCGCCGGCCCCGGTCCCGAGGGGCTCATCGCCGGTCCGGGAGATTCCGGCCGGGGCCTTCCAGCGGCTGGTCCGCGAGGCGCAGCGGCTGCAGGCGGCCCTCGACGCTCCCATCGAGACCCCCGCCGGGGCGGACGCGGCACAGCTCGTCTTCTTCAGGAAGACCCAGGCCGATCAGCGCGACCGGCGCGCCAAGCGGCTCACCTTCCTGCGCACGTTCATCGACACCGTCGGCGTCGGACGGGAACCGTTCGTTCCGGACGTCGTGATCCCGGGCGCGCTGCTCGTCCTGGAGTTCGACGGCCAGGTGGACAAGGACACCCTGTACACCGTCGCGGAACTGCCCACCGACGAGGCGGACGTCGTCCCTCCGTCCTCTCCCCTCGGGCATGCGCTGATGTGGCAGCCCGTCGGACGTGAGATCTCGTACGACGCCTCCCGGGGCAAACCGCGCACGGTCGTCGTGCGGGAGATCCGGGTCTGAGCACGTGGACGGCAGGGCCCTGGTACGCGGAGTGTACGGCTCGGGTGCCAGGGCCCTGCCGTCGACGCTTAGCCCGCCACCGGGTCCAGCATGCGGCTCCGTTCACCGCTCCAGGAGACCGCCAGCGCGTCACGCGCCCGCGTACAGGCCACGAACAGCAGGCAGTGCTCGGCCAGTAGATCCGCCTGGTGTTGTACGGCGTCCTCGTCGGCCGGCGTCACCTGCGGAGCGAAGGGAAGCACGTTCGACGTCACGCCCACGACGGCCACGCACCGGAACTCCAGCCCCTTCATCGCATGCATCGTCGCGACCCGCACGCCCGACACCCGCGGCCCCGGGTCGTCCTTGACCGCGACGGCCGGGACGCCCTCCCGGCGCAGCCGCGCGATGACCGCGTCGACCAGCGTGTTGAAACGGGCGCACACCGCCACATCGGACGGCTCGACCCCGTCCTGGTCCACCCAGACCCGGATCTGCTCCACCAGCGCGCGCAGTTCCTCGTCCTGGCTGGCGAGGCCACGGGTCACCGGAACGCGGCCGTGCAGTTCGGAGCGGTAACCCCGCAGCGAGTCCCGCCCGGCGTCCTCGTCGTCGTCCTCACCGAGCCGGCTTACCGACTGACCGTCCAGAAGCGACGCCGACCAGCGCAGGATCTCCTCCGTACTGCGGTAGTTGACACGAAGCCGGGAAGTGCGCCCGCGCACGTCGATGCCCAGCGAGCGCAGCGAGACCCGGGAGTCGTAGATGCGCTGGTGCGGATCGCCGACGAGGAACAGGTCGTCGGCCTGCTCGGCGACGCAGGCGCGCAGCACCCGCCACTGGGCCGGGTGCAGGTCCTGTGCCTCGTCCACCACGACGTGACGGTAGCGCGGCCCCTGCTCGGACAGGATCCCGGCGGCCTGGTCGCAGAGCATGGTGTACGTCGCCGAGTCGCGGGAGCTCAGGTCCGCGGTGAACCGTTCCATGACCCGCCACAGTCTCGCCCGTTGGACCCGCCCCACCTGAGTGCCGCGCCCCCTGCGCACACATCGCAGGTACTCCTCGGGCGTCCGCAGCCCCTGGGCCAGGACCACGCCCCGGAACTCCTGGGAGAGGAACCGCTCCGTCCAGGGCAGGTCCTCGCGTGCGGTGGCACGGGTCCATGCGCTCTTCTCGGCAGCCGCCGACAACGGCTTCGGTGCACTGCCCCGCGCCTCACGTATGACCCGGGCGGCCAGTGAGTCCACCGTCGTGACGTCGACCCGGTCGAGGAGATGGGCGTCGGCGTCCCCCAGCAACAGGGCCAGGTTGTCACGCAGGGTGGCCGCCATGGCATTGGTGAAGGTGGTGAGCAGGATCCGGTCGCCCTCGCGCCCGGTGCGCAGCAGGTGCCGTACGCGGTGCAGGGCGACGACGGTCTTGCCGGTGCCGGGTCCTCCCGTCACCTGCGCCGGACCGTTGAAGCCGGGGTGACAGGCGAACCGGCGCTGCGCGGGGTGCAGGAAGACGCGCCAGCGGGTGAAGTCCTCGGTGAGGATCCGCTCCAGCTCACCGGGGCCGGTGACTTCGACCATGCGGTCGGGCGTGTTGAGGATCGCCTGGCTGAGGGTGACGGCCGGCCGGTCCTGAGCCGTGCGTATCGTCTGTCCGCGCGGAGCGATCAGCTGCTCCCAGACGTCCTTCGCCGAGTAGTCGGCCGCCAGGTACTCCAGCACCTCGTACTGGTCGGCGGGCATCATGGGCGGCGCCATGACCGTCAGGTCGTCGGCCGTGACGCACACCCGCGCCAGCCGCAGCACCTGTTCGTCGATGCCCAGGTCGCGCAGCACGGTGTCGGAGTGCTCGGCGAACAGCCGGGCCGGGGTCTCGACCGCCTTCGTCTCGAAATACGTCTCCATCTGTTCGAGGGCCTCGACATTGCGCACCTCCAGTCCGCCGGTGGCGCCGTTGACCGAGTAGGCGCGCTTGCAGGCCCAGGTGATCGCCTCGTCGTGCGGAGCGACCCGCAGCAGTGTGTACAGCTCGCTTCCGTCGTCCGGGGCGAGGAGAACACCCCGGTAGAACCTGGTGACCCGGATCGTGCGGATCCGAGGGTCGCGTGCCCCTTCGAGCTTTTCCAGGTGCATGCCTTTGCTGGCGTGGAGCTGAGGCACGGTCAGGCTCCGGAACATCCGGATCGCGTCGTTCACCTCCTTCTGGACCGGTCTCTGCAGGGAGATCAGATCCGCGACGAAGTCGTCGGAGAGGGCGAGGCGGGGCATGGGCGTCCTCGGGTCGCGTGCGGGCGGCGGGCGTCCACCAGCCTAGATACTGATCGGGATGCCGGGCGACGGTACTCCGCATAAACGTTGTGTGAACTGAGTCAACGATCTATATTTCTGTTGCTGTCACACCATCGGCGTACGCTCATCCTCCAACGGACACGTCCGAAAGGACCCACGCATGCCGGCCCAGCCTGCCCAGGCCGCTGTCCCGCATCCGCTCGACGAAGTGCCTCAGACGTTCCGCGCCGGGGACTCCTACGCGGTCCGGGACGCTCTCGTGACCTACGTCCGCAGGGACCTGCTGGGCCCCTGGGACGGCGAGACGGAAACCCTGCCGAGCGCCTCCTCCGGGCCACGCGACCGCTACCTCGTCGGCATGCTCGGACCCCGCCCCCAGGCCGTCACCACGGACCGGATCGCCCGCGCGGCCGCCCAGAGCGCGGACGGCGATTCGGGCGACGAGCAGGAGGGCGACGACAGCGACCTCACGGACCGGCTGAGCCCGCAGGCGGCCGGGCACATCTGGGCGTCGTCGATGGGGCTCTCCTTCACCGTCCCGGCCTCCGTCGGCACACTCAGCGCCACCGTCCGCTGGGGGCGCTACACGCAGTCGGAGGAAGCGACCGACCGGGGGACGACCCGCCGGGTCTGGTCGCGTGAGCCCGTCGAGCGGCTCGTGGACATCGACGTCACCGGTGGCGCCGAGCGTGCCGTCGAACTCGACGGCGAGGCCGTGCTCCTCGACGTGCAGGTACGCCGGCACACCGGCCGCACGAACGCGGAGGACCTGCGCATAGTCGAGCTGGCCCTGGTTAACCGGCAGCCGGACAGCCGGGACGCCCGCGACGCCCACTGGCTCTTCCAGACCGAGATCGACGTCACCGCCTTCCCTGACGACCAGGCCGCCGTCTTCCTGCCCGTCGACGACCCCCTCGACGCGGCGAACCGCGGCAACGCACCCGAGGAAGCCGAGGAGCGACGGCTGCGCCTCCTCTACCGCGACAGCCTCAGCCACGCCAAGGGCCGCAACGTCGCGGTGCACGCCCACGTCCGTGACGGCGAACGCAACGCCCACCGCCTGACGACCGTCTGGCTCCCCGAGTACGACGTGCGGGCCACCACCGCACCGTCACTTGAGGAGCAGGACCTGCTCCAGGGACTGGAGTTGGGCATGGACGAACTGGCGGCGCTCGCCGTGCCCGGCCGCCGGAGCGAACTCAGCGCGGCTCTCGCGCCGCTGGCCGACGGGTACGGCGCATGGCTGGAACAGCAGCGCCGGGCCGCCCGCTCGCTCCCCGACGACCTGCGCGAGTCGGCCGAGGTCGCGATCGACCAGGCGCTCGAGGTCTGCGACCGCATCACGCTCGGCATCGACCGGCTCGTGGCCGACGACACGGCCCTGACGGCCTTCCGGTTCGCCAACAGAGCCATGGCCCTGCAGCGCCGCAACACCGCCATCGCCGCCGCCCGCGCCGGCCGCGAGAACGACCCGCTCTCCTACCAGGAGGCCCACGAGGAAATCCACGGCAGGGGCAAGGCCGCGGCCAGTTGGCGCCCGTTCCAGCTCGCCTTCGTCCTGCTGAACATCGCCTCCCTCACCCAGCCCGGGCACCCGCACCGCGGCACCGGCCGCAAGGCCCTGGTCGACCTGCTCTTCTTCCCGACCGGCGGTGGCAAGACCGAGGCGTATCTGGGCCTCGCCGCCTACACCTTCGCCCTGCGGCGCCTGCAGGGGACGATCGGCTCGGGAAACGAGGCCCGCAGCGGCGAGGCCGGCGTGGGCGTCCTCATGCGCTACACCCTGCGGCTGCTGACCGCCCAGCAGTTCCAGCGGGCCGCCGCCCTGGTGAGCGCGTGCGAGGTGCTGCGCCGTGAGGAGTTCGCAACGGACCGGCGCTGGGGCCCCACTCCGTTCCGCATCGGGCTGTGGGTGGGCACCTCGGTCTCCCCGAACTGGTTCGAGGAGGCGAAGGAGCAGATCGCCGAGGCCAAGGAGAACGCCAGCGACAAGCACGCCCGGGTCCTCCAGGTGCTCACCTGCCCCTGGTGCGGCAGCGGACTGACCGCCCGCTCCCACATGGAGTACGACGAAGGACGCCGCAGGATCCTGCTCTACTGTCCGCGTGGGGAGGGGGAGGACCGCTGCCCCTTCTCCCGCCGCGAAGCGCTCGGCGAGGGTATCCCGGTCCTCACCGTCGACGAGGAGATCTATCGCCTGGCGCCCTCCCTGCTGATCGCCACAGTCGACAAGTTCGCCCAGCTTCCGTGGAACGGCTACGCCGGCCTGCTGTTCGGCAGGGTCACCGAGCTGTGCCCCCGCCACGGCTACCGGCATGACGACCTGGACTCCAAGACCGGCTGCGGAGGCCGGCACAACGCCAGGGGCGACCTGCCCGGCGTCACGGCCCAGCCCGTCACCCGCCTGCGGCCCCCGGACCTGATCATCCAGGACGAGCTGCATCTGATCTCCGGTGCGCTCGGCACCACCGTGGGCCTCTTCGAAGCCGCCGTCGACCAGTTGTGCACATGGAGCTTCACCGACGCCCACGGACGGCGCCAGGAGACCGGCCCCAAGATCGTCGCCTCCACCGCGACCACCAAGCGGGCCGCCGACCAGGTGCGCGGGGTCTTCGCGCGCGACGTCGCCGTCTTCCCGCCCCAGGTGCTGGACGTCGGTGACACGTTCTTCTCGTGGCAGGTCGAGCTGAGCCGTCAGAATCCCGGCCGCCGCTACCTCGGCGTGTGCGCGCACGGGACGCGGCTCAAGGCGGCCGAGATCCGGGTCGCGGAGATCCTCCTGCTCGCGGGACAGCAGCTCTTCGACGACTACGGCAGGCCGGCCGATCCGTACATGACCCTCGTCGGCTACTTCAACGCCACCCGCGAACTCGCCGGAATGCGGCGGTACATGGACGACGACATCACCACCCGGGTGCGGGCCAACGGCAGCCGCAAGGGACAGGACACCCTGTCCGACCGCATCGTGAGCAGGGCGGGGATGCTCAGCATCCAGGAGCTGACCTCGCGCATCTCCTCGGCGGACATCGGAGCCGCCCTGAAGCGCCTGGAGATCGAGTTCGACCCCGAGCGTGACACCTCGCCGCGACGGCGCGGCTTCCTTCGCGAGTACGCGGCCGCCATGAACGAGAAGCGGGAGCCCCGCGCCTCCATGACGCCGACCGTGCGGCAGGCCGTCGACGTCGTCCTCGCCACCTCCATGCTGCAGGTCGGTGTCGACGTCTCCCGCTTCGGGTTGATGCTGGTCGTCGGCCAGCCCAAGAACACAGCGGAGTACATCCAGGCGTCCTCCCGCGTCGGCCGTGACGCCACGCGTCCGGGCCTGGTGGTGACTCTCTACAACTGGTCGCGACCCCGGGACCTCGCGCACTACGAGGACTTCGAGCACTATCACGCGACGTTCTACCGCCGCGTCGAAGCCCTCTCCGTCACCCCGTACACCCGCCGCGCACTCGACCGGGGTGTCGCCGCCACCTACGTCGCCGCCCTGCGACACGCGGCCTACGAAACCTCCCGCAACCTCGACGCCCACCATGTCGACCTCGACGGACCGCTCGCGCAGGACGTCGAACGGCGGTTCCTGGAACGTGCCGAACGGGCGGGGGACGACGGCGACCGGGCCCGCGAGTATCTGAGCGAACGCCTGGACCGGCTGAAGGACGAATGGCGCCGCAGACGGGACGAGAGCAGCGCGTCCCTCGGCTACCGCAAGGAGAAGCGCAAGACGACCGTCGTGAACGGACTGCTGCGACGGGCGGACGGATCCCGGTGGACCGAGCTGACCGTCGGCATGTCGATGCGCGAGACGGAGAACGAGATCAACCTGCTCCTGCCCGGCGGCGGGGCGTTCCTGGAAGAGTCCTCGGGAGGCGGCCCCGACTGGTCGTTCGGTGTCTCGGGGACCGACCCCGACCCCGACCCGGCGACCACCGTGGACAGCGACGAGTACGGGCCCTTGACGGCCGACACGGTCAGGAAGGCGCAGCGATGAGCACCCATGGCAGCAACCGCAGGGTCGGTGCCGTACGGCCCAGCCACCTCATGTTCACCGCTGGTGTCGGTGCCCTCGTCGACCTGCCCAACTTCTCCGTTCTCATCCGGGGAATCGACTCCTGGAGTCACACCGGCGTCACCGACTACGACATCGACGAGCCCCGGCTCCGCGCCGCCGTGAACCGCTCCCTCCAGCGCTACGGACGCGGGCAGGTCGAGCAGCTGCGCGCCGCTCCCTGGCTCGAAGGCGCCGACACGGACCCCAAGGGCTGGGCGGCCCAGGGCGTCGGCGTGCCCGTCACTCCCTTCCCGCAGTGGCTGCGCTGCACCGCGTGCAACGTGCTGGCCGCCATCGACTCCGGTGAGTTCGCCTTCGTCAACTCCAACCCACGGGCACCGCACGAGGCGAAGTTCGTCCACGACTGCAAGCGAGGCAAGCCCCTCGCCGTGGCCGCCCGTTTCACCCTGGTCTGCACGGCCGGCCACCTCGACGAGTTCCCGTACACGCCGTACGTCCACCACGGACAGTCCTGCGGCAAGACCCCGCGCCCGAAGCTGCGCATGAAGGACCACGGCGGCAACCAGGCCGCGAACGTCACCATCGAATGCGTCGCCTGCGGCCTGAAGCGCAACATCCGGGAGGCCATGGGCGAACGGGGTCGCCGCCACCTGCCCGCGTGTCGCGGACGGCACCCGCACCTCGGCAGCTACGAGCCGAACGGCTGCGAGCAGGAGCCGGTGCTGATGGTGGCAGGAGCTTCCAACCAGTGGTTCCCGCTGACTCTCAGCGCCCTGGCCCTGCCCAAGGCGCAGGGCGGAGACATCGACAAGCTGCTCGACGACCACTGGCCCGACCTCGAACTCCTCGAGGACCGCGTCCAGTTCGACTTCATGGCACGCATGCCGAAGTTCGCCTTCCTGAAGGAGTTCGACGGCGACGCAGTGGTCACGGCGATCACGGCCCGCAAGCAGGGGACGGCCGGGCCCGCTCCTTCCGCGCCCGACGTCCAGGCCGATCTCTTCGGGCCCGAATGGGACGCGCTCTCCGGCCCCGTTCCCACCCCGAGCGACGACTTCGCGCTGCGGCAGATCCCGGTGCCCGCCCGCCTGAGCGAGCTCTTCGCCGACATCAGGCAGGTCGAGCGGCTGCGCGAGGCACGGGCACTGATCGGCTTCACCCGGCTCGACGCACCCGACCCGGAATCCCCGGAGATCGCCACCCGCGTCGAACTGTCCCGGGGAGCCCGGAACTGGGTGCCGGCGAGTGAGGTGCGGGGCGAGGGCGTCTTCCTGCGTGTGCGGGACGGGCTGATGGCCGAGTGGGCCGCCCGTATGGAGAAGTCCCCGCAGATGGAGGCGCACAGAGAGGCGTACGCACGGTTCCGCGCCAACCGGAAGTCGGACCGCAAGACCAGCGATTTCGACCCCTACTACGGCTGGCCAGGCGCCCGATACCTCGCCCTGCACACCCTCTCCCACCTGCTGATCCGCACCATCGCCCTGGAATGCGGCTACAACTCGGCCTCACTCGCCGAGCGGATCTACGCCGGCGACGCGCAGAACCCGAGGACGGGCATCCTCATCTACACCGCGGTTCCGGACTCCGAGGGCACGCTGGGCGGTCTGGTCTCCCTCGCCGAAGAGCGGGAGTTCGACCGGATCGTGCGCCGGGCCCTGACCGACGCCGGTCACTGCTCGGGGGACCCGCTCTGCGCCGAGCGCCTGCCGCACGACCCGGCCGACTTCCTCCACGGAGCCGCTTGCCATGTCTGCCTCTTCGTGTCGGAAACCACGTGCGAACGCGGCAACCGGTTCCTCGACCGGCGGTTCCTCGTCCCGCTGGCCGGGGACCGGGACCCGGTGCTGACACCGGTCGGCCTGCTGCCGTGAGCCGGCCCGCGTTCGAGGCCGCCGCCGAGGCCGCCGTCGCGGCCCTCGGCCTCTCCCGCAGCAAGGACCTCGCCGGGCTGCTCGCCCAGGGCCGCTCCAGGGAACGGATACTCACCGAACTGGCGACACCGGGAGTCGGCGAGGCCGTCGCGCGGTTGTGTGACGCGATGGGGTCGGAGTCGGTGCCGCCCGCGGAGGCGGCGGCCTATGTGCGTGGCTATGTCGCCGCCCGGCGGCAGGCCCGGGACACGGTCCGCGTCCGCACGGTGTGGAGTGGCCCCTCGACACCGACCGTACCCATCCGCGCCACCGCCCAGGTACTGGTCGAGGTCATCAACGGGGCTCGGCACGAACTGCTGGCCATGACGTACGCGGCTCGTCCGTATCCGGCCCTGACCCGAGCCCTGACCGAAGCGGCGGACAGGGGAGTGCGGACGCATGTCGTCGTCGAGACCCTGGCCGGTGCCGGCGGGCTCCTCTCCGGGAAGGAGCCCGCCGACGCGTTCGCCTCCGTACCCGGACTGCGGCTGTGGTCCTGGGCCCGGGACCCAGCCCAGCAGGGGCGCCGTCGCCAGCACGCCAAGCTCGCCGTCGCCGACCGCCGCACACTCTTCCTCGGCAGCGCCAACCTCACCGAGTCCGCCGCCCAGCGCAACATCGAAGCGGGCGTGCTGGTGACCGGCGGCGAAGCACCGCGACGCGTGGCGGAGCACATCGTGGAGCTGCAACGCCTGGGGATTCTCCGGCCGTTCCATCCCTGAGCGGAACGATCCAGAGATCATTGAGCTTCTTCAGCCTTGCCGCTCCAGGGTCAGGATGGCCCTGGCGATTGATGTCATGCGGTTGGGACTGCACCGGGATCTGCGAAAGATCCGCCAGGACTTCAGGCGAGCGACGCCGCGCTCGACCGGTGCCCGCGCCGCGGCCAGGGCACGGTTCAGGGCCTTCTCGGTGAGGGTGAGTTCCTGCAGGGGTCTGCGTTTGATGCCTGTGGTCACCCAGGGGCGGCCGCCCTGGTAGGCGAGGTCGGCCAGGACGGGGACGCCCTGACGCTCGCAGATGCGGATGATCCGGTGGGTGCGGGCGGCGGTCAGGTCGTGGGTTCGGCCCGGCAACGCGGGTGAGATCCACAGCAGCCTGCCGTCCGGATCGGTGACCAGCTGCACGTTCACGCCGTGTCGGCGGTGCTGCTGCTGGCACTGGCCTGCCAGGCACTGGTCGACGGCAGCAGGGAAATCGTCCTGACCAACGACTTGATCGACCGCCTGGTCGGAGAGGCCTCTACCGGGCCGGCGGCGCCGCCCCACGTGGAGATGTGCGCGCGCCTGCACGCCGACAGTCTGTCCGCGCTGGAACGCGGGGACTTCACGCTCACCGTGACGCCGGCCCGCGCGGCGGGAACGCTCACGTCCCGCTTCACTGCCGTCGCCACCGGTACGGGACTCGCTGACATCTACTGCGAGGTCCCCGCGGGCGTCGAGAACGCTCTGACCGCCCAGCTCTCCTTCCCGCCCCTGTACCCGCACACAGAGAACGTCGCTCGCGTCCCCGCGTATCTCTCGTACGTGATCCCGTTGGGCGAGCACCGCAAGCCCAACGACACCACCTCCACGCTCATCGACATCAAGGACCTCGCGATCACGGCGACGCACACCCGCCTGTACCTGGTCAGCATCTCCCACCGCCGCGTGGTGGACCCGCAGGTCTTCCACGCCATGGCCCTGGACAAGCAACCACCGCCCCTGGCCCGCTTCCTCGCCCACCTGACCCGCGCCTTGGGCCCTGCCTGGACCAGCTTCGACTGGGTCCCGCACGGCGCGCGGCTGCCGTTCCTGCCACGCGTCCGCTACGGTCGCGTGATCCTCTCTCCCAGCCGCTGGAACCTGACGGCCGACGCTTTGCTGGGCCGCGGCGCGGACACGCGGGAGTGGGCGGAAGCCATCAGCCGGTGGAGGAAGCAGTGGCACTGCCAGGGTGCCGTCGAGCTACGCGAGGATGACCGGACACGGCGGCTCCAACTCGACGTGCCCGCCCACGCCGCAGTCCTGCGTGCCCATCTGGACCGGGAAGGCCATGCCGTGCTGACCGAGGCGCCTGCCGAGGAGAGCTACGGCTGGATCGGCGGCCACGTCCACGAGATCGCCCTGCCGATGACCAGCACTCGCCCGCCGACTCCCGACCCACTCTCCGGCGTCCTCCCGGTGCTCACTAACAGCACCCTCGGACCCGTACCGGGTTCGGTACAGGCCCCTTGGCTGAACGCCAAGATCTACAGTCACCCCGACCAGTTCGAGGAGCTGATTGGCACCCATCTCACGCGGCTTACAGCTCGGCTTCCGGACGCACCTGAGTGGTGGTTCGTCCGATACCGCTCCCCGCACGACCTTGACCACCTGCGCCTGCGCATCCGCACCCGCGGCCCCGGGCAGTACGCCACCTACACCGAGCTCGTCGCCCGCTGGGCTGCCGGGCTGCCGGGCTGCGCCGCGAGGGGTTCAGCAGCAGGCTCGTGTTCGACACGTACACCCCGGAGATCGGCCGCTACGGCCCGGGCGCGGCCCTGCGCGGTGTCGAGTCGGTGTTCACGGCCGACTCGGCCTACACCATCGCTGCCCTGCAGGCTCTGGGAGCCAGCGGCATCGACGGACGCGCGCTGGCCGCCGTGGGGATGGTGGATGTCGCCTGCGGCCTGCTCGGTCCCGACGAGGGCATGCGGTGGCTGGCGAACCGCCCCGCGCCTCCGGCCCGCGTCGAGCGAGACGTCAGCGACCAGGCCATCGAACTCGTCCGCCGCTCTACGCCCCGGGCCCGCGGCTGGGGCGACGCGCTCGCCCACGCGTGGCATCGCCGCGCCGTGGCCCTGGCGCTGTACCGCGAGCACCTCACCGAGAGCATGAACCTCGACGCCGTCCTCGAGTCCCTGCTGCACATGCACCACAACCGCCTGCGCGGCCTGGATCAGGAGGACGAGCGGATCTGTCGGCGCCTGGCCCGTCAGTCCGCCGTCGCGTGGGCCGCCTGGCCGGGGGAGAGCCGCTGATGAACCACGACGCACCGCCCACACCCACCAGGCCCGGCTGGGGCCAGTCGCTGTACTCCGGGGCAGCGGGAGTCGCCCTGCTGCACGCCGTCAGAGCCCGCGCCGGCCAGGAGGACCGGGACGCGCTCCGGCCGTGGGCCGCCGCCATGGTCAAGGGCCCGATCCAGGCCGCCCCCGAAGCATGCGGCCTGTATGAGGGCGCCCCGGCTGTCGCCTACGTCCTCAGCTTCATGCAGACGAGCACCGCCGCACGTGCCCTGACGACCTTGGACAGGCACCTCGCCGATGTCACGCGCCACCGACTGAAGGAGGCACACGCCCGCATCGACCGTGGCACGTTGCCCAGCCTGGGCGAGTACGACCTCATCAGCGGAATGACCGGCCTGGGTACGTACCACCTGCACCGCGGCCACAAGAGGGAACTGCGAGACACCCTGGCCTATCTGGTGCGACTGACCGAACCGATCATCATCG
The DNA here is from genome assembly GCF_053598315.1 of Streptomyces sp. NPDC001153. Classification (NCBI taxonomy): domain Bacteria; kingdom Bacillati; phylum Actinomycetota; class Actinomycetes; order Kitasatosporales; family Streptomycetaceae; genus Streptomyces; species Streptomyces sp. NPDC001153. The sequence continues at coordinate 172,376 of NZ_JBSFJZ010000009.1, forward strand.
AATCGCAGCCCATGCCCGGCTGGTGGACCGGCGACAGCCCCGAACTGCGACCGACGCCGCGATGGCCCGGCGGACACGGCAACTTCGGCCTTGCCCACGGCATCGCAGGGCCGCTGGTACTGCTGGCTACGGCATTGCGTCATGGCCACCAGGTGGCGGGGCATACACAGGCCATCACACGGATCTGCGAGTGGCTCGACCGCTGGCGCACCGGCACGGGCTCGCACGCCTGGTGGCCGGATCTGATCACCAGGGCCGAATACCGACGCGGCGCACTCCAGCGCCCAGGACCGAGACGCCCATCCTGGTGCTACGGCACTCCCGGCATCGCTCGCGCCCAACAACTCGCCAGCCTCGCCCTCGGCGACCGCGACCGGCAACGCCAGGCCGAACAGGCCCTGGCCGGATGTTTGGCCGACGACAAGCAGCTCGCTCAGCTCACCGACGCATCCGTCTGCCACGGCTGGGCAGGGCTCATCCAGATCGTCTCCCGGGCCGCCGCCGATGCCGTTGACGATCAACTCGCGGGATATCTACCTCGCCTGCACGCCCGGCTCGACGAGCACCTGGACCACAGCGGACTACCGGCCGGCGCGGGCCTGATGGACGGCACGGCAGGCATCCACCTGGTCCGATTCGCCGACCCTGTCGACACGACACCCGCGGTGCCCTGGGATCAATGCCTGCTGCTGAGGGGATGACACTGCGCACCACATCCGACCCCCAGAACAAATCAGTACGATCTGCCCCTGCCACATGCATGGCCGGGTACTTGCGGAAGGACACGATGAAAACCACCACCGGCGCCTCTCCAGAAGACCTGCGCAACCGTCTGGTCGACGACATCCTGAGGGAGGACGTCTCCGGCCTCCGCGACGCACGCGTCGAAACCGCCATGCGGACCGTACCCCGCCACGCCTTCCTCCCCGACGCGACCATCGAGGAGGCATACGCCAACACGAGCGTGACGATCAAGGAGAACCCAGACGAGGATGCACTTCCACTGAGCTGTGCCTCCCAGCCCGATGTCGTGCACTTCATGCTGGTCCAGCTCGCGGTCCGCGAAGGTGACAACGTCTTCGAGGTCGGGGCCGGCACCGGCTACAACGCCGCCTTGCTGAAGTACCTCACCGGGACGTCGGGACAAGTCACCACGTGCGATATCGACGCTGACGTGACCGCCTACGCTCGCCGGATGCTGGACGCCAACGGATATGGAGATGTTCGTGTGGTCACAAGGGACGGCGCCCTCGGTGCCCCGGAGCTCGGCCCCTACGACCGAATGATCGCCACGGTCGGGATGTGGGACCTCCCCGGTGCCTGGTGGGACCAGCTCGCCGTTGGCGGACGACTCGTGGTTCCGCTGCGCTGGCGCGGACTGTCCAGGTCCGTGGCCTTCCGGCGTGTGAAGGACCGGATGTGCTCCGACTCCGTGAAGATGTGCGGGTTCCTCCCGGTGATCGGCCAGGGTGGAGAGCGTAACGACTACATCGACGACAGTCGGCATGTCAGGCTGTACTGGGACGAGGACCAGCCCATCGTCCCGGAACTCCTGCGCGACTCGCTCACCCGACCGAAGTCGGTCGTCTGGACCGATGCGACGGTCGGCCCCGTCGAGTCGTTCGACGGCGTCTGGCTGCGCCTGAGCGCCACCGAGCGAGCGACCTGCCGCATCACTGCGAAGCCCGCAGCGATGGAGGCGGGCCTTCATCGGCCAGCCTCGCCGGCCCTGAGCCCCGCCCTCGTCGAGGGTGACTCGATCGCGTACCTCACTCTGGAGCGGACCGCCGAAGACGCGGGCGCCGAGCCCCGGTTCCGGCTGGGGGCCGTCGGCTATGGCCCGGCTGGCGCCGATCTCGCGGAGCGCATCTGCGCGCAGATCCGCGCCTGGAGCCCAGCCAGGACCGCCGAACCCGTGGTCACCGCCTACCCTGCGGACACACCAGACAGCGACATCGCCAGCGGAGCTGTGATCAACCGGCCTTCCGCGCGGCTCGTCATCACTTACTGACGCTTGTTGGCGCGGCCGTTGGCAGGGTGCGGTCGCGCCCATCGCAGCGAGAGCAGGGTGGAATCAGAGCGCGGCGGTCGGGGAGCATTTGAGACTCCCCACCATGGTGGCCGTACGTCGGCCTTGGCCATGTGGTCGTACGAGTCAAGCCTGTGCGCGCACTCATCCGAGCCGGATGACGATTCTGCTGCCGCACTCGCCGGAGCTCTCTACTACCGCTGGCCTCGCTCCACCCTCATGCAGTGCCGGAGTCGACCCGGTAGACGATCTTTCCGTCGTACTCGGCGAACCCGAGTGACTTGTAGAAGGCCCGTGCACCTGGATTGTCACTGTCGGTCATCCATTCCACGCGGCTGCACCCAGGGCGCGCCGCGGCGATGGCACGGAGTTCGTCCATGAGACGTACCCCGATGCCCTGTCGTCGGAGGTTGCCACGGACGTACAACTCTTTGAGGAACAGGGAGTGTGAGGATCCGGCGGCCGGCCAGAGGAACGAGTAGGCGGCGAGACCCACGATGTCCCCGATCTCGTCCTCGACGAGCAGCGCAGACGCCAGCGGCGGCGAGCCGAACAGCGCCTCCTCAACCTGGGTGCGGCGTTCCTCCAGTCGCTGGATGCCGCTGTCGATCGCGCCGTAGAACCGTTCGATCTCCTCGATCAGCTCGGCCACGGCCAGGACGTCCCGCTTCTCGGCAGGCCGGATGGTCACAGTCATCGGCGCCTCCTTTGTTCCTCGATAGCTTCGGTCGCTGCTGCTCTCGTTCGTACCAACGCCTAATCCCCGTTGGCGGTACGCCGCACGCGCCTATAGCGACGAGGCGGCCTGCGCATGCGCGTTCCAGCCGTGCTGTCGCAAGGAGTCCTGGACATGCCGGATGAGGTACTCCAGGTCTGCGCAGTAGACGGACGGATTCCTGTAGTCCTGGGCTGTGCTGAAGCGATGCGGGAGATAACCACCGCCACACACCTCGACGAGCGGGCAGGCACGGCACTTCGCGGCGAGCGCGTCCCTGCCGTATTGCCGGTGCATCAGTTTCGGATGCGACAGAGCGTCGTCGAAGGAGTGTTGGAAGACGTCGAGACCGAGCCAGGAGGCGCCCTCCTCGACCGACCGCAGGGTGTCCACGGCCTCGATGGAGCCGTCGGACTCGATCACAACGCTCGTGGGCGGGGCCAGGCCGAGCGTCTCTACCGATCCGCGCACGCCGGAGCTGAGGGCCACGATGTCCTCCAGCATTCGGACGCTGTGCCGGTACTCGGGCCGGGCGAGCCAGGCGTCGTACACCCTGCTCATCCACAGCCCGTACTCGGGCACGCTCGGGTTCGTGCGGTGTGGCGGGTCGTCGTGGGTCGCGTGCGGAAGGCCGAAGTCGATCACAGGCGGCTCGAACGCCGCCAGGTAGTCGTGGACCTCAACTGGGTCGTTGGCCAGGTCCACGACGGCGAGCAGCCCCGCGAACAGGTGCGGTCGGGACCGCACGAGCTCGATGCCGCGCACGGCAGACGCGGCGCTCGACCGCCCCGCGTGGGTCAACCGGTGTCGGTCGTTGGCGCTCGTAGGCCCGTCGAGGCTGACCCCCACCGCCACCCCGTACCGCTCGAAGAGATCCAGCCAGGCACCAGACAGTAGGGTCCCGTTGGTCTGGAGTTCGAAGCGGACCGTCGTCCGGGTCGGCACACCGTCCCGGACGGCGCCCAGCAGGTCTGCCATGTGCCGGACGCCGGCCAGCAGCGGCTCCCCGCCATGAAGCACGACATGGGCAGTCGGCAGGGCGTGTGCTGCGGCGTGCTCACCGATACGCCGAGCAGCCCCCCGGACCACGTCCAGGTCCATCCGGGCGGGCAGACGCCGCGCTGTTTGGTCCTTGGAGTTGAAGACGAAGCAATAGTCGCAGTCGATGTTGCAGCGGTTGGCAACCTTGAGGATGAACGTCCGGAAAGGCGCGAGGACTTCGGGGCGCGTCATCGAGTGGGCGCGCTCACAAGGGCCAGGGCCAGATGAGCGAGGCTGCGTGGGCCCCGTCGCCGCCCCGGTTCGTCGCGGCCTGCTCGGCCACCAGCCGCTGCCGTACGCGGGCGGCCACGCGGTCCAGGACGGCTGTGGCGCCCGTCACCGGCTCCACGCACGTCCGGCCGGCGGGCGTGATGGTATGTGGCTCGGTTACGAACGTGGGTGACGGCATTCAACGCTCCTCGTGTGGTACGTGCCGGAGGCGGCACGGTAGGACGGGGTTGAAGGGACAGAGCAGCCGGAAACGTAGCATCCTCAACGACCGGACCAGCACCGGGAATTCGGCCACATGGACGGCGTCAACCAGACCACGGCACCAGCAACCGTTCGATGTCGTCCGCGGCCCCGCGCACCCCCAACCGCCGGTACACGGTCACGGCGGCTCGCAGCGAGCCCACGCCGTGGCCAGGCCCGTCGATCGTCCAGTCGCAGCGGCCGATGCCCTCCAGCGCGTGCGCTTCCTCCAGCGGGCAGCGGATGTCCCGCGCGAGCGTGAGTGCCTGGTCGAAGTGCCGACGGGCGGCTGTCGGTTCACCGGAGGTGAGCAGCAGCATCCCCCAGTGGTTCAGTACTTCTGCCTGGCCGCACCGGTCGCCCAATGCCCGCAGGATCTCCAAACCGCGTTGGAAGGCTTCGGTCGCGCCGGCGCGCTCGCCGACAATGCCGCGCGCCACGCCCAGCTCGCTGAGCGAGGCGGCCTCACCGCCGCGGCTGCCAAGCTCCCGGTAGGCGTCCAGTGCCTCTTCCAGAAGCCGGATCGCCTCCGTCGCATCTCCGGACACACGGTGCACGACGCCAAGGTGACGGACGCTGTTCGTACGACCGAACCGTTCACCGAGCTCGGAGAAGTACGTCAGAGCCTGGCTGTGCGCCGTCCGGGCTCCGTCGATGTCTCCGGTCAGCCGTCGGACGACGCCTAACTCGTTCAGCGCGTAAGCCTGGTGCACACGGTCGTCCAGCTCCAGGTAGATGTCGAACGCTTCCTGGTGATGTCGCGTGGCCAGGTCGTACGCGCCCATGAGGCAGTGCACGACGCCCAGGTCCCGCAGGGAGTTCCCTTCCCCGTACCGGTCACCGAGTTCCCGGTAGATCGCCAGAGCCTCGCCCTGCGCCTCCACCGCAGCGTCGAACCGACTCAACTGCCGGTGTGTCATGCCGAGATCCGCGAGCGCATTCGCCTGTCCGAGCCGGTACCCCAGCTCACGGTAGAGGGCGAGGGCCTCGGACTGGGCGCGAGCCGCGTCCTCGTTGTCCGCGGTCAGGTACCAAACAATGCCGAGCTGGTTCAGGGCGTCCGCCTTGCCGCGCCGTTCGTCGACCGCTTCGTACGCCGTCACGGCGTCGTTAAGGGCTTCGATCGCCTGTGGGTAGGCGGCCATGAAGCGGCGTACGACACCGAGTTCGGCGAGAGCGTCGCCGCGGGCCCGCTGGTCGCCGGTGTGGCGGGCGGCCTCGGCGGCGGTCCGGTGGAGCCCGACGGCCTGGTCCCAGGGGCCGGCCTGGCGCAGGAAGGGCGCCATGGCCGCGGCGAGCCGGACCACGAGGTCGTACAGAGCTAGACCGTTCGCCCGCCTGACGCAGGCCAGGATGTTGGCCCGCTCGGTCTCCAGCCAGTTCAGTGCATCTACCCGCGACTCCAAGGCCGGGGTCTCGACCTGCGACGCGTCGTCCGGCGCTGGTGGTACTGCGGCACCGCTGCGCACGATGTGCCTGTTCGCGACGGCGAGAGCTGCCAGGTAGTAGGTGCACACACGCTGGACGGCCTGTACGTGGTCCATGCTGTCTCCCTCGGCGGCGAGGCCGCGGGCGTAGTCACGCAGGAGATCGTGCAGCCGGTAGCGGCTCCCCGGGTGCTCGTCGATCAGGTGGTCGTCGTAGAGCACTTCGAGGTGCCGACGGGCCACCGCGACCGAGACTTCACCCAGGGCCGCCCCGACGTGGGTGTCGAGATCCGTGCCCGGGAAGAAGCCGAGTTGCCTGAAGAAGCGCTGCCGCTCCGGCGTGAGATCTCGGTAGGAGAGATCGAACGTCGCGGTGACGGCGCGTTCCCCGGCGCGCAGCTCTCCCAGTCGGTCCCGCGCCGCCACCAGTCTCCCGCGCAGGTCCTCGGCGGTCCAGGACGGATGGTGCCGCAGCCGTGCCGCGAGCAGCGACACCCCCAGCGGCAGACATCCGCACAGTCGCACCAAATCGTCCACCACGTCCCGGTCGAGCGCCTCGGTCGGCCGTCCACTGAGTCGAACGAAGAGGTCGACAGAGTGAGCCGGCGGCAGCGCGTCCACCGACATGACAACCTCCTCGTTCGCCACCAGCCGCTTGCGGCTGGTCACCAACACCAGGCACCCGCTCCCACCGGGAAGCAGTGGCTCCAGCTGTCGGTAGCTGGCCGCGTTGTCGAGAATGAGCAGCGCCTTCTTGTCCGCGAGCCTGCTCCGCCACATGGCGGCCCGGGCCTCAGTGACCGCTCCGACGTCGTCCCCGACAGGTATCTGCTGCGTCGGTACGCCGGCTGCCGAGAGAAGCGAGGCCAGCGCCTCGCCGGCCTGCACTGGGCTGCGCCCCGGCGTGTGTCCGTTGAGGTTCACGAAGAGCTGCCCGTCGGGAAACCGCTCGGATAGCAGGTGTCCGGCATGCACGGCGAAGGTGGTTTTCCCGACGCCCGGCATACCGTCGATCACATGAACTGGCAGAGGGGCGTCACGCTCCTGCGAGTCGCGCACCGCGCCCACCAGCAGCTCCAGCTCCGCAGTACGGTCCGTGAACGCAGCGGTGTCGCGCGGCAACGAGCGAAGCACATGGGCGGCTTCCGGCGGCCCCTCTCCATCTTCTCGCCGCCCCGATGACATGGGAGGCCGCGTCTCGGAGAGCCCTGCGAGCAGGGCCGTCAGCCCCGCCATCGCCACGCCCAGCGCGACGAACGAGGACCAGGGGTGGTCCTGTAACCAGCCCAGCCAACCGGGCCACCGCGACTTACCAGATACCGCGTTTGTAACTAGCCCGACCAGCAGTGTGGTCACTGCGCCAGCTCCGGCGATGACGCCGATCGCGATCCCGCGTCGGACTCTCATACGAAGGCCCTTGCAGCCGGGTGCGTGCGCGACACCGTCTCGGTGCCGTTGACGAAACACCACGAACCGCTAACCGACCTGGTCACGAAGGCTACCCCCGTCCGACGCCACAGCTTCCCTAACGGAACAGTTCCCGTGGACCTTGGTCAAGGGCGCCTCTGCGCCATGGAAGCGTCTCGCAGATACCAGGATGGAAGCGGATTCCCCTGAGTTGGCCTCCGCATAGCTATGGGCCTCGAGGCGAGACCCCGTGGCCGGCACCGTCTGATCACCCCGTACCTGGGGTACCGGCCTTGAGGTGTGCGATGAGGGTCTGGAGCACCGGCCAGGCGGCGGCGTCGGTTCCGTCGCCGAGGGAGTAGTGCAGGGCCGGGGCTGTGGCTGTGCCGAGCTGTACGGGCCTAAACGTGAGCGGGGGGCGGCGGGCGTGGGTGAGTCCTATGGCTTGGGTGTCTCTGGTGCCGAGGGTGAACGTGACGGGGATCGGCGGGCTGGTGAGAACAGGAGCCAGGGTCAGATCCGCGTCGGCTGCGGTCAGTGTCGTCAGCATGGTCCTCAGGCCATGGGTGCCGACGAGTTCGGCGGCCAGTGCCTCGATCGCGTCCAGAGGGACCTGCTCGGCTGTCGGGTATCCGACCGTGAGCGTGATGTCCTCGGCGATGCCGGCCGTGGTGCGTGACGTGCGGTGGGTCGCGATGGCTGGTCGGTCGGGGGAGCCGATGACGAGGGCGTGGGTGGGTTGTGGGGAGCGGTTGCGGGCCAGGTCTGTCAGCTGGCGGGTTGACCAGGGGAGGTTGATCGGTTCGGCTGTGCCCCAGCCGGTGGGCGGGGCTCCTGTCAGGTGGCGCCAGGTTGCTTCCAGGACTGTGCCGAGTACGAGGTCGGCGTCGGGGGAGCGGACGGTACGCAGCGCCACGGTGAGTCGGCGTTCTTCGGTGTGCTGCGCGCCTCGCGTGAAAGCGTCCGCGACCTTCGCCAGCGTGGCTGTCGGCGCGAAGGTGCCGTCTTGCCAGGCGAGTTCGGCGCCCGAGAGGCCGTCGTAGTAGCCGCCCGTTGGATCCTTGACGATCCAGCGGTTCGGTGCGCCGACGAGGGCTGTGCGCAGCGGGATGGTGAGTCGGACATGGGGTGGAGTGACGATATGAAGGGCCCGGTTGGAGGCGGCCGTGGCGCGTAGGACGTCGGACAGCCACGTGGTGAGGCCGAGTACGGGGCGGTCGGTGATGACCACCGCGGTGGATTCAGTGAGGACGTCGATGGTGGGCAGGGCCCCGTCCGGCAGTGGGGTGGCGGTGACGTCGTCGCTGTCCGGGGGCATCTGTACGACCGCAGTGTCGGCGACCTCGCGTGGCCAGGTTGTTCCGCCGAGCAGCATCGTCAGGCGTCCGCAGAACGAACCGGCGAGGGGTTCTGCCGCTGGTATCGCGGTTGAGGCGCGTGTCTCGGTCCACCAGTACGGCGGTTGTGGTGGGGTGATGTGGGGGCCGAGGAGGCGTTCGGCCTCGCCTGGCACGTGGACCAGGAGCGGGGATTCGACGGAGACCAGGGGGCGGCCGGCCGCTGTGCACAGGTGGATGACCGCGCCGTCGTCGGTGGCGGTCAGACTCAGGTTGGGTCCGCCGGCGTACAGGGCGGCCAGCAGCGTTCCGGCGTCGGGCATCTTCTCGGTGAGCGCGATGGCGTCCTTGGTCATGCCGGAGTCTCCGTTGGCTCGGGCTCGGGTGCGAGGGCGGTCTGGATCAGCTGGTGGCGGTGGCCGCGGCGGACCAGGGTGCCGCGGCCGGGCGGCTGAGTAGAGGCGTACAGGCCGGGGAAGAGCTGGCCTTCGGTGCGGTCGCCCGTCATGACCAGGGAGGCGGTTCCGGTTTCGCGCAGTGCCGTCAGGAACGGCTCGTACAGGGCCCGCGAGGCTCCGGCGACCCGGCGGGCGACGACGAAGTGCAGGCCGATGTCGCGGGCCGAGGAGATGTAGGGCAGGAACGGGGTGAGGGGCTGCTGGCCGGCCGCGGTGAGGATGTCGTAGTCGTCGACGAGGATCACGATCCGCGGCCCGGTGAACGACGGCTCATCGGTCAGGGCGTCGGGGTCGGGGGCCTCCGGAAGGCGTTTTGCCAGTTCGGTGGCGATGCCGGTGGCGAGTGCCTGGGAGAGCGCGGCGTTGTGCGCGTAGCCGCCTCGGTAGGGCTCGGGGATGACGCCCCGCAGGCCGCGCCGCGGGTCGAACACGCCGAAGACCAGTCCGTCCTTGTCGTAGCGGTCGATGAGGGAGTGGGAGATCAGCTTGAGCAGGTTCGTCTTTCCGCACTCGTTGTCGCCGAGGACGAGCAGGTGCTGGTCGGTGCCGAAGAGGTCGAGGACGGTCGGGGAGAGGGTCTCCTCGTCGACGCCGATCGGGATCGCGTGCGGTTCCGCCGCCGTCGATGGGAGCCGTTGGGCAGGCAGTCTGGTCGGCAGGACCCGTACGGGAGGGGCGAGTTCGCCGTGCCAGGTGGCGCGCAGGGCGGCCGCTGCCTGTTCGAGGGCGGGGCCGAGGTCGCCTGTGGTAGCGCGTGTGTCGATGCGGGGAAGGGCTGTCTGGGCAAAGAGTTTGCCGTCGGTCAGTGCCCGGCCCGGGGTGTCCGCTGACAGCGTCGCGGAGAGTTTGCGGTCGACGGAGGAGTCCGCCGGGTCGTTCAGGCGCAGTTCGATGCGGCTGCCGAAGAGCGACTGGGTGGCGATGCGTACGTCGTTCCAGCGGAGCATGCCCGCCACGACGTGGATGCCGTAGCCGCTGCCGCGCTTGAGGAGGTCGGTCACGTCGTCGTCGAGGTGGGCGAACTCGTCGCGCAGGGCTCCGAATGCGTCGATGAGCAGGACGATGTCGGTGGAGCCGAGCCGGGGCAGCTCGCCCTTGGCGCGCAGATCTCGCAGCTGGTCGACCGAGTCGATGCCGCGCTCGCGGAAGATTTCCTCGCGTTCGGCGAGCATGGCGCGGACTTCGGCGACGGTGCGGGCGGCGCGCTCGTGGTCGGCGCGGGTCGCGATGCCGCCGACGTGCGGCAGGGCCGCGAGGGCGCTCAGTCCGCCGCCAGCCAGGTCGAGGCCGTAGACGGCGACGTCGCGCGGGGTGTGGGTGAGGGCGAGGGAGAGCGCGAGGGTGCGCAGCAGGGTCGTCTTGCCGGAGGCGGGGCCGCCGATGACGGCGGTGTGTCCGCCCGCGGTGTTCAGGTCGTGCACCCACGGGCCCTGCCACTGCCGGGCGGGATCGTCGAGGACACCCAGCGGCACCCGCATCGGGCCGTCGGCGACGCTGAGCCGGAGGCCGTCGGGGGATGCCTGTACCGGGCCGGCGGCCGTGTCGAGGGTGAGGGCTTCGGGCAGAGGGGGCAGCCAGATCCGGCGTACTGGTTCGGAGGCTTCGGTGAGCTGAGCGACCGCGACGCCCAGGACGGTCGGCCCGGTCTCGCGCTCACGCGGCGCCGGTGCGTCTTCTCCCGTTATGGGGACCTGTGCCGGGGCGTTGAAGGCCGGGTACGGCCAGGCGAGCGGTTCGGCGTCGGCGGCGCTGTCGTGTACGACGGGACCGCGGTACGCGCCGGAGACGAAGCCGGCCTTGAAGCGGGTGTAGGTGGAGGTGTCGACCTTCAGGTAGCCGAAGCCGGGCAGGGGCGGCAGGTGGAAGGCGTCGGTGGTCTCCAGGACCGTGCGCGATTCGTCCGCCGAGAACGTGCGCAAGCCGAGCCGGTAGGACAGGTATGTCTCCAGGCCCCTGAGTTTGCCGCCTTCGATGCGCTGGCTGGACAGCAGCAGGTGGACGCCGATGGAGCGGCCGATGCGGCCGATGGAGAGGAACAGGTCGATGAAGTCCGGTTTGGCGGTGAGGAGTTCGCCGAACTCGTCGATGACGACGAAGAGGTGAGGGAGGGGTTCGAGGTCGGGCCGGTTGGCGGCGCGTAGCGCGCGGTAGTGGCTGATGTCGGCGATGTTGCCGGCGTCCTTGAGTATCTGCTGGCGGCGTTTGATCTCACCGGCGAGGGAGGTGTGGACGCGTTCGACCAGGTCGGCCTGGTTCTCCAGGTTGGTGATGACGCCCGCCACGTGCGGCAGGCCGGCGAAGGGGGCGAAGGTGGCTCCGCCCTTGTAGTCGACGAGGACCATTGCCAGATCCTCCGGTCCGTGCGTGGTCACCAGTGCGAGTACGAGGGTGCGCAGCAGTTCGCTCTTGCCGGAGCCGGTCGCACCGACGCACAACCCGTGTGGGCCCATGCCGAGTTCGGCAGATTCCTTCAGGTCGAGCAGCACCGGTTGGTGGCGGTCGTCGAGGCCGATCGGGACGCGCAGGAAGTCCCGCTCGCCGCGCGGCGCCCACTGCCGGGCCACATCGAGGGCGGCCATGTCGTCGATGCCGAGCAGCTGCGGGAAGTCGACCGGTCCGGAGACGGGGGTGCCTTCGGTGGCGGACTCGGCGGACAGCCGCAGCGGCGCGAGGGCCCGTGCCAGGGCCTCAGCTTCGGCGAGGCCAGTGTGGTCGGCCATGCCGTGCGTCCGTGCGACCTGCGTCCCGCGGACGTCTTCCACTACGACCCGGTCGCCGTCGACGATGATGCGCACGGAGACGTGATCGGGTTCATGGATCTGCTCGGCGAGCAGGTGCAGCATCGTGACGCCCATGTCGTCCAGGGCGACGGCGGCGTCCGGGCGCGGAAGGTCTGCGGCGTTCTCCCCGTACGCGTCGCTGAACACGAGCAGCCGGCCGGTCAGAGCGAGCGCCTTCCCGTCGGACAGCCCTCGGCGCACCTCCGCCGCGTACGAGGCACGACGTGCCAGATCCGCGCCGATCACCTGGGCCAGCTGCGCTGGGTCGGGAGCGATGCGCCGTGCTTCGAGGGCGCCGTCACCGCTGTGCGGCTCGAGAACATGCGGGAGCCATTTCGCCCACTCCCAGTCCTCCATACGGTCCCCGGGCATGGCGAGCGCGATCGCCACGTCGTCCGGTGCGTGGGTCACCGCGGCCTGCACGAGCAGGGACCGGGCGACGCGCAGTACGTCCGCACGCTCTCCGATGATGCTGACGTTGCCGGCCCGGTCCAGTGGCACGGTCAGCGGATGGTCCGACACGGTGCTGTATCGCGCCTGCAGGGCGCGTGCCTCGTTCAGCATGAACGGGTCGGGCGGGGTGAGCACGCCCCCGGCCGCGTTCTGGCCGACAGCCAGTTCGTGCACAGGAACGTCGCCCACACCGACCCGCACGTGAAGGAAGTCTGTGTCCGTGCGGCGCCGCTCCCACAGCCGGGCGGGAGCACGCAGGACGTCGTACAGGGCCGTCGGGGCGGGGTGAAGAATCCGGGCGGCCGTGCGGCGCTCGCGCTCGGCCGTGCTCAGCTCGGCGCGGAGTTCCTCAAGGTACTCAAGGTACCGCTCGCGCTGGATGCGCCGCTGGCGCTGTGCCTTGCCGCGCTGGGACAGGAACAGGGCGACCGCGCCGAGCAGCGCGATGACGAGGACGACGGCGCCCAGGCCCGCGAACTGGCTGGAGCGGATGACCGTCATCATCACGACCGAGCTCATGACGCCGGCCATCGGCAGCAGCGCGGTTGCCGGGCTGCCGGTCTTGCCTTCGGGCAGGTTCGGCGGGGGCTCGATCGTGCGGGCCGCCGGCGGGAGCAGCGGACGCGTCGAGCGGGCTGGACGATGGACCTGCTGCTGCGTCAACGTACCCGCACCGCCCTCTGCAGGGACTCGGCGGCGAGCTGGGTGGCAGCGCGGCGGGTGGCCTCGCCGAGCCGGTCGGTCATGATCGGTCCGCCACCGGCCAGGTGCCGGTCGTAGGGCAGATGCACGAGGGTGACTCCGGTTTCCCGCAAATGGGCCGTGGCGGCCTTCAGATCGAGGTTGGCGTCGGGTGTGTTCGAGGTGAGAGCCACGACGGTGGAGGCGAGCGCGGCATGCGGCAGCCCACCCAGCCAGTCCAGGACGATGCGGGTACCGCCCACCCCTTCGGCGGTGAGCGGAGCGACGACCACACGTGCGTGCGCCGTGTCCATCGCCGTACGGGCCACCTCGCCGGGCAGCGTCTCGCAGTCCACGACCGTGACGGCGAAGTAACGCCGCAGCGCGAGCGTCACGGTGCGGTAGGTCGCAACGTCCAGGGGGGCGCCCACCCGCCCCTGGCTGGCGGGCAGCAGCCAGCCGCCGTCCGCTACCGGCACCAAGTAGCCGGTGATATCGGTCAGTTGCATCGAGGGAGTAAGGATCCGGGACAGCTCGACGCACGACCAGCGTACGGACTGAGCGCCCATGCGCACCGGCAGCGTGCCCAGGGCGGCGTCCGCTTCCAGGGCGAGTACGGGGTCGTGCCGGTAGTGGCTGAACGCCCGCGACAGCAGCGCGGCGGTCGTGGTCTTGCCGACTCCACCGCGGATCGACGTCACGGCGATCACCCGGCCCGTGGTCACCGGCTGCTGCACCATGCTGCCCAGCCGGCTCTCCTCGGCGACCTCCTGCGCGGCCGACGAGGTCAGCTTGCGCAGCGACCGGCCCGAACGCCGCGTCAGCGAGTCACCGTGCTTGGGCGATCCGAGCGCTATCGCGAGGCGCGGGTCGAGTGTCGGCACGGGCTCCGGCGTCGCCATGGGCAGCCGGGCCTGGCGTGGCGGCCGTACGGCGGCAAAGGCATCCGGCGGCGCTGCGGCATGGAGAGGCTGGGCTTCGGCCTCAGGGCACGGTGGTGCTTGAGGCGGCGTGAGGGGGACCGGCGACGGGGCACCCGCGCGCGGGTCAGACACAGTGCCGTACTCCATGCCGGAGGTGTCGCCGGGCTGCCCAGGACGCGGATGCTCCTCGTCCGGGTTGCGCGCGGGTAGCGGAGGCCGAGCCTCGCTGGAGGAACCCCGCTTGGTGACGTCCTCGGGGGAGGCATTCTTCAGCTCGCGCAGGACGTCGTCCTGCCAACGGCCGGAAGTCGTCATCGCCGCCACCTCCTCAGGCGAAGGTGCCGAGCAGCCGCCCGTACACGCCGAACACCCCGAGCAGCAGCGGGAACAGAGCGATCACACCGGCCGACTCCAGCACATCACCGGCCCTGCGCAGCCGTACCCGCACATGCTCGGCAGGCTGCACGGCCAGCACACCCAAGGACAGCACGACCAGCACGCCGAGAACCGCGAGCGGAGCCGCGGCTCCGGAGCGCTCCCGCCACAACCAGGCCAGCCGCAGCGCCACCACCATGGACGCCGCCAGCAGCGCGACAACCTCCGCGATCAGGGGGTAGGCACGCGACCGCAGCGCGACGACGAACGCCACGGCAACGGCCAGCAGCACCGTCCATACGGTCACGGCACGCACCGCCAGCACTCCGGCAACGGCGCCCGAGAGCGCGGTGACGACCGTCGCCAACGCCAGCCCCCGGTGAGTGGCTGCCAACGCGGCCGCCACCTGGTAACGACTGACCGACGCCCCCGCGGAGCGCCGGTCGTCCAGCCCGGACAACCCGGATGCGGCAAGCGCCAACCGCGGCAGCACTCCGAGCGCCACCACGGACACCACGGCAAGCAACGCCCCGGCGCGAGCCGATCCACCCGCACTCGCCCCGCCGCCCTGGAAGGCGAGCGCCATCTCCCAGCACGCTCCAGCCCCGGCCAGCGCCCCCGCCCCGACCAGAGCACCCCGCCCGAACGGCGAGAACCAGCCGAGCAGCAACAGCGCCACCACCACGACCGAGAGCACGGCCGCCAGCCGTACGGCCCCCGACCACCCCTGGGCGTCGGCCAGCGCCCAAGCGCCCTGGGCGCCCACAGCGGCACTCACACCGACCAGAGCCGCGGCGGGCCCCTTGCGCCCGGTCCGGCCCAGCAGTGCGCCGGCTGTCGCGGCCACCACGGCACTCACAAGGAGTCCCCATCCGGCGGCCCCGGCCTCGAAACCCTGCCGGGCCACGACCCCGGCGGCGAGTGCCCACACCACGCCCGCCCCTGCGGCCACGATCCGCCGCGCCCGTGCGTCCCACCGCCAGGCCCGCACATCCAGATCGCCGGCCGCCTCGTCACTCACGTCATGGACAACCGGAGCGGACGGCGCGTCCTCAACCCGCACCAGCCGCAGCACCGCGCCGTCGGGTACTTCCGCCGACTCCAGCGTGTCGTCCGGCTCCAGGGCGTTGCCGTCGGCCTTCACCAGGTGCCGGACCTGGGGACGATCGCCCACCCGGTCGTCGAGCAGCCGCATCACCTCGGGCAACAACAGCCCGACCGGCTCCCGGGACGGCAGTACCAGATCCACCCGCCGCTGCTCACCGACCAATGTGACTCGACTCAGTGCCGTACGGCTCACATTCCCCCGGGTTATCACGCGTTCGAACCTATCATCGGGCCGAATCCGCAGACCGCGGTGCCCCGGTGGCCTTACCGGAGGCGGGCGCGGAGGGTACGGCCGGGGCGGGCACAGACGTCCCGTAAGGAGCCTTCCCGATCACCCGGTGTTCGATGAACGACCACCCCACACACCCGGCACACCCCACAGCGGCGATCACCACCCCCGCGAACGCCTTCCCCAGCCGCTCATCCACCGTGCGCCGCTGCCGCTGCGCCCCGAACAACACGGCATCACGCAACCGACGCCGCCGCACCGATACGGACTCAAGAAGCTGACTGTCGTAATCCTGGGCTGACACGTAAAGATTCCGGTTCGCTGGTATCGGACCATTGAGTTGTGCGCTGTGGTTGGTCAACTGGGCATGCGTCACGGGCCGCGCAGACCCGCAGTTCATCGACCATGCTCTCTCATGCGGCTTTGCACGCACAACGCGGTACCAGCGTCAGCAGCGCAGGCCGACGACGCCCCAACCACGGCTCTCTGCCTCCCCGACCACCTCTCCCCAGTCGGTGAGAGGGCCGGCAAACGATTCGAACGTACCGATCCGTCCGCCCGGCTCCGCGGCGTGCCGGATGCACAGCTCACGAAGGGCTTTCAGATGTGGTTCCGCCTGCCGCCACCCATCCAGCGATCAAGGGCACATGATCGAGCAGACACCACAACAAGAGATCCGCGGCCCAGGGGCACGGCCGCTCAGGAAGCCCGAACCGGCGCCGGTGGCGTCCTCCAGACCGTGCCAGAACAACGCGTCGATCGTCACGTGCGGAGTTCGCCGACCCACACTCGCAGTCACTGCTTCTGAGCGTCACTCAGGCGGCGTCGGCTGGTCAGGCCGATCCTCGAAAAGATAGGCGTACATGGACTGAAGGTATTCGTAGAGGGATTCATCTCCTGGGAACTCGATGTCGCTCAGGCGTTCATAGTCCTCGATGGACAGACTTCTTTCTCTGAGTACCTGAGACAGGCCTTCTCGTACCTGTTGGACATAGGACTTGTCGAAAGCCATTAGGGTTGGGCGCAGATATCCCCTGGTGTCGTAGGCTTGCTCCAAGTGAAGGTACGTCTGGATGAATGTCTCCAACTGCTTGTTCACGTTCTCTTTTCCTCTACGGATAGCGACCGGCTGCCGGGTCGGCATACATGGTGATTAGTTTCCATCCGCCATCCTCGAATTTATAAACAGGTCTGATTGTTCCACCTTGGAAGCCCAAGAGTAGGAACTCACCGTGATTCGCGGAGTTGCCGTAGAAACCGGTGAAGCGCTTGTACCCGTCAGAACCGAGGATTTGTTCGATCGGTGTGGGTGGAGGTGGAGTCCCGGTGCTGCTCTCTGGCCCTGGCCGCGATGCATGCTGCTCCAGACCAGCACGGCCGGTCTTTTGCCGACACTCGCGCCGCAGGCCTTCGCCGAAGTCGGCGGCGCTATGTCATCGGAGGTCCTTGGTGACCTCGTTCACCATGGGAGTCTACGGTGCCATGCTGCAGACGTACCTGCTGCAGCATGGCACCTTCGGAGAAGAGCCTTATTAGTCCTCGCTGGGCTGTGAAGTGGGGCGCAGTTCGAGTTCTGCGGTAGCCAGCATGCGTACGATTTCGATCGGGAGGGGCGACGAATTCCATCCCTACGATCTCGGCTGGGTCGATCCGGCGCGTCTGTCCGCCGATCCCGGTTGCTTCGATGACGTAGCGATATCCGTGGGGTGCGGCGGGGTCGTCTTCGACACACCAGCTTGCAACGTACTTCTGGATGAGGAAGTCGGCGAGGTAACATACCAAGTCCGCGTGTGGCGTTACCCAGTCGTATTGCTCGACTTCGTTGAGCGGGGCGTGCGGGGACCAATCCTGTTGGGCTGGAGTGAGGCTCATCGGGTCACGAGTGTGGACGATGGCCACCGTACCCGATAGTATTTAGCCTCCGAATCACCGTCAGGATTCCCCCTGCATGTCAGCGAGGGGAATGCGCACAGAAGCCGAACTGTTTCCGTTCAAAACGACGACCGTGTACTCCGGTAGTCGTGGAAGCAGGTCTCGGAAGTCTACCCGTTGAAGCCGAGGGGCTGAACGGGGAGCATGGGTCGGATGTGTGTAAAGCGCGATTGCGGGACCATTCGCTCCACCTGCCTGAAGCTGAGCCTGCGGGTCCGGACTGGGAGCCAGATAGACAGTCGCGTCCATCAGAGCCCGGCGTACGTCAGCGTCGGGGGCGTACCCCGTTGCGGCAAGTTGAACGGCAGCATCCACAGGGTCAGATGGAAGGGGCATGCCGAGGGCCCTGGGGGATGGTCGGTAGTTCGGGTTGTGGTTGAACTCGTCCGTGATCCGACCATGCGGATCGACCTTCCAGGCGCCGACGATGCCGATGGGAGGGACCTTCCCCGCTGGATCGAAATAGGGGTCGATTGCATAAACCCAGCCGCCCGGCCGGTTGGCTGCCTGGGCACGCACATCCTCGGTTACCGGCGGAACTGCTGCCTGCGCCTTATTCATTGCCACGACCCCTGCGTTGCCTGTGTGCTTGCTCCTGCTCGGCCACACTGGCCAGTCGTGCCCGCTCTGCAGGAGGGACGTCGGTGAAGATGTCGACGGTGAGTGGACGACCAGTCGATGGCCAGCGGTATGCCCTCCGCCCTCCGCCCATTTCGAGCGCCATCCTGCTGGGGTACACGTCGCGACAGGAGCCCTCGACCGCTGGAGTCAGCCCCTGATCTTCCAGATCTCCTCGTACCTGGACGAGAGCCGTGAAGAGATTCCACGATGTGTGATGCGAGGCGCGCTGCCCCCAGGCGATGTGGACGGTGTACTCGTCGCCTTTGAAGGAGGCAACGAGGTGTCCGGGAGTCTCGCCCCCGTCGGAGACCAGCACAATCTCCTTCTGGTACAGGATCTCTGTTTCAACGGACACGCTCAGCCTCGGGGACGTAGTGCGGGTTGGGGATGAGGTCGCCGAGCTCACCTGTCGCGTAATCGTATGGATAGGCGCCCTTGATGTACTCACTGCGAATTCCTCCGGGGAAGGCTACCTCCTCTTCGTAGGAGAGCGGGTGGTCCCCCAGAGACCGGTTGATGTCGATCCCGCCTGGCACGTCAATCTCGTATGTGTACTTGCCTCCGAACTCGTCACCGATGTCGTCACGGTACGAGGTGCTGACGAACGCTGAGTGCTCACTGTCCTCAACGTACTGGGCCAGGTCCGTGTTGGAAGGGTCTCGTGGTTCGAAGCCGCTCTCGAAGATCGTGTCGGGGGCACGGTTGTCGCTGCGGAACAGGGGTTCATGACCTTCGCGCCACACCACCGGCATGCCAAGACGACCCAGATCCACACTGCGATCAGTCGCTGCTGCCAACCGATCGGGCTCGTCACCTGGCGCTGCCGCATGCCCAGAACCGCTGCCTGGGCCATCCACGCCGCCTCCGGATCCTGAACCTTCGTGGCCTGTGGTGTGCCCGCCAGCGGAAGGGGCATCGTGGCCGACGTTGTTCCCGGCAGCGTGATCGCCGCCGTCCTGGCCCGAAATGTGGCTGCCTGGGGCAGGGGCCTCGTGGCTTGTGGACGAGCTGTCGGTGAAGCCGCTACCTGTGCCATCAGGAAGCTGAGATGCAGCGTCACGCGGGGTGTGCTCGGCTCGAGCTCCGGCACCGACCAGGTCACGTGAGTGATCCGCCAGCCGTGGCGCACTCAGCTCCTGGCGATCGTTCGAGGACAGTTCGTGCGCGGCTTCGTCGACGTGCTGCCGCAGGCTGCCGTCGGCGTTGAGGACGTGCCCCTCGTCGGTGAGGAAGACGACCTTCCCGGTGGCCTTGTCGACATAGGGAATGGCGTTGGCCGGGATCTTGGGGGAGCGGAGGGCGTCTGCCTGTTTGAGCAGGTCGGCCGTCACGCCGGTGTGCAGGTTCCTCAGTGTGGAGAAGGTGTCGCCGACCCTGGCGAAGGCGAACTTGCTCACCTTGCCCACGTACGTCATGGGGTCGATGACCCGGCCGACCTTGCCCACGGCCGACACGGTGCGGACGACCGCACCACTCTTGCCGGCGCCTGAGGCCGCGGCGCCGGCTCCCTCGGTGCCCAAGAGGGTCAGGACGTTGAATCCGAAGGAGCCCGCGGCCCGACCCGGGTTGGTCTTCCACTGGTCCCAGGCGACCAATCCCTTGGCGGTCTGGTTGAGGACGTGGCGGGAGTCACGCAGCCAGGACGGGAGGTCTTTCTCAGGTACCCATCCCCAGGCGCCCAGAGTCACGAGGGTCATGCCGACACCGGTGCCGAGTTTGGCCAGGTTCTTCCATGCTTCGCCGGCGGCGTCGGCGCCGTCCCAGCCGACCAGGGTGCCCAGGCCATGGACGGTGGCCACCACGCCGTCGTCCCAGAATCCGTCCCAGACCTGCTTGGTCTGGTGGGCCAGCCAGGCCCAGCCCTCGTACTCCTTCTCAGCAGGCGCGCCCCAGGGAGTTTGCTTCGCCTGGTCGAGGTCGGCGGCGTTGAAGCCGTACATGTTGCAGCTGTGGGAGCCGTCGTCGGCGACCAGCGGGCTGCCGCCGATCAGAGCCATGATCTTGTTGTAGGCCCTGCGCTCGGCGGCCTCGAAGGCGGCGACCGTGTGGTTGACGTCGTGCCACAGATCGTTGTTGTGGTCGACCTTGTCGTGGTCCTTGCGCCAGTTGTCATCCCCGGACACCGAGTTCACGAAGGCGGTCGCCTCCGCCTTCAAACTGTCCAGCTTCTTCACCAGGGGCTGGACTTCGAGACTGTAGTCCGACAGGGCGTTCGCGACCTTCTCCAGGTCGTCGGCGAAGGCATCGGACTTCGTCTTCACCGGCAGCGTGGTGCCGAACAACTGCTCAGCCTCGGGAGCCGAGTAGAAGGAGGACAGGTGCTGGAAGGTGGTGTGCACGTCCGAGCCGGACGCACGGAACTGGCCCGCGTCCGCGGTCAGCAGCATCACATCGGTGTCCAGGGTGTCCAGGTCACCGATGAAGTGCGGTATGCCTGAAGGGTCGATCAGCTTGGCCTCGTCGCCCATCGTCACCGGCCCTTCGTACGGTGGCCCGTCTCACCGACACCGGGCAGGTCTACCTTCGGTTCCTTGGCCGCCTCGCGCTGCGCGTTCGCGGCGTGCTCGAGGTCACCGGCTATGTAGTAGCGGGTGGCCTGGTCCGCCCCGTGGAGAGAATTCGAGGTGCGCTTGGCGATGTACACCAGGTCTCGGCTCCAGTGCTGCATGAACTGGCCCAGCGCCGAGCCGACCAGCCCCACCGTGCTGGTGTACGGGCCGTACTGGCTGGTCAGCGTGCCGGCCGCGGAAGCGGCCTCCTCCAGGTTGCTCTGCATCGCACTGCCGGCGTCCGCCATGTTCTTGGCAGCGGTGCCGCAGTCGCCCAGCACCTTGTACACCCCAACCGGGTGAATGTCCCACCCCGTCACGACAATCCCCTCATCCCCGTATGCGCCTGCTGGGCGCGTCGTCCGCCCGCCAAGTCCTTTCGTGTCAGCCGATGTTGTCGACAGCCGCCTTGGCCTTGGCGAGGGTGGCCTGAGCGGTGCCGTCGTTCTGCTCCAGCGTGTTGCGGACCAGACGGATGATCTCGCGCACCTCGGACGCGGCCCGGTGCCAGCGGACCTCCTTGCCGTGGTACTCGTCCGAGACACCGTCGGCCTGGAAGTCGGCCATCGCCGCCTTGACCGCCCGGTCGCGGTCGGTCAGCACGCGCTCCAGCTGACCGATGATGCCGGCCAGGCTGGTCTGCACGTCGGCGGAGGCGCCGGTGTCGTACGAGCGGCGGTCCTGGTTCTGAGCCATGATCAACTCCCCCTTGAAAACGGTGACCCAGCTGTGACTTGCTCTTCGAGGGCGGTTATCGCGCGCCGAAACGGGCCGCGTCGAAGTTGGCAACGCCCATGTTCTGGTGCGCGTTGTCGCCCAACTCCATGTCACCACTGCCGAACGCGGTGTCCATACCGGACTGACCACCCACGATCGCGCCAAGTGAGCCGTTCAGTTCTGCCGTGATCTCGTCGGCATGCGCCTTGAACGTGTCGAACGCGGCCTTGCCCGCTCCGTTGAACTTCCCCTCCAACGGCTCGGCTGCCTGGATCAGCAGCCGGATCAGCGTGCCCAGGTCGTCGCTTGAAGCGACGGTGCTCTTGCCGAGCTGCGACAGGGTCGTCGACCCCATGTCGAACTTCATCTACCCACCCCCGTAAGCGTGATGTCCGTGCGCAGAGACTGTTCAGTCGCCGCTACTCCGTCTCGCGACGCCCAGAACCCCGCAGTGCATCGAACATCCTCTCGCATCCTGCGTTGCAGGCGCAACGTGAATGAGCATGAGTTGGCGTGATCTGGTTCACGAGGCGGAGACGTGTGACAGAGCGGTCTGGCCAGTACGGATGGCGGCGGACTCAAGTCCAGCTTGCCGAGGACTGGCCGGTTGACGAGGCCCGGGTCGGCGAGGGCTTCTACTGGCCGACGGGCGTGTAGGCCGCCACCGGCCGGGACTTTCAGCAGTACCAGGACAGTCGAAGCGGCGCAGGCTCCGTCGTGGGCCAGTAGCGGCGTGATGTTCCACGTGAGAGGACTCGTGCATGAGCCACCCGGCTATGAGTCACCCCGCGATCCTGCGCCTTGGGCAGGTACTCGAAGCGCCGTTGCCTTCCGCTCCCTTCTCTGTTTTTAGGTAAGGACTCGCTAAATTGGTGTAATGTGAAACCATATTGAACGGCATGCAGGGTGCCGGTGTGAGATCTGTTGGTGTTTTATGTGTGTTGTCCAACGTTTGTGACGCTACGTCTTCACCTCGCCGTGAAATGACCATGCAGGTTCCGTGAACTTTCTATGAGGATGGTCACGTTGTTTCCAGACCTGACGCTGTTTTAGGGTCTCCGTCGACCACTTATTTTTGCTTTACATCTGTGCAGGGGGGACCGCAGATGTTGTTCCGTCATGCCGTCGCCCGTGCCTGGAAAGGAATTCGGGTGACTCCTCGTATGCGCAGGATGTTCCCGGTCGCGGGGGCTGCTGTTTTTCTGGCGATTGCGGGCACGCCGATGCTCGCGTCCGCCGATCCGCAGCCGACCGGGGGAACTGCCGGGGCCACGCCGCCGTCCGCGGTGGAGGACTACGCGTATCCGAACGCGGATCAGATCCAGAAGGCTCAGGGCATCAAGCTGATCAAGGGCGACGGGCACATCACCCTCGCCACGTGCGACGACTCGGCCCAGCAGATCAAGGTCCTCACCGTGCAGGGGCCCAGTGGCGACACCCAGGGCGCGTACTGCTTCAAGGCGAGCGCCAGGAGCGGCTACCTCTCCCTCGAACTGCCGCGGGTGTTCGCTCTGGAGACCGCCGACCACCCCATCAGTGCCGACTTGCGGCCGCAGGCGGATCCTTCGGCGCCGGTGAAGACCGTCAGCGTGGACAAGAACGGCTACCAGAGCGTGGGCGAGGGCGCGGCCGGTGGTGCGCCGTCCGTGCTGCTGGAGTTGCGGGTCACCGGCTGACCCGGGCCCGGCCTCTGCCTGCCCTCCCTCTCACCCGTTCTCGCATGACAGCAAGGAACCTTTTCATGTCCGGCTTTCATCCGCGCGCCGCGTGGACCGGCGGTCTGATCGCCGCCACCTCGCTGACCGCCGCCACTCTGGCCGTCACACCCGCCACCGCCGTATCCGGCCCGGCCGCTTCTGCCGCGGTCTCGGCCGCCACCGCCCGCCTCGATGTGGGTGGCCAGCGCGGCTGTTCGGCCACCCTGGTCGCCCCGCAGTGGCTGCTGACGGCCGCGAGCTGCTTCGCCGACACCACCGGCGGCACGCTCGCCTCGGGTGCGCCGAAGCTGAAGACGACCGCCACGCTCGGTGGCAGCGCCCAGCAGGTGGTGAACCTGGTGCCGCGCACGGACCGGGACGTGGTGATGGCCCAACTGGCCAAACCCGTCAGCGGTATCACCCCCGTCCCGGTAGCGGCCGCCGCGCCTGCCGCCGGGGACGACGTCCAGGCCGCCGGGTTCGGGCGTACCCACGACGAGTGGGTGCCCGACCAGGTCCACGCGGCCGCCTTCACCGTCCAGGACAGCGCCGCCACCACTCTCGATCTTGCCGCGAAGTCGGACGGTGCGGCGATCTGCAAGGGGGACACCGGCGGTCCGGTGCTGAGCACCACCGGAGCGGTCGTGGGTGTCAGCAGCCTGTCCTGGCAGGGCGGTTGCCTGGGCACCGACCCGGCCGAGACACGCGCCGGCGCGGTGGCGGCTCGGGTCGACGACCTGGCCTCCTGGGTCCAGCAGGTCGCCTACGCCCCTGTCTTCGCGGCCGCGCCGTGGAAGCACGCCGTGCAGATCACGGCCGGCTACTACGCGGGCGACTCCGCGAACGGCACCCGCCACATGGACCTGATCGTCGTCTGGGACGACGGCAAGGTCACCCTCTACCAGGGCGGTTACGGCAACGACCCCGCCCGTCCATTCGCCGCGGAACACCAGCTGCAGCCCGAGAAGAGCATCTTCACCCACGCCGTCAACGTGACCGGAACCAACACCGGCGCCGCCACCGATGGAGTCTTGGTGCGCTGGTCCGACGGTGAGATGACCCTCTACACCGCGGTCGACGCCAAGGGGTTCCACGGCGAGAAGCAGCTCGCCCCGCCCCACACCGCCGAATGGCAGAACGACGCCCAGCAGCTGACCGCCGGCCGCTTCACTGCCAACGGCCTGCGCGACGACCTGCTGGTGGCCTGGAAGGACGGCCACGTCTCCGTCTTCAGCGACCTGGCGGTCAACGGGCTGAAGAAGCAGACCCAGACCGTCGCCAAGAACAACACCTGGCCCTTCGCCGAGAAACTCGCCACCGGCTCCTTCACCGGCAAGACCACTGATGACCTGCTGGTGCGCTGGATCGACGGCGAGACCACCATCTACCCCGGCATGACCGGCAAGGCCCTGCCCGGCGAGATCAGGATCCGGCCCGCCAAGTCGGAGTGGAAGGACGCCGCCGTCGTCACCGCGGGCGCCTTCACCACCGCCAATGACGTCCTCGTCCGCTGGAACGACGGCCACGTCAGCCTCTTCACCGGCGTCGACGCCAAGGGCCTCCACGACCAAGTGCAGCTCGCACCCGCCGGCTGACGTGCCCGACGGCCTTTGACGAGGCGGCCCCGGTACGACCCGCGGGCCGCCCCTAGGCATCCCACGGCGCAGCGGCCGACGACCCATGACCACAGTCACGGCCAGGCCTGTGCACCCCCCGACAACCGAAGACACGAATCGAGTCCGCAGTGACACATCCACGCCGCCCTGGGCGCGTGGCAGCAGGGGCTCAGCGCGCAGTTCGCGTGCTGTGCCTGGGCCTGCTGCCAAGCGCGCTCGTCCTGGGCCTGCTGGGACCCGCGCCCATCCCCGCCAGAGCCGACGGAACCGGTCCGACCGAGACCGGTATCTCCGGTGCGCTCCCGGACACTGACCGCGCCAAGGTGGTACGCCTGTGGGAAACGGGCGGCCCCGGCGTACGGGCCGCGGCCGAAGTCGCTCTCGTCGGCAGTGACGACGACGTCAAGAACTTCCTCTCCCAGGCCTCCGACATCGCTGTCCAGGACGAACGGGTGACCGTCGCCCAGTTCGCCAGCGTCGGCGGTCTCAGCCTCCAGGACGCCGCCCGCAAAGCGCTCGACGGGACGCCGGACGACCTGAAGGCGTTCCTGAAGGACGGCTGGAAGCAGCCGCTGGAGCAGGACCAGCGGGTCCGCGTCGCACAGATCATCGACGCGGGCGGCCCGGAGGTGCAGAAGGCCGGCCGCGCCGCGCTCAACGGCACCCCCGATGACATCAAGACGTTCCTCGACAACGACCAGTACAACGACCGGGAACAGGACGAACGGGTCGAGGCCGCCCAGATCATCGCGGCCGGCGGACCGAACGTCCAGGCGGCCGGCCGCATCGCCATCAACGGCACCCCCGACGACATCCACGAGTTCCTCCAGGTCGGCCAGTACGTCTCCCGTGCCCACGACCAGGAACACGCCACGATCGCGCAGCTCGCCGACCAGGCGGCCAAGGCGGGCAAGCTGGCCGGGCAGCAGACCCAGGCCGCCAAGGACGCCTCCGCCCGAGCGGTGACCGCGGCCAAACTCGCCAAGCAGGCCGCGCAGAAGGCTGCCGCCGAGACCGAAGCCGCGCACAAGGACACCCAGCACGCGGCCGCCGCCGCTGCCCGCGCCGCGAGTGCGGCCAAGCAGGCCGCCACCGCGGCACAGACAGCGATCGACGCGGCCAACGCCGCCACCGACGCCGCCCGGGTCGCCGCCAATGCCGCCTCTGCGGCCGCGGCGGCCGCTGACGGTGCCGCCCAGGCCGCCTCCCAGGCCCGGGACGCCGCCGCGAACGCGGCCGTCGACGCCGGCCAGGCGGGCGCCGCCCGCAAGGCAGCCCAGCAGGCGCGGGATGCCGCCGCGGGCGCCCGCGCTGCCGCCCAGGCCGCCGACTCGGCCCACACCGCCGCCGCCCAGGCCGCCGACGCGGCAAAGGCGGCCAGCGGCGCCGGCAGTGACGCCACCGATGCCGCGAACGCGGCCGACCAGGCCAACACCCTGGCCGACGAGGCCGGTGCCCACTCCGTCGAAGCCGCGAACGCCGCGGCCAGCGCGCACCGGCATGCCCGCGAGGCCAGCCGTGCCGCCGACGCCGCCGAATCCCTGGCGAACGAGGCCGCCTCCGACGCCGGCGAGGCACGCGACGCCGCCAACGACGCGGCCACCCATGCCGAGAATGCGGCCAAGGCGGCCGACGACGCCGCCGCCCACGCCGGGCAGGCCGCGACCGCCGCCAAACAGTCCGCCGCGCACGCCCAGGAAGCCAAGAAGGCCGCCGACGCCGCCAGCGCGGCCGTCGCCAAGGCCCAGAAGGTCCACGACCTCGCGGTCCGCATCGACACCGAGCGGCTGACCGCGCGCACCAACGAGGCGATCAACCGCGCGAAGGACCTCAAGGCCCAGGAGGACCAGCGCGCCGCGGCCCAGCAGGCAGCGGCCCAGCACGCCAAGGACCTGCAGACTGAGGCGGCCAAACTCGCCGACCAGGCGGCCCAGCCCGGCGCGGACCCCGCGCAGATCGCCCCGGAAGCCCGCAAGGTGGCCCTGGCCACGGCCAAAGCCGGCCGCGCCTGGAGCCAGTCCGCCGCTCTCGTGGCCCTGGCCGGCACGGCCACGGACGTGACTGCCTACATCCGCACCGGTCGCCAGCAGGCCGGGTCCCAAGACGACCGCCAGGACGTCGAACACCTCGCGGAAGCCGCCGGCTCGGCGGATGTCCGTGCCGCCGCCGCCAGAGCGCTGGACGGAGACGACTCCGCGGTGAGCGCGTTTCTTGCCACCGGCCAGTACGAGGCGATGAAGCAGGACATGCGCCTGTACATCGCCCGGACCATCGCAGGCGCCGGCCCGATCGAGCAGCAGGCCGGACGCACCGCGCTGAACACCGACACCACGGAAGCTCTGCGCCAGTTCCTCACCACCGACGATGCCCAGGCACGCACCCAGGACGAACGCGTCCGCGCCGCCCAGCTCACCGACCCCCGCAACAGCAGCAACGGCGCGGAGGTGAAGGCCGCGGCCCGCATCGCCCTGGAAGGGCCCTCGAACCTGCTGCACCTCTTCATCACCGTCGGCCAGTACAAGGCGCACCGGCAGGACCAGCTCGGCGCCACGCACGAGGCCCAGATTCAGCAGCTGATCGCACAGGCCGCGGGCATCGCCGCCACCGCCCAGAAGAACGCAGCAGAAGCGAGCAAGGCGGCAGCCAACGCCGCCCATGCCGCAGACGAAGCCGCTGGCTACGCCAAACAGGCCGCACAGTCCGCCAACGACGCCAAGAACTACGCCACCCGGGCCGACGGCTACGCCAAACAGGCCGAACAGTCCGCCAACGACGCCGCCGCCTCGGCCAAAACCGCCCGCCAAGCCCAACAGGACGCCGAGAACGCGGCCGCCGCGGCCGTCACCTCCGCCACCCAAGCCCAGCACTCGGCCACCGCCGCACGCGGCTCCGCCGACTCGGCCTGGACATCCGCCCAGCAAGCCCGCGCCTCCGCCACGGCGGCAGGCAAAGATGCCACCGAGGCCAACCAAGCGGCAACGGAGGCATACCACTCTGCGGTCACAAAGCAGCGCCAGGAAGAGGCCTGGCTGCGACAGCTGTACGCGGAGCAGGAGAAGCACGCCCAGCACGATGACGATGACAGCTGGGTCCCAGCTTGGCTGAAGGACACCGCCAACACGATCGGCGACTACGGACAAGCCATCCTCGGAAACCCAGACATCTGGAAAGGCCTGATCGAGACCTTTGCCAGTGTCGGGGCCGTGGGCCAAGGCACCGAGGACATCGCCGGTGGCGTAGAACTCTGCCTGAGCGGCGTCGGCTGCCTCGTGGGCGCACCGGCCATCGCGTTCGGCGTCGCGACAGCGGGCGCGGGAATCTACGGAATCACCGACGGCATCAGCCGCTTCAACAACGGCCTCGGGCAAGCCCTGCGCGAGGCCCAGCAAGAGGAAGCGGGCGGAACGGAAGAGAGCTGCAGTCAGTGCTTCGTTGCCGGCACTAAAGTGCTCATGGCCGGTGGCTCGACGAAGAAGATCGAGGATATCGCGGAAGGCGACAAGGTCGTCGCCACAAACCCGCTTACCCGGAAGACCGAGCCGCACAGGGTCGCCCATGTCATCATCACCGATGGCGACAAGCACTTCGACGAGCTGGCCATCGCCACACCGAGCGGCTCGCAGAAACTGATCGCGACCTACGAACATCCTTTCTGGAGCCCGTCGCAGAGCCGCTGGGTGCAGGCACGCGAACTGCGACCCGGCTCCACCCTGCTGAGCAACGACGGGAAAACGGTACGCGTACAGGCGAACCTCACCTTCGACCAGCGCGTACGCACGTACAACCTAACCATTGAGGACTTCCACACCTACTACGTTCTGGCCGGGGCGACGCCAGTACTCGTACACAATGGATGCAAAGAAATCGTCCTGGATAACTACGGCAACTACGAACAAGCCCGGAACAAGGCCCTGGACCTCCTGGGGGAAGTTGACCCGGCGACTCGGGAACCGTACTTCGGCCGTCTAGAATCCTCTCCTACAACCTACGGCAAGGTTGTAGGATTCACTACGCGAGTGAACGGTGTGTTCAAAAGATTCAGGCTGGACTACGACCCGGTTAAGGGGCCTCACATCAACGTCGAGATCGGCAAGGGAGATTCTGCACAGAAGTGGGCTGTACCCTGGGACGGAACAGAAGCAGACTTCGAGAAAATACTTGGCGGTAACTCATGACGCTCGAAGAGGTGTACGGAACCAGACCAGATCTACTGCCGCGCTCCATGGTTCGAGTAGTTCGAGGCGATCAGTCACACGGACGACGGATCGCCTGGGCCGGACGCTCTGGCGTGAAGCTGCTTGATCTGGCCGAGCATCTCGAGTACGAGCGTAAAAGTCTGCGTGCCTTCCCTCGCGGATCCGACGGTGCGATCGTTTGGGGCTCGGTAACCCGTGAGGTCGTGCTTTACTCGGCGGATTCAGACTCCATCGACTTCTGTCGGATACTCGAAGAGTATGCCCCGAGTGCCGGTAACCTTATCTTCTTCTGGGGGAGTCTGGCAATTCCGACCGTAGAGATGGAGTTCGATTCCACTCGGTCTCACCTTTCAGAGATTGCGGAATCTAAGCCAGAATTCTGGATCTACTCCCCTGGTGATCGAGTTGTGTTGGAGAAATCCTTCTCGGGTGTGCTGACTGTGGCACAGGTGCCTGCGAGCCTCAACGGCCCACATTCCGCCTAGCGCACCCTAAGTTCGACCCAGCAAAGCGGTCCACCGACTTCGTCGGTGGACCGCTTTGCTGGGTCTTCAAAGTTGAGCGGTACGGAGGTGTCCGCGGGCTCGGCGGGTGGGGACACAGCGTGTCCGTAGTCGTTGGTTGTCGGCGTTGCGGAAGCCGAACGCGTTGCGGGCGACGAGCTTGATCACGCGGTTGCTCCCTTCGCTCTTGGCGTTGCTGCATCCGGTGTCGATGAACGCGGCGATCTCGGGCCACCAGGGGTCGAGGTGGTGGCGAGCTGGCGGGCTTCGGAGATGTCGGAGTCCGCGCACCAGACGAGGAACTTCCAGCGGGCGTGGCCGATTTCGTGGCGATCGGCTCCGGTGCGGGCCAGGGCGAGGAGGGGGGCCGCGTCCGCCGCACTCAACTACTCGGCGGCCTCATCAACGGGCTGCGCGCAAGTTCTCCTTGGCGATCCAGGCTGTCAGCAGCGTCTGCTCGATCACCCCGTCGCCCAGGAGCGTGTTCCACATGGTGGCGAACTGTTCGTCGCTGAGGTCCTAGCGGTTGCGCAGGAGGCGTCGCCTGGCTTTCCATTCCGGATCACTGGCGCGTCGGCGCCGACCGCCGCCCTTGCCGGTGGTGCGGCGCCTGGCGCGACCTGCCGGCCCGTGGAAGGCGGTGTACACCCGCTTCCGCCGCTATGCAGATCGGCCAGGCCTGAGACGAGGGCGTGACGGCTCATGCGCGCTGTCTGCGGTCGTACACGAGGACCAGCGGTTGCGGCGGGCACAGCTCGGTCACCACCACTCTGCACCACGTCTACGAGTTCATCACCCAGGACGGCCGCGTCATCCGGTTCGACGAGGCCAACGGCCCCTCGGCCGTTGGCGAGGACGTCAGCTACGGTGCGGCCCTCGACCTGTCCGAGCAGCCCTGTAGGGTGCCAATAGTGCCGTACGCCTTGTGAGCTGGGCGTTCGCCTGCGCAGCCGGGATCTTTTTCAGGCGGTGTCGCGGTACTCGCGAATCAGTCCGCCGAGGATGTCGTGGCGCTGGATGTGCTGGGCCGGGAACGGTATGACGTCGGGTCGTCGCAAGGCGCCCGGAGATCCAGTGCCCGGTGCGGCCTTCCCGTGTTGTGGTGCGCCGCGTACTCGGCGAGGACGCGTCGGCCGTGTTGCTCGTTGTAGATCAGGATCCGGTCGGTGCACTCGGCGCGGACGCTGCGGATGAACCGCTCGACGTGGGCGTTCATCCTCGGCGCCTGCGGTGCGGTCTTGAGAATCTCGATGTTCTCGCTGGTGAACACGGCGTCGAAGGCCTGGGTGTAACGGCTGTCCCGGTCGCGCAGCAGGTAACGGAAGCCGGAGACCCGATCGCCGAGATCGGCCAGGAGGCTTCTGGCGAACTGGGTGGCCCAGGCCGCCGTTGGGTGGGCGGTCACGCCGAGGATGTGCACGGTGCGGGTGCCGACCTCCATGACGGCGAAGGCGTAGAGCCTGGTCAAGCCCGCGGTATCGACGTGGAAGAAGTTGGCTGCGAGTAGGCCGGAGGCCTGGGCGCACAGGAACTCGCGCCAGTAGGCGCGGTGTTGGGGCCGCGTCGGGGTGCTGGCCCGAGTCCGGCGGAACGCAGGATACGGCGGACGGTGGAGGCACCGACCCGGTACCCGAGCCGACGCAGTTCGCCCTGGATGCGGGTCGAGCCCCAGGTCGGGTTCTCGCGTGCCAGGCGCAGGATCAGAGCGGTGACCTGCTTGGATATCGGCGGCCGCCCGGTCCGTGCGGGTTCCTGCCGCCACTTCCAGCGGATCAGGAATCGGTGCCAGGACAGCAGTGTGCCGGGGGTGACCAGGCGGTGTCGGCGGAGCCTGCCGGGCAGGTGCCGAGCGAGAGCGGCGAGGACCGCACGCTCCGGCCAGGTCAGCCGCGGTCGGACGCCGAGCCGCCGACGCAGCGCCGCATTCTCATGGCGCAGCGCGAGCAGTTCTACGTCCCTCGCCCGGTCGGCACAGGAGAGGAGCAGGATCAGTCCGAGGAGCCGAATGAAGATCAGGTAGAGCATGCGCAACGCCATGCAGTCCGAGCCTGTCAGGACTGTCGACCCTCGCAAAGTTCCTGGTCAGCAGCGATACGTGAGTTTCGGCACCCTACAGGGGTCGGTGAAGGCGACGAGTTGGGTGTAGACGTGGCTGACGGCGGGGGACAGCCTCGTCAACTGGTCGTTGATAGTGGTGTCGGACATGGTGATGGCCTCGCTTCCCGAAGGGCTTGAGGAATGAGGTCCCCGGCCGGGGGAGCGGTCCCTGGGGGCCGCAGGTGTCGCCGGCGCGTGCGCATCGCGAGTGATCCGGACGGATAGGCCGATCCATGGCGTCGCGGTGGTCACCGTGATCCCACTTGGCGCGTCGGCCGCGACCCCGACGCTCGCACACGGGCATGACGTCAAGCGCCGGTCAACCGATCGTGTCCGCCCACTTGCTGCGTCGATTGGACCGAGTCACGTTCGCGCGGAAGCTGGGCAAGGCCGCCAGTCAGATAAGCCCCCGTGAACTGGGCATTCTGCTTGATGGGGGATGGCGCGAGCGTAAGACGGCAGCCTGGCTCATTGCCGTTGCTGGCAGAAGGGAGTTCCGCGGACGTCTCGGCGAACTCCTGGTCGCCAGCGAAGGATTCTACGCGGGACAGGCGTACTGCGTCATGCTCGCCATCTTCGCCACCCCTGCCGACGCCGACCTTCTGGTCGCTTACTTCGACCGCTACCTGCTCTGCCTCGACCTCGACTACGACCAGGCATGGCCTCGGCACGCTGCTGCTCGACGCTGGCCGGGCAGCCCAGTTCCTGGCTCACGACGGCCCTTGGCAGCAGAGGATCGACCCGCCCAGCAAGGGCTACGAGGCCCCTGAGAGCTACCGGGAGTTCATCGGCCGGCTCTGCCTCTTCGCCAGAGTGCCAGGCATTGCGCGGCAGTGTGACGACAGCCCCGCCGCACAACCAGGGTGGTCACCGCCCAGCGCCCTCAGCTTGGGAAGCGAAGGCGCTTGTACGTGCTTGTATGCGCTGACCTGCGTAAATGTGCTATCTGGCGTGTGCCGCGGAGGCGGTTTCGCACCGGTGTTGACCGTGGTTGTCCGCCCTTATGGGCACGCTTTGGGCACGCCGTCGGTCTGTGGGGGCGGGAGTGCCGTTCAGTGCGCTGCCGCGTGTCGGATGTCTTGCCGCGAGGAGTTGTACGGAGAGGGGCATTGCAGGTGCACACCAGCGATGCTGTCAGTGGCGGCCGCTGTCCGGTGGACATGCGTCCGTCATTGCCCGGCGAGTAGACGACCTTGACACCTCGACCGCAGCTCCTGCGGCTGTAACCAAAAACGCCCAGCGACACGCCGGGCTGGGTGGCTGGCGCATTTGAGGGCAACCCTGCGGACGAGTGCGCCGTTCGTATCGGGCGGCTCAGCCGTGGACGTACCGTCCCTTGCCTCTTCCAGCGCCGTGCTTGTCCTTGCTTTCGTTGCCCAGGTCGTCCGACGGCGCGGTGACGGCCGGAGTGGCGGAAGGCACTGTCGGGGACGGTACCCGGGCTGCCGGTATGGAGCTGGTCGTTACCGGGGCGGGAGAAGACGGCGGGGAGGGGGGCATCCTCGACGGAATTCATCGACGTACCAAGGGCCAGCTCCATGCCGCAGAGAGTGGCCTGGGCGGCCAGTTTGCGGCGGCCGCGCGGACTGGAGTGCGCCGCACTTCGGGTTGACAGGTCCGCGGACCGAGAGCGGGAGCGATGGAAGGCGCGGGCATGGTGGTGGTGCCGCCCGGACCGGGCGGACTCGGTGTCCGTTCGTATGCGGCAAGCCAGCAGGCCACCTGCTCGGCTGTGGGCCGGGTCCTTGGCGAGCAGTAGTCGGAGAGTTGCTGCGGTATCCCGGGTGCAGTCGGGCGGGCGGCGATGGCACCCCGTCGACGTGTTGCTGCACCACGGCCAGCGAGCTGGCACCACGGAACAGGGGCCAGCCGGTGAGCAGTTCGTACAGCACGCCGCCGATGGAAATGGCTGGCAGTTGAAGGCCATCGGTGAGCCTGGCGCCGGGCGTACGTTCCGGGATCTGCTGCCTGCGATTGCCAGCCATCTGTGACCGGCACTCTCGGCGCTCGGGTCAGTCTCGGGAGTTGCCGAAAAGGATGCGGTAACCGATGAGCAGCACCAAGGATCCGGCGATCGCTGCGCCCCATGTGTAGAGGTCGAAGAAGTGCTTCTCGACCGAGCGGTGGAGGAAGTGGGCGGAGAGCCAGCCGCCGATGAAGGATCCCGCGATTCCGATGAGAGTGGTGCCGATCAGCCCGCCCGGGTCCCGGCCGGGCAGCAGGATCTTGGCGATCCCTCCGGCGAACAGGCCGAGGATGATCCAGCCGATGATGCCCACTTCGTTGTCCTCCAGTCGGGTCGGGTCGGCCGGGGTCCGCCGGACACCGGTGCTTCGGATTGCTTGTTTGCGCAAGCCTATGGATCGATGCGAGGACCGGCCAGCGCTTGTGGTGACTGGTGATGAGCCGTTGTGGTGCTGTCACTGGCTCATGACATTGCGCAAGCCGGGAACTGGAAGGCTTAGGTTCACGTTGATTACGACGGGAAGCGGAAGCAGCTGCGGAGGACGTGCATGAGTGTGTCCCTGACCAAGGGCGGCAACGTGTCGCTCAGCAAGCAGGCTCCCGGCCTGACTGCGGTGACGGTCGGGCTGGGCTGGCAGGCGGGCACCGGCTATGAACTGGACGCCAGCGCGCTGTTGTGCGACCAGTCGGGCAAGGTGCTGTCCGAGGAGCATTTCGTTTTCTTCAACAACCTGACCAGCCCCGATGGTTCGGTCCACCACGCCGGCAGTGGCAGCCCCGCGGGCGCGGACGACCAGCAGATCCATGTCGACCTCACGCGGGTCTCCGCCCAGGTCGAGACGATCGCCTTCCCGGTGTCCCTCTACGAGGGGGTTTCCCGCGGCCAGACCTTCGGGCAGGTGCACCGGGCACACATCCGCGTCCTCGACCGGGACAGCGGCACTGAACTGGTCCGCTATGACCTCGCGGCCGGCGGCCTGTCGAGGGAGACCGCGTTGGTCTTCGGCGAGCTGTACCGGCACGGCGCGGAGTGGAAGTTCCGCGCCGTCGGCCAGGGCTACACCTCCGGTCTCGCCGGCATCGCCACCGACTACGGGGTGGACGTCCTGCGCGAGACTGCCCCGGCCGATCCGGTCCCGGTCACCCCGCCGCCGGTGAGCACACCTACGTACGCGCCGCCGACGCCCACGGCACCGCCGCTGACCGTCGTCTCCGCACCCACCTCGACACTGGCGGGATCCCCGCAATCCTCAGGGAGTTCTTCCGTGTCGTGCTTCTTCGACCCCAACCACGGTCCGGGCATGACGACTGTGACCTGGTCCCCGCAGTGGGGCGTGCCCCGGCCGGTGCAGGCGTGCGGCGGCTGTGCCCAGCGGGTGCTGACCACGGCGCCGCCGTTCTACGCGCCCCCGCAGCAGGGGTATCCGCAGGCGACGGCACCGCAGGGTTATCCGCAGCAGGGGTACGGACAGCCGTACCAGGACCACTATGACCACCAGCCGCAGGGCGGTGGCCGCCGGTTCGGTGCGGGCGCGCTCATCGGTGCCGGTGCGGCAGGTCTCGTCGGCGGCGCACTGCTGAACGAGGCGTTCGACGACGACGAGCCGGACGTGGTGGTCAACAACTACTACGAGGACTGATCCACTGCCCTCTCGGTGCGGGAATGTCCGGCATTCGGCCGCCTACACTGAGTGGGCACACGGGTGTCGGCTGTGTAGAGGGCTGGACGGGAGAGGACTGTGACGGGGAACGTCAGTGGTTTCGAGGATCCGTCCGCCGAGGTTCTCACCCAGGCAGCCGCGGCCTTTGGACTGCTCGCCTCGGCAGCCCGGCTGCATCTGATGTGGGCGCTGTCGCAGGGCGAGAGTGACGTCACGCATCTCGCCGACCGGGTCGGCGGAGCGCTGCCCGCCGTCAGCCAGCATCTGGCCAAGCTGAAGCTGGCCGGGCTCGTGAACTCCCGCCGCGAGGGCCGACGGCAGGTGTACTACGTCGGTGACCCGGAGGTCGTCACCGTGGTGCGGGTGATGGTCGGGCAGCTGACGGCACGTTCGCAGCATGCCCTCGCGCCGGTGCGCGAGCTGCGCGGGACCGGTGGCTGAGACCACCGCGGCCCCGGGGCAGGACGCCGAGCCGCCTGGCCCGTCGGCCGTATGCGCCCCCGGAGGAGGGGCTTCGCCGGATCTGTCCGCGCCGACCGTGTTGGAGACCTTGCGGCGGCTGGACAGCGGGCCGCGCGGGCTGACCGAGGCACAGGCCGAGGAGCGGCTGGCCCGGCTGGGGGAGAACACTGGGCCCGCCTGGCGCGCGGCCTCCTGGCCACGGCTGTTCCTGAGGAGCCTGCGGGACCCGTTCACCGCGGTGCTGGCCTGTCTCGGGCTGGTCTCGGCGGCCGTCCTCGCCTGGAGCACCGCCTCGGTGATCCTGCTGCTCGTCGTGGTGAGCTGCGTCCTGCGGGCCTCTGGGGAGCACAGGGCCGACCGGTCCACGGCCGCACTGCGCGAGCTGGTCGCCACCACCGCCACCGTGCTCCGGCGGGCCGACGAGGAGGCAGCTCCGGCGACCCGTGAGCTCCCCGTGGTCGAGCTGGTGCCGGGAGATGTGATCCGGCTGGGGCCGGGCGACCTGGTGCCGGCGGACGTACGCCTGCTGCGGGCGAGCGGCCTGACCGTGCACCAGGCCGCGCTGACCGGAGAGTCCGCACCCGTCGTCAAATCCGCCGACGACCTGCCTCGCTCGGCCTGCGGCGGGCTGTTCCAGCAGCCGCAGCTCTGTTTCCAGGGCAGCAGCGTGGCCTCCGGCAGTGCCACCGCGGTCGTCACCGCGACCGGCGCGCACACCCGGTTCGCGGCGGCGCACGAGCGCAGGGCCGGCCGGCCGGAGGCGAGCGCCTTCGACCGTTCGGTCCATGGCATCTCCTGGATCCTGATCCGGTTCATGCTGCTCACCCCGCCGCTGGTGCTGATGGCGAACGCGGCGCTGCGCGACCGCGGCCTGGAGACACTGCCGTTCGCCGTGGCGGTCGCGGTCGGGCTGACCCCGGAGATGCTGCCGGTCCTCGTCACCCTCTGCCTCGCCCGTGGGGCCTCGCTGCTGGCCCGCACGCACGGCGTGATCGTCAAGCGCCTGCCGGCCCTGCACGACGTCGGCGCCGTCGACGTGCTGTGCCTGGACAAGACCGGCACCCTCACCCAAGACCGGCCCGTCGCCGACCGCGCCCTCGGCCCGGACGGGCTGGACGCCCCCGAGGTCCTGCACTGGGCCGCCGTCAACGCCTGGTGGACCCTTCAGCTCGCCGACCTGCCCGAACCCGACGCCCTCGACGAGGCGATTCTGGACGCCGTCGACGAGGACACGCTCACGGCGTACGACGGGGTCGCGGCCGTGCCCTTCGCCCCGGACCACCGAGTCTCCGTGGCGGTCGTGCGCACCCCCGGCCGCCTCGGCATGCACACCCTGGTCGTCAAGGGAGATGTCGAGGCCGTACTGGACCGCTGCGCCGTCCCGGACGACGAGCGGGAACGGCTGCGCGCCCTCGCCGCTCGGCAGGCCGACGGCGGGGTGCGCGTCCTGGCGGTCGCCACCGCGGAGCGATCCTCCCTGCGTCGCGGCTACACGCTGACCGATGCACATGGGCTGACCTTGCGGGGCCTGATCACCCTGCGGGACGCGCTCGCGCCCACCGCCGCCGACGCCCTGAAGGTCCTCACCGACCGGGGTGTCACCGTCAAGATCCTCACGGGGGACCATCCGGGAACGGCGGTCCGCGCTTGCCTCGATCTGGGAATCATCGTGACCCATGACGCCGTGCTCACCGCCGACGTCATCGACCTCCTCATGGACGCCGAACTCGCCGCGGTCGCCGCCCGTACGACCGTCTTCGCGCGCTGCACCCCGGAACACAAGGCTCGGATCATCGCGGCCGTGCGCACCGCCGGACACACCGTCGGCTTCCTCGGCGACGGGGTCAACGACCTGCCCGCGCTGCGCGCCGCCGACGTCGGCATCGCCCCCCGCAATGCCGCCGACGTCGCCCGGGAAGCCGCGGACGTGGTGCTCGCCGAGAAGGACCTCACCGCGATCGCGCACGCCGTCGCCGCGGGCCGACACGCGGGCGGCAACATCGTCACCTACCTGCGCACCACGCTCTCGTCCAACCTCGGCAACGTCCTCGCCATGCTCTCCGCCGGTCTGCTGCTGCCCTTCCTGCCAATGCTCCCGGCCCAGGTCCTGCTCCAGAACCTGTGCTTCGACGCCGCCCAGCTCACGTTCGCCCACGACCGGCCCGCCCCCGCCGCCCTGCGCCGGCCGACCGTGCTGGACCCGAGGGAGCTGCTGGGCTTCATCACCGGCTTCGGTGTGCTCAACGCCGTCGCCGACCTGGCCACCTTCGGTGTCCTCGCCCTCGCGATGCACGGGCAGGGGACAGGGGTCGACGAGGCGGTGTTCCACTCCGGGTGGTTCACGGAGAACCTGATCACGCAGGCCCTGGTGATGGTGCTGCTGCGCGCCGGCCGCCGTACGGCCGAGTTCCGCCGACCGGGCCCGGTCGCCTCGGCGGCACTGGCCCTTGCCGTCATCGGCCTGGCGCTTCCCCCCTCACCGCTGGGCCCGATGCTCGGCCTGACCGCCCTGTCGCCCGTGTACTACCTGCTGCTCACCGCTGTCCTGATCCTCTACGCCGCAGGTCTACTGGCGGCCAGGGCGCGCTTCGAGCGCGGTGGCGGCAGCGGTTCTGCTCCGGTGGGCCGACCCAGTCGATCGTCGGAGCCCGGCGCCGGTTCACGCCCGTCTTAGTCTCCCTGCTGTACAAGGCTGTCGACCGAAGGCGGGGTACGAGGAAGGCGCGCCATGACAGAGTCCGGGGCCCCCAAGCGCCGACGGTGGCTGCTCGTGCTGGTCTTCGCCCTGGTCGTGTACGTCATCGTGCGCGCGGCCCACACCCCGCAGGGCGATCCACCACCTCACGGGAAGGCGTCCGCCTCCCCATCGACCCCGTCGGCTGGCTCCACCGCCCCGTCCCTGTCGTCGGCGACCTCGTCGTACGACCCCGCCGACTACGCCGCCTCGGTCCGTACCCGGGCCCGACAGGCCGGTGTCAGCGCCCAGTTGGTGATGG
The DNA here is from genome assembly GCF_053598315.1 of Streptomyces sp. NPDC001153. Lineage (NCBI taxonomy): Bacteria > Bacillati > Actinomycetota > Actinomycetes > Kitasatosporales > Streptomycetaceae > Streptomyces > Streptomyces sp. NPDC001153. The sequence continues at coordinate 210,821 of NZ_JBSFJZ010000009.1, forward strand.
CGATCCTCTACAACGAGGCGTACAAGCCACATGACCCGTCGTTCGAACGGGCCTGGCAGAAGTACAAGCCGGATGCGGCCTTCGGCATCGCCAACATGCACCGCGCCACCTTCGACGAGGTCAAGAAGGGCCGGGACTTCGCAGGCCGCCGCTGGGAGGAACTGCCGGACGACCGTGACCTCGCCGTCGAAGCCGAAGCCTGGTACCTGCACGACCTGTCGGTCCAGCTGCCGGCCCACTGGACCGCCCCCTACAAGAGGAACGACCTGCTGGCCCTCGGGTACAACACCGGCGCGGGCAACATGCTCGCCTTCGCCCGCGGCGCGACCCCGGACAGCCAGGCCCGCTCGTACCTGGACCGGCTGCATGCGAACTGGGCCGAGGCGGGAAAGGCGGTAGAGGCATCCTGAGGCTCCTGGCTTGCGGAGTTGCGCAATAATCGAAGTTCAGCGGGGGGCCCGCCCCCGGTATCGGGGGAAGGAAGGGCGTGCATGCCGCGCGGGGACTACAGGCGAGTGCGTGAGGCGAACCTGCGGCTGGGCGCTGCCGTGGCCGAGGTCGAGGGACTCTATTCGGCGTTATTGAGGGCGAGTTCTTCCGAACGCCGCCGAAGGCTGCAGACGGAACTGGCGCGGGCTGCCGGCCGTCTCGCCGATCTGGCGGCTTCGCCACCGCACGCCCGCTCCTCGTCCGTTGGTGTGCGGCGGTCACGGTGGGGACGCAGACGGGCACTGGCCGAGCGTGGCGCCGCGTGGATCACAGCGCGGTTCGGACAGAACCCGCGCTGAACTCGGCCTTCAACGCAGCTGGTCGAACGTCCCAGGGTTCCTGGCTCGGGACGGTGCCTTGTCCGGCGCCCGGCAGCTGGTACAGGCGCTGTGCGCCCGGCTCCTGGGCGATCGAACTAGTTGCTTGCTTGCGTAATGCAGCAAGGGTCTGTCGAGAATGGGCCCATGACCACCCATGACAACCCGCACCCTGGCCCCGAGCACTGGACCGAGCTCCTGCACATCCGCCTGGAACGGATCGAGGGCCTGCTCGCTCCGGCCGAGCAGACACCCGAGTCCCAGCGTCCCGCATGGCAGCGGCACACCCGGGGCGAGCAGCGCTGGGCGGTGATGGCCGCGCTGCTGGTTGCCGTCTGGGTGCAGTGGATGCTGCCGGAACGACTCAGCATCCACCCACACTGGCTGCTGCCCGCCCTTGAACTGGGCATGATGGCGGCGCTGTGGGTGGCTCATCCGCACCGGCGGATCGAGTACCACTCTCGTCTGCTGCGCGCACTGGGCCTGCTGCTGGCCGCCGCGGTCAGTCTCGCCAACGGCTGGTCCGCCGTCATCCTGGTACGCGACCTGCTGCACGGCACCGAGGGCTCCAACGCCGCGGCTCTGCTGACGACCGGCGGCGGCATCTGGCTGACCAACATCATCGCCTTCAGCCTCTGGTACTGGGAGTGGGACCGGGGCGGACCGGTGGCCCGCGCCCTGGGCACGCACCAGCACCCGGACTTCCTTTTCCCTCAGATGCAGCAAGAGGGCATCGCCCCCGACGACTGGGAACCGCAGTACATGGACTACCTCTATGTGGCCCTCACCAACGCCACGGCTTTCAGCCCCACCGACACCATGCCGCTGTCCCGCTGGGCGAAACTGCTGATGTCCGCCCAGTCCACGATCTCGCTGCTGACCCTGGCGCTGGTCATCGCGCGCGCGGTCGGGGTCCTGCAGTGACCCCGGCAGATTGAGCCACGGCACGTGCCATCAGGCGCTCGTCTGGCATTACTCGCCGTCCGGCATGGTTCCTTCGCGGTTGTCGAGCAGGTGGGTCAGACCCAGTCGCTCGAATGTGTTGCGGGCCTGGGCGCTTGCGTGGGTGACGATCACCTTGGTGCCGTGTTGTTGGGCGGCACGCAGCACGGGGAGGAACGCCTTGCCGCCCTCTCTGTCAAGGAAGGTGACCCGTTGGAGGTCGATCTCCAGAGTGCGGGGAGTCGGGCGGAGGGTATTGCGCAGGTTGTCGGCGACACGGCCGGCGTTCTTGGATGTGATCTCTCCAGAGAGTCGGACGACGGCGTGAGCCGGGTCCTGGGCGACATGGTGTGTGCGTCGCTTGCGTCGATGCAGCAGGCGCAGCACACGGTGGCGTGCGGCTTCTCGAAGCCCGCGGATGTGCGGCTTGGGGGTGGGGGATTCCGGCATCGGGACTCCAGATCAACGGCAGTGGGAGGACCCCCAGTCCTTTAACAGTTGCGCAATCGGGGAACTAATAAACTCAATCCTTCGGTTGTACGTCGATGTGGTCGATCCGCAGAGGTTGTGGACGGTGACGCTCTGATGCGCGGGGGACAGATGCAGGGACCTGAATCTTCTGAGGCCGAGATCGACGTGACGTTCGGGCGCGTCTTGGACGAGGCCCTGAAGTCGCAGCAGGTCACGGAGGCGCTGGGGCGCTCCGGCGCGGTTCTCAACCGTGAGCAGCTGCGTACTCGGGCGCTCCAGGCGCGGGCCGAGATCGCCGGCGCCGCAGCCATCGAGTACCGGACGTTCCTCCAAGCCAGGGCAGTGGCGGCCGCGACGAGTGGGCAGCAGGATGCGAGCGGTGCCCAGGGGGCCGAGGCCCAAGGCAGTGGCGGGCTGCTTCCGGTGCTGGCGGTGCTCGTGCCCAGTCTGGCGGCCGTTTCGGCGGCTGTCTTCCTCGTGATCGGGTACGGCCTGCGGGTGTTCGGAGGGCGCCCCTACATCAGCGGCGGACTGATCACTGCCGGGCTGATCGCCGCCGCTGTGACCGCAGGCGGGCTGATCGGGGACTTCATCTACGTGCTCGTGGCGGCGGCACGCAATCGATCGGACGGTCAGAGGGGTGCGCTGGACGGTACAGCGCCGGAGCTGACAAGGGCGCGGAAAGAGTGGGAACTGGCTCTGCTTGAGCGTGGTGTCGTGCCGTTCCTGCTGGGGCGCCTGGAGGAAGCAGGCGGCGCGGAACGGGGAAGTCGCCAGGTCGCTGATCCGAGCCGCCATCTCTGACAGACCGACTGACAGTGGTCTACGTGCCGCTCTGAACCCGCAGGATGATCCGGTCCGTGTCGTACAGGACCCATCGCGGAGTCGCCACGCCTGACAGCCGCAGTCGGCAGGCGGTGACGCCTTCGGGGCTCGTCCACCATCCGGTGACGGATCCCGGCCACGGCCACCCGGCCTCGTCGTACACCTCGACCGGCTGATACGCGCCCCGCGCCTCGTCATGCGGCGGCAGTGGACATCCTCGCGCCAGTTCCTCGAGCACGCCTTCCGCGGTAGTCGTCTCCCGCACGGCCCCGGTCCTCCCCCATCGCCTCAATGGACGGTTCCATCATTGCGCAAGCGATGATGTGTTCGCTAAGAGTGGCGAGATGAACACTTGTGGCGATGAGTGGTTTCAGGCGTCGGAGTCGGGCTGGCTGCGGGCAGCGGCGTATGCCTGGGCGGGGGTCATGCTGACGCCGTTGAGGGAGACGGTCCTGTAGGGACTGACCTGGGCGCAGCTCTTGGACTGGTCGGCTGTCTGGGCGTGGGCGTTGGAGACCGCGGCGTGGGTGTCGGCGGGGGCGGGGGAGGAAGTGCCTGCACTGCCGCTGTTGCTGGGGTAGCTGGTGCCACTCGGCCAGTCGCTGCCGATGACCAGCGACAAGCCGCTGCCGCTGCCCTGCTTGAGGTGCGAGGAGGGCAGGCCCAGGGCACTGGCCACCGCCTGGGCTTCCGGCTTCTGCCCGGTGCCGTAGGTGAGGGTGGTGGTGGCCGCGGTGGCAGGGGCGTTGGCCGTGGTGGTGTCCTGGCTGAAGCCCTTGTCGGTCAGGGCGCCGGCCAGCTCGGAGGCACGGCCGCCGACGGTGGTGCCGTTCTCGATGGTCACGGCGATCTGGGAGGGGGCGACGGCCTGGGCGGTGGGGGAGGCCGCTGCGGACTTCTTGCCCGAACCGGTCGTCAGCGACTGGTCGTTGGCGATGCTCGCGAACAGCGACTTCGCTCCCGCACCCGGGACGACCCGGTCCTTGTTGTTCGGATCGGGGGCGGTCTGCATGGTGGCGAACGTGATCCGCTTGGAGGGAACCTTGTCCAGGTCGGAGGCCAGCCCCACCAGCTTGCTGACGCTGCCCAGGCCGTCATCGACGGTGAGGGCCTTGGTCGCGGCATCGGCGAGGTCGTAGACCTTCGTGGGGTCGGTGAGGGTGCCGGCACTCTTGAACTTGCGGATCATCGCGCCGAGGAACAGGTGCTGGGAGACGGTACGGCCGAGGTCGCTGCCGTCGCCGAAGCCGTGCCGGGAGCGGACGAACTCCAGGGCCGCGACGCCCTTGAGGGTGTGGTCGCCCTTGGACAGTTTCAGGTGCGAGTAGGTGTCGTAGACGTTGTCGCTGACGCACACGTCGACGCCGCCGACCGCGTCGGACATGCTGACTACGCCGGAGAAGTCGAGCTTGACGAAGTGGTCGATGGGGATGCCGGTGAGCTGGTGGATGGTGGCCACCTGGCAGGCCGGGCCGTATGAGAGAGCGCTGTTGATCTGGCCGTAGTAGCCGGACGTGGACTGCTTCGACGTGGGGTCGGTGCAGGCCGGCACGTTGGTCATGGTGTCGCGAGGGATGCTCATCACGGTGGCGTTGGAGCGGTCGGCGGCTATGTGGACGACCATCTCCACGTCGGCGTTGCCGTTGCCGGTCTGCACGCCGGTCTTGGAGCAGCCGCCGCCGAGCGCGCAGTCGGCGGCGCTGGTGCGGCCGTCCGATCCCATCACCAGGATGTTGATCGGCGTGCGGCCGAAGGCGTCCGCCTTTTCGCTGCCGCCCTTGCCGTCGAGCGCGATGCTGTTGATGTTGCCGTTCAGGTGCTCGTAGAACCACCAGCCGGCGCCGGCCGTCACCAGGACCAGGACGGCCAGGCATGTCCCGGCGATCCGCAGGACCCGCCTGCCCCGGCGCGTCGGCCGGACGCGGCGGCGTGAGTTTCCACGGCCGGAGGACCGGGACGCGGCCCGTGCCGCCGCCCGGCCGCCGGGCGGGCGCCCGTCTGCGGGCTTGTCGGTGCGCTGGCGGGGCACCTGGGCGGTGCGGTGGCGTGTGGCGCGGCCGGTGGAGCCGTCCCGCAGGTCACTCATGTCACACTCCCAGGAACGGTCGGGCCCAGCAGACCCTCGCGGGGTGCGGCCAGTGTTCTGCGGCCGGCCCGTCGGATGAAGTGGGGTTGCACCTCGATTGCGTGGTTGCGCAATCTAGCAAACATCCGTGCCGCTCCTCACCCGGCCGGTCTCGGCTCACAGGTGCCGGATCCGTTGTGTGCCCGCGTGGTCACGTCGCGTGTCGCAACGCCAGGCTCGGCACCCTTCCGGGTTCGGCCTCTGGGGACAACGTGATACGTGGCGTCGAAGGTTCCGCCTCACTCATGCCCTGCGGGTGAGATTCGCCTCGGCAAGCTGGTCGTCACTGGGTTCCGCACCCCGTCATCCGTACGAGAGGTCGGAGCAGGGGGAGTCGTCCGCGGAGCGGGTGTTCGAGGTCACCGGCGTGTGCGGGGGTGAGGCCGGGCTGGCGGAGGCGGCGTAGGTCTGCCCCAGGATCACGGTGATGCCTCCTCCGGTGAGAGCTTGCAGTTGGGCGCCGGGAAAGAGCCGAGCGACTTGCTTTGCCTGGGTCCTGAGGGGCGGGGCGTACTGGATGAGCGTGACGGTCTGGCCCCGGCGGGTGGTGTTGCCGGTGCCGGCAACGGCGAAGCCATGGCGGGTCAGTGTGCGCGCCGCGGTGGAGGCGAGTCCGCTGGTGTGGGTGGCGTTGTAGACCACCACGGTGATCCCGTTTCCCCAGACCACCGGCTCAGCGCTCGGCGGGTGGCTGGTTGCCCGGCTTTCGGGCCCGGCCATGCCGGTGTTCCTGTCATCAATGGGGCGGTCGGCCTGCAGTGCCGCCCACAACTTGTCGGCGTCCGGATGGACAAGGGCGACGCGGGCGCGGTCGTAGCGCCACGGGACGGTGACGAACTTGGTGTTGTGCAGGTCGATGTCCCTCAGCGACATGACGAAAGAGATCAGCTTGTCCGCCGTTCCCAGACCGGAGTCGACGGTCAGCGACTTGGTGGCGGCTTCCGCCAGGGGCAGCAGGTTGGCCGGAGTGAGCCCGGCGCTCTTCACCTTCTTGATCAGGCCGGCCACGAACGCCTGCTGCCGCTTGATGCGCCCGATGTCGGAGCCGTCCCCGATGCCGTGCCGCATCCGCACGTAGTCCAGGGCTTGTTTCCCGGACAGTGTCTGCTCGCCCTTGTGGAGGAGAAGCCGGCCGCGGGTGACGCGGCCCGGGCTGAGATCCTTCTGGTAGATGTCCTGCGGCACGCACGCGGGCACCCCGCCGACGGCCTCAGTCATCTGTGCGAAGCCTTTGAAGTCGATGACGATCGTGTGGTCCACGCGCAACCCGGTGAGCTGTTCGACGGTGTTCTGGGTGCAGGCGGGGTTGCCCCTCGCGGTCTCGCCGACGGAATAGGCCGCGTTGAACATGGCGTTGGCCCGTGTCTGCGTCCAGGATCCGTCCGGGAGTTGGCAGGGCGGGATCGTGACCAGCGCATCACGGGGGATCGACACGGCGAGGGCGTGCCGGTGGTCGGCATAGATGTGCAGGAGGAGCGCAGTGTCGGAGCGGCCGACGTCGTGCTTGCTCCCGCCGCCCAGCGCGTTGTTGCCGTTGACGCGTCCGTCGGAGCCGATGACGAGGACGTTCTCCCCTCTGCCCGTCGCTCTGGGACGGTTGCTGGAGAGGCCGTCACTGTCGAAGGTCTTGATGCTCCCGTTCAGGGTCACATGGATCCAGCCGAGCCCCGCAGTGACCAGGATCAGCAGAGAGAGGCCGCTCATGGCCAGCCTCCGGAGCCGGCTGTCACGCCTGCGCTTGCGTACGGGAGTCCGTGAGCGCGTGCGGTGGGACGGAGGAGGCGCGGTCACGCGGTGGCCGTGCTGCCGCCGCGCCGGTGCCTGGTGGCTGATGGGCATGCGCGGGCCCCTCCTGTGCCGGGTTCTTGGTAAGCCATGTGCGGAAGGTATGGCTCATATCGCCCCGAAGTTCCACATTTGCGCAATATAGCAACCAATAGGGGCGGTGAGGCGCTTCGGCTCCGCGCATATCTAGAGCACGGCGAATTCCGCCGGCTCACCGCGCCTTCCGGCGTGCGGCCGTTCGGTCCGGGTGTCCGATGGCGCCCGCACTGAGTGGGCACGCGGGTCTAGTCCCCTGCCGCCGGGAGGGCCGGCGGCAGATCTACCACATCGATGACCCCCGCCGTCGCCCTCGTCCTCCAGCTGATGTCCGGCCAGCTCGTCGGACCATCCCAGCCGGGAAGAAGGCGGTGAGACGCCGATTCCCGATGTGGCCTGCATTTTGCCCGCGTGTAGTAGCTTCTGCCTGCCAGAGTCGCTGTGACCGGTGCCTGCGGCTCCGGCCTCGCGTGCATGTCGAGTCAAAGGCCAGTCAATGTCTGTTCTGACCTATCCCGAAGCCGTGGGCGTCGGCCTGCTGCAAGGCGTCACCGAGCTGTTCCCCGTCTCCAGCCTGGGGCACAGCATCCTGATACCAGCTCTCCTGGGCGGGCACTGGAAGCACGATCTGGACGTCTCCGCCGACGGGTCCCTCTACCTCAATGAGCTTGTCGGTCTCCATCTGGCCACGGCGCTCGCGCTGGTCGTCTACTTCTGGCGCGACTGGGTCCGCGTCATCCGGGGCCTCGCGACGTCCATCACGCAGCGCCGGATCGAGACTGTTGACCAGCGGCTCGCCTGGCTGATCGTCACCGCGTGTGTCCCGGTCGCGGTCGCCGGTGTCGCGCTCGACAAGGTGTTCCGTACGACGCTCGGCAAGCCCGTCCCGACGGCGATCTTCCTGGCGCTCAACGGCATCGTCCTCTTTGTCACAGAGCAGCTGCGGCGCGGTGGGACCGGCCGCAGGCGGGCCGGGGCCGCAGTCGCCCCAGGCGAGGAGCATCTGTCGGAGGAGGAGCAGTCGGATCTGCGGATCACCCGGATGACCATCCGCCAGGCCGTGACGATCGGCGCCGCCCAGATCCTCGCCCTCTTCCCCGGCATCAGCCGCTCGGGCTCGACCATCAGCGCGGGCATTTTCAAGGGCCTGGGCCACGAGGACTCCGCGCGCTTCGCGTTCCTGCTCGCCACGCCGGTGATCGGCGGAGCCGCGCTGCTGAAGCTGCCGCCGCTGCTCGGTTCGCAGGGCGACGGCCTGCGCGGTCCGCTGCTGGCGGGAAGCGTGGCCGCGTTCGTGGCGGCTTACCTCGCCACGCGCTTCCTCGTCCGCTACTTCGAGAACCGCACCCTCATCCCGTTCGCCATCTACTGCTCCGTGGCCGGACTCGGCAGCCTCGCCTACTTCACGCTCGCGTAACCGCGTAACCGCCTCGTCAACCACCCGAACCGTACGACAGGTTGGAGCACAGGTCGTCGTCCGCCGAGCGGGCGTCAGCCGTCACCGAGCTGGGCACGGCGGTCGGGGTCGTCGGGGCGGAAGAACCCGCTGCGGCGTAAGAGCTGCCCAGGACCACGTTGATGCTCGATCCGCCGATGAAATCGAGCCGGGCGCCGGGAAAGAGCCGGGCCACCGACTCGGCTTGTGACTTCAGGTAGGTGCCGTACTCGATGACGGTGGTGGAGTCGTCCTGGCTGCCCGACGTCGCGGTGCCGGTGACAGTGAAACCGTGCTCCGTGAGTGACGAGACGGCCTTGGACGTGAGGCTGCCGATGGTGGTGCCGTTGTAGACGGCGACGCTGATACCAGTGCCCGACACGTTCCCGGTGGCGCTGGGCGATGCGGATGCGTGGTCCTGGGCCTGCTTCCTTCCGTCGGCGTCCTTGCCGTCGATGGTGCGGTCCGCCTTGAGTGCCGCCCACAGATCGGAGGCATCCGGCTCGACGACGGCGACACGTTCGCCGGCGTACCGCCAGGGGAGGGTGACGAACTTCGTGTTGTGCAGGTCGATGTCCTTCAGCGACATGGCGAAGGAGAGCAGCTTGTTCGCCGTGCCCAGTCCGGGGTCGACCGTGAGTGACTTCGTGGCGGCGTCGGCCAGCGGCAGCAGGTTGGTGGGGGTGATCCCGTCGCTCTTGACCTTCTTGACGAGGCTGGAGAGGAAGGCTTGCTGCCGTTTGATCCGCCCTATGTCGGAGCCGTCACCGAGACCGTGCCGTATGCGGACGTAGTCCAGGGCCTGCTGTCCGGAGACCGTCTGCTCGCCCTTCTTGAACAGCAGGCTGCCCCGCGTGGCGCGGTTGGGGTCGAGGTCCTTCTCGTAGACGTCCTGCGGCAGGCAGACCTGCACCCCGCCGACCGCGCTGGTCAGTGCGGCGAAGCCCTTGAAGTCCACGACCACGGCGTGGTCGACACGCAGGCCGGTGAGCTGTTCGACGGTGTTCTGGGTGCAGGCCGGATCGCCCTTGTCCGTCTGCCCGACGGAGAACGCCGAGTTGAACATGGCGTCGGTCTGCGTCTTCGTCCAGGAGCCGTCCGGCAGTCTGCACGGCGGGATGGTCACCAGGGTGTCGCGCGGGATGGAGACGGCGAGGGCGTGCCGGTGGTCGGCGTAGATGTGCAGCAGGATCGCGGTATCGGAACGGCCGATATCGTTCGTATCGCCGCCGCCGAGTGAGCTGTTGCCGTTGTTGCGCGCATCTGTTCCGATGACCAGTACGTTCTCGCTCCTGGACGGGCCGGCCGCGGGACGGTGCCTGGACAAGCCGCCCGCGTCGAAGGTGTGGATGCTGCTGTTCAGCTTCAGGTAGATCCAGCCCAGGCCCACCGCGCCGATCACCACGACGACCAGCGCGATGAGCAGCATTATTCGCCACGGGCCGCGCTTGCGGCCCCGCGCTGTCCTGCCATCCCTGGTCGTGGTCATCCGGGCGCCCCCATCCGTCCGCTTCATACAAAGAGGACGACTGGCTCTACCCAATGGTTGTACAGTTGCGCAACGTGGCAATTATGACAGAGGGTATGCTGCGCTGCCCGGTCTGCGCCGCCGCCCGGAGAAGGAGCTGTTCGGCGAAGAGATGGGGGTCGGATGCTTGGTAACGGGCTGGAACCCTGGCAGCTGCTGATCGTGGCCATCGTCATCATCCTGGTGTTCGGTTCCAAGAAGCTGCCCGACACGAACCGAGGGCTGGGCAGGTCGATGCGCATCCTCAAGCCCGAGGCCAAGACCCCGGAGGGCGAGGGCGCCACGCGGTCCACCAGCGCTTCAATCGAGGATACGACGCCGCCCTCGACCAAGCCCGTCGACCGCGTCCTGAGGGCTGTTCCCAACGACACAAGCGCAGCGCGTCCGGCCACCGACAGGCGCAGAGCGCGCTGAGCCCCTCGTCGTCGGCTCGTCAGGTGCTGATCGCACGAGGACGTCACCCACAGCGGCTCGCTCAGCACCCAGAAGCCGCGCCACGCGGCCCATACGGGCTGCTGGACGGAACGGCTGCTTCGCAGTCGCCGCTCAGGTGGCGTCAGGATCGAACGCCGTGCACGTGTCCGGTCCGGCCGCTGCCTCCTTCGACAAGGGCGTCCGGCCCCCGGTCGTCGGCGCCGTGTTCTCTTCGGCCCTCGCCGCACCGCGCACCGCGTCGGCGACTTCCGACAGCTCCGCCCTCGGGTCCAGCGCGCCACGGATCTCGTCCATCCCGAGGCCCTCGCCATCGAAAACATGCTTGCGGATGAACGTCTTGGGATGCAGATCCTCGAACTCGAAGTCCTTGAACTGCGGACCAAGTTCAGAGCGGACCTGCTGCTTGGCGCTCTCGGAGAACTCCCGCACCTTACGCACGAACCCGACCACGTTCTGGATGATCTCCGGCAGCTTGTCCGGGCCGAAGAGCAGTACCACCAGGATCCCCAGCGTCAGGAGATCCAAGGCGCTGATGTTGGGGAACATCCGATGCCCTCGCCTTCGCCTCGCCCGGCCCGCCCCATGCGGCACCCACGCCGGAAATACTTTAGGCGTTGCGCAACCATAGGAACTATGGCAGGGCACCCTTCGTTGCATCTGGTGACCGTAAGGGCAGCCCAGAACTGAGGGGACGAGTCGTGGGTATTTCCCTGGCCAAGGGCGGCAACGTGTCGCTGAGCAAGGAAGCGCCGGGCCTCACCGCGGTGGAGATCGGTCTGGGGTGGGACGTGCGTACCACCACGGGCGCGGACTACGACCTGGATGCCTCCGCGCTGCTGCTGAACGCGTCCGGCAAGGTGGCCACCGACCAGCACTTCATCTTCTACAACAACCTACGCAGCCCCGACGGCTCGGTCGAACACACTGGCGACAACCTCACCGGTGAGGGCGAGGGCGACGACGAGGTGATCAAGGTCAACCTCGCCGCCGTACCCGCCGACGTGGACAGGATCGTCTTCCCGGTCTCCATCCACGAGGCGGACACACGCGGGCAGAGCTTCGGCCAGGTGGGCAACGCCTACATCAGGGTGGCCAACCAGGCGGGCGGCCAGGAGATCGCCCGCTACGACCTGTCCGAGGACGCCTCCACCGAAACCGCGATGGTCTTCGGCGAGCTGTACCGGTACGGCGGGGAATGGAAGTTCCGGGCGGTCGGCCAGGGCTACGCCTCGGGCCTGCGCGGGATCGCGGCCGACTTCGGGGTCAACGTCTGAGAAGGAGGAATCGCCAGGGATGCGCTGCCCAGCGCGGCCCTGGTGGCCACCTTCGGGCAAACCCTCACGACGCTGCGGCCGATCGCTGCGACTCCGGTCGGTCCGCCGGCCCGCTCGTCCTGTGGCGGTCCAGGCACGCGGTTCCCCACAGGACGACGGCTGCACCGATACCAACGATCGTCCGGGCGGCGGCGGCCGATCTCGCGGCGAGATCGACGGCGCAGCCTGCCACCCCGACAGCGACCATCAAAGCACCGGTCAGGTGAAACCGCGGCTGTCGGAAGAGCACGGCAAGCGGCAGGAAGTGCAGGCCGACGACGAGGGCGATCAGGCCCGGGATGAGCCTGGGAACGCCGCTCATCACAGCGATGGCAGTCACCACACTGATGACTGTCCACTGCAACACATTGATCCCGGCGAAGCGGCGGCGCACGTCGTCGGGAAGCGGACCACCACCCGGGCGACGCAGGCCACGTCCCGTGCGCCAGACACCCGCCGCGACGGCACCACACGCCAGAGCCGCCACCGGCAGCAGCGACCCGCCCGGGGCACTCGCGCCCGCAAGCCACCACGCCAGGCCGAACACGGTCAGGAAGGCAAGGCCGGCCCGATCCATCGAAGGCTCCCCCCGATTCTTATGGTCGGCGCACCACTCAAGCGGGAGCGCACCCATTCCTCCCGCGGCAGTACGAGGCTCCGGAGGTCGCTCGGTGGCTCCGACGTGTCTCGGACCCTTTCGCTAGCGCGGGGAGGGCTCCCTCCCTGTCGACGACAGTGCCGGAGACAATGCGGTCGGCTCATCTCCTTCAACGAGTCGGCGCCGCCAAGCGGTCGGCCCTCGTGACGCCTATCCTGATCAAGGCGCTCCGGTGGACACATGACCACCACCGACGGCGCAGGCGGCCTGACCGTGAACGGCCGTACAGGGGGAAGGGTGATGATGGGCTCGTACTGGTGGGTGCTGATCGTCTTCGGGACGGGTGGCTTCGGGTGGGCCGCCGACACCGTTCGTACCGCGTTGAAGAACCGGCATGAGCGGAAGCTGGAACTGATGGAAGTCGCGAAGCAGGAGCGTCTCGCACTCGAAGCGGCCCACCGGACGCCGGAACCCGTGTGTGGGTGTACACACCACCTGGCCAAGCACGACAAACAGGGCCGGTGCCACGAACGCGTGGAGATCCCCATGGCCTGGGACGAGAACAAGAAGCCGTTGCGCTACGAGGCCGGGCAGTGCAACTGCCAGCAGTACGTCGGCCCGCAGCCGTTGTCGCAGGTGTATGCGGAGGAGCTGACGGATCGGGCCTGAGCCTGGGTACGCGGAGGCGCTCCGGACGATCGAGGCCGAGTTCGCGGACGTGGGCTTTGGCGGAACTCCCTGCTACGCCTGCATGGGCCGCTGGACCTTGATCGACTGCAGTAGTCCGACGGCCACCCACACCGAGAACATCGACGAACCGCCGTAGGAGACGAACGGCAGCGGAATGCCCGCCACCGGCATGATGCCGAGCGACATGCCGATGTTTTCGAAGGACTGGAAGGAGAACCAGGCGACGATGCCCGCGGCGACTATCGTGCTGTACAGCTCGGTCGTCTCACGGGCGATACGGCAGGCACGCCACAGGACGACGCCGATCAGAAAAATGATGAAACCGGCGCCCACGAAGCCCAGCTCCTCGCCGGCGACCGTGAACACGAAGTCCGTCTGCTGTTCCGGAACGAACTGCCCGGTGGTCTGCGCGCCGTGGAACAATCCCTCACCCGTCAGGCCACCCGAGCCGATGGCGATGCGAGCCTGGTTGGTGTTGTAGCCGACTCCGGAGGGGTCCAGGTTGGGGTCGGCGAAGGCCGCGAAGCGGTTGATCTGGTACTGGTCCAGGATGTGCAGCTGCCACACGGCGATGGAACCGAGGATGCCGACGGTGAGCAGGCCGAAGATCCAGCGGTTGGAGGCACCCGAGGCGAGGAGCACGCCCAGGATCGTGACCGTCATGACCATCGTCGAACCGAGGTCGGGCATCATCAGAACGACCATGATCGGCACGGCGGCCAGGCCCAGGGCCTGGATCACGGCACGGTTGTCGGGATACTTCTTGTCACCCGCGTCGACCTGGGCCGCGAGCAGCATCGCCATGCTCAGGATGATCGTGACCTTCACGAACTCGGACGGCTGGAGGGAGAAGCCGCCCCCCAGCACGATCCAGTTGCGGTTGCCGTTGATCGTGGCACCGAGCGGCGTGAGTACCAGCAGCACCCCGAAGACGGAGAGGCCGTAGAGCATCGGCACCGCATTGCGCAGGGCGCGGTGACCCAGCCAGATCGTGCCGATCATCAGGACGAACCCGATGCCGAGGTTCATCAGGTGCCGGACGAGGAAGAAGTGCGGGTCGCCCTGGTTGATCGCGGTGCGGTTGCGGGTCGCCGAGTAGACCAGCAGCGAGCCGATGAGTGAGAGAGCAAGGGCGGCCAGCAGTATCGGCCAGTCCAGCCGGCGGACCAGTGAGTCGCGGGCGAAGAGCCGGATCCACCTGGGACGCTCGGGGCCGTAGCCCGAGACGGAGAAGCTCTTCACGCTGGTCATGTCGGCATCCTCCGGCCAACCGGGCAGTGCGCCCGCAGATATCGCGCACGGACCATCAGCAGCCCGATGCGTCCGTCCATCCCGTCGAAGATGAGAAGTGTGGCTGCCGAGATAGTAGCTGCACGATTGCGCAAAGCAGCAACTTATTGCCGCCATCGGACGGGATGACGCCGCGCACGCGGGCGGGCTGGATCCGGCAGCGTGCCTTGATCAGTCCCGCCCGTCCCTGCCGGGGCTTCTCGGAGGGGGAACGTCTCGATCGGCTACGCCCGGCAGGGACGGAGACTCAGGGGCTTACCTTGGCGATGGATACGGCGACACCGATCACGAAGCCGCACGAGGCGCAGATCAGCATGATCAGCAGGGGCCCGTGTAGCGTGCGAACCAGCTCGCCGCGCGGCCTATCACGGCTTCCACCAGGCCCGCCACGGCCGAGTGATGATCTCCCGGTAGGTGTGGTGCGAGGGGTTGCGGCCCCCGTGCGTGAAGACCCAGCTCTGCGGTTCGGCGAAGTCGACACTGCTCGGCGAGCTCTCGCCGCAGACCGCGCACTGCATCGCATAGGTGGTGGGTTCGGCGTCGGGCTCCTGGTCGGGCTGGAGGGTCCAATCCTTGTGGCACGTGATCGCTCGGATGCTCACCGACACACCTCCTGCAGGGTGGCAGTGACGTACGGGTGCTGGAGCGCGGAGCGGAGGACTTCTGCGTCGGTGAGGGTGTCGTCGTCGGGCAGCTCGCACCAGCCGCCGAACCAATCGTCGATCTGCTCCAGGCCGGGTGCGACGAGCCATGCGTTAGTGGAGAGATGCCGTACCGGTAGGTTGGCCCAGGTTTCGGCAGTGCCAGTTCCCACGGCGTAGTAGACGCGTTCGTTGGGGCCGTCGTAAAGCACCGGACCGACCGCCGCACCGGTGGCCCGCAGGTGGGCCAGGGCCAGGAAGCCGATGTCCGCAGGGGTTCGTACGAGGTCCCAGCCCTCACCGACTCGGAGCAGGCGCAGCCCAGGCACGTCGGCGACCATGGGCGCATTTCGCAGGGCATCACGAACGGACATCACGTACCCCTTGGCACAGGCGGCTGGTGCCCGCTCCCCGTGATGACGCGGGGGCAGACAACGGCCTGGTGGAGCGGACCACGATCAGACGGGTGCCTGTGGCCGCTATCTGCCGCTCCCGATCGGCGGCCATGCGCTTTGGGCCGAGGTGGCTGAATGCAGGCACAACGGCGCCATAAATGTCTGGCAGCTCCAGCGCGTCCAGGAGTCCGACGAAGGCGGGCGAACGGACGACCACCGTCGACTCCCGGTCCGTGAACACGCCGCACAGCGCCAGCTCATGCTGCCGACAGTACTCAGTGAGGCAGCCGATCAGCGCCGCGTGGCGGGCGAGGCCGCCGGTGGCATGGCGCAGGTAACCGAAGACCTGGGGGAAGGCGACGGAGCGGCGTTCCGTGATGAGTTCGTCGTCCATGCCCTCAGCGTCGGCCGACGCGAACGGCCTTGAAATGACCTGCTGTTGCGCTTCCGTTGCACTTTCCGCCCCACGCCGTCACAGAGAGTGCTTCGATGCGTGAGGAGGGAGGTCATCCGTGGTCAGCGTGCAGCAATGGACCGGCCGGGAAGCAAGCGCCCTGCGGGCCGCGCTGCGCATGAGCACGCGCGCCTTCGCCGAACATCTCGGTGTCGCCCTACGCACGGTCGCGAAGTGGGAGAGCCTGGGCGCGGAGACCCAGCCTCGGCCTGACACGCAGGCCATCCTGGACACCGCGCTCGCCCGCGCAGACTCCGCCACCCAGGCCCGGTTCGAGACGCTGCTGTTCCCTCAGCGGAAGAGCGCCCGGCCGGCGGACCACGAGACCTGGACCGAGGACATCGAGCGCGCTGTCGTCTGCATCAGCCGCCAGAACTTCCCGTTCGCCACTGACCTGTTGAACCGCTGGCTGGGACGTCTCGACCCCCGCCAACTGGATGCAAAGGGCTTGTACTTGTACGGCCGGTCCCTGGTGCTTCTCGGTGACCTCCAGCGGGACCAGGGAGCAATCCTCGGCCCGCTCTCCGCCCGGCACTCCTACACCTTGGCCCGCGGCATGTTCACCGAGCTCGACATCCCGCGCCGAGTGGCCCAGATCGATCTTTCCCTCGCCGTCGTCCGCGAGATGTCGGGAGAGCTCGGCGTCTCCGCTCGCCAATACGAACTCCTTGCCGCGGACGAGCGCCTGAGCCCGCGCGACCGAGCCAGAGCGCGGCTGTGGGTGGGTACCGCGTTGAGCAAGGAGGGCAACAACGAGTACGCCACCCAGGTCATGACGGCCGCCACCCGCGCCTTCGAGGACCTGGGCGAGCCGGAGGACTGGTCGGTCGCCCACCAGAAGCTGGCCCTCGCCCACCGCGGTGCCGGCGACTTGAAGCAGGCCCTGCACTACATCGGCATCGCGCGCACCACCGGTACGGTCGACTCCCCGATGCAGCGGGTCCGGCTGGACACCGCCTACGGGCACATCCTTCTGTCGGACACGGCGACCCGGAATGATGGGCTGTCCGTCCTCGATCAGGCGGCGCAGATGGCCCGGCAGTACGGGCTGAGTCACCAGCTGCGCAGCATCGAGGGCATCCGAAAGGGCCAGCAGGGATGAGCCAGGGAGTGCCAGTGCCGGAGCACGAGCAGCGCCAGATCACCAACGAGCAGTTCCACGATGCGATGCTGATCTGGGACTACCACCAGATGGGCCACGAGCAGCGGCCCTGCTCGGCAGCGATCGGCCTGGGAAGTCACGACCTCGGGGTGGCCACCGCAGCCGCCGACCTCTACCGTGCCGGCCTCTTCCCGGTCCTCGTCTTCAGCGGCGGCAACAGCCCCACCACCCGCGCCCGCTTCCCGCGAGGGGAGGCCGTCCACTACCGCGAGCACGCGCTGAGTTTGGGCGTGCCGGACGAGGCGATCCTGGTCGAGCCGAAGGCGGCCAACACGGGCCAGAACATCACCTTTTCCCGCGAGCTGCTGGACGAGGCGGGTGTGGAGGTCGAGTCGCTGCTGCTGATCTCCAAGCCGTACATGGAGCGGCGTTCGTACGCGACCTGCCGCAAGCTGTGGCCTGAGGCGGACGTCGTGTGCGCCTCCGAGCCGCTGGAGCTGGACGACTACATCAAGTCCATCGGCGACGAGAAGCTCGTCGTCGACATGCTCGTGGGCGACCTGCAACGGGTGATCGAGTACCCGAAGCTCGGCTTCGCCGTCGAGCAGGACGTACCGGGGGACGTGTATGACGCGTACGAGCGCCTCCTGGGCGCAGGTTTCGACAGCCGCCTCATCAGCACCTGAGCCACCACGCGGCGGCCCGCCGAGTGGGATCTGTGCGGTTCATCAACCGAACCTGTTCCCACGACTGTCCACGTTGGCGAAGCTGTTCGTCGCCGACCGGTGGATCGTCTTGGACGACGTGCAGTTCGCCCGGCGCGACTACCAACACCGTGCCCGCCTCGTCGCCCTGGACGATCCGACCCGGCAGCAGTGGCTCACACTCCCCACGCGCCTTCCCCGCGGGCGCCCGACGTTGATCAGCCAGGCACGGCTCGTCGACCCCTGCCGCTCGCGCCGGACGGTCCAGCTGCTCGTGCGCCAGTACTACGGCCGCAGCCACCACTGGGATGCCGTACGTGATGTCCTCGACTCGGTGCTGGACAGGCTGGACGCCACCGACCACGTGGTTTCCATCGCCAGAGCATCGACGCTCGCCCTGCTCAGTGCGCTCGGCTGGACGGGGCAGGTGCTGTCCAGCAGTGGGATCCCGACCCGTCAAGGCCGATCCGAGCGCCTCGCCGGCCTCGCGGTGGCCACTGGCAGCACCCACTATCTCTGCGGCACAGGTGGTATGCGTTACCTCGACTCCGCCCCCTTCGATGCCCACGGCATCCCCGTTGTGCCTTTCCACACCCCTGTGGACACGGATAACCCGCTCTGGCAGTCCGCCCGGCGATCCACCAGCCTCTGGGCCCTGAGCAAGGTGGGCGCCGGGGAACTGGCGAACCAACTGGCTGCACAACGGGAAGCTCACCGCCTTGGAGTCCCCGTGTGACCGAGCCGACCGCTCCGGGCAGGAGGCCGCACCCTGCACTTCGTCGTCAGCGTGAGCGGCGTCGGCAAGCTCATCACGGCCCGCAGACCGCATAAGCCGCGCACGGGGGCGCCCAGGTCGAACGTTGAGCCAAGGGCGCCTCCATGCGGTGGGGTTACCGTCGGCGTCCCGGAGCGGCATCCGGGGATCCAAGGCGTTGGGCGGCGTCCGCAAACACCACGGCGTTGCGGTGGGATGGCTGAGGGGCCGGCGCCGTGAGTGCGTCGGCGGGCAGGCCAGCCGTGCGGCGTAGTCGCCACACCAGTACGTCGCTGATCGACTCGGCGGTCTGGAGAGCAGCTGCTGACACCTCCGGGCACGCCATGGCACTGAGGTTCTCGGACACCGAGATCTTCCCGAAGCCGGTGACGCTGCGGCGATTGACCTCGCTGGCCAGGGAGCGGGGACTACCGTGGTCGCCGAGTTCGCTGATCTCGCTGTCCAAGATCAGCGAGGAGCTGTTCCAGGCGATCTACCAAGAGGGGCACCGAACGACGTGAACGATCCGGAACGCGCGATGCTGCTGTCCGTCCACCCGCGCTTCGCCACCGCGATTTTGGCCGGCAGCAAGACGGTGGAGGTCCGCCGCCAACGCGTCGCTGCGCCACCCGGAACCCCGGTTCTGCTGTACGCGACCGCGCCCACCATGGCTGTGGTGGGCATGGCGCGCATCGCTTCAGTCCATGTCGCCTCCCCAAAGGAGGTGTGGTCCGCCCACAGCGCCCAGACGGGAATCACTCGGCGTGAGTACGACGCCTACATGAGTGGCGCGACTCAGGCGAGCGGCCTCACGCTGGAGGATCCCGTCTCCTTCGACGAGCCGGTGACGCTCAGCGCGCTGCGCTCCGCGGGAGCTTTCCACCCTCCACAGAGCTACCGCTACATGAAGGGCGAAGAGCTTCGGCAGGTGGCCGTGGCAGGACCTGTCGTAGGCACCGCCCTTCGTGAAGCGTTGGGAGACCTGGTGCCTGCCTAAGGCAAGGGTCGAAGCTCTGGGTTGCCGCGTCCTGCGTGATCAGTCGAAGAACAACGTGGCCCATGGGAGCCCAGCGACAACGCCGCCGTGGTGTGAACATGCACCTCGTCGGCCGATGGAGCTGGACGGCCACCCGTCGCTGCAGTGAGCGGGTGAGGGCTCCCAGACACCGACGCCAAGGCCAACAAACACGGCCAGGGTGAGAGCGAGAGCACGACTCTGATCGTCCGTTGTTCTCGTTCTGCCTGCTGCCTCGCCGTCTCGGTCCGAGCTTTTGCCTCCTCGGCGGCAGCTTCACGCTCAGCTCGGGTGGCGTGGTGTCGACAGCCTCGGCCGATCTCCTGGGGGAGCTTGCAAGGCGTCCCTTTCTTGTGGGACGCCCACAACGCGATGACGTTCGGCGTCTTCGAGAACGGTCGTACCTCGTGGGCATGGCGCGCATTGTGAACCACCCGCTCATGCTGCCGCTGCGGAACGACCGAAGTGCAGTCCGGATGGTCGACACCTGCGTGCCAGCCCGCAAGTCGCCCTTTGAGTAAGCGACTTCACCATCATTTGCACAACTTGTGGCGCAGATCACGCGAAATGCATCTCGCCATTTGAGACGAACCAGGGCAGGGGTGGCCAGAGAGGCGTCCAGGCGCCCCTGAAGTGATTGCTCAGCCTCGACTTAGGGCACGCGGAGGGCACGCCACGCTCAAATTGGACTAGACAACAAGCAAACCCCAGGCCGCTGACCTGGGGTTTCAATCTGGAGCGGGTGACGAGAATCGAACTCGCGCTCTCAGCTTGGGAAGCGACGGCGCTTGGGCGGCCGCATGGCGGCTGACCTGTGGGGATGGGATACGCCTGCGCCGTTGCACGGGCCGGTTGGTACCGCTGGTGACCCTGGTTGTCCGCTCTTATGGGCACGCTGTGGGCACGGCGTCGAAGGACGCCGGCCGAAGCGCTTGCGCGAACGGGCTCTGCGCTTGGCGCCGCTGTCTCCGTCGACATGCCCGGGGGTCCTTGGCGAGTACAGAGCGGGCGGGGTGCGCCTCCCGGAGGCGAGGGCGGCGTCGGTTCGGCAGCAGCGGACCGGCGACTTTCCGAGCTGTGCTCTCCTTCGGCCGCAAGACGGCGTTCCGGATACGGCACGCGCCCGCGTGTTCAGGCGGAGTCGGAGCCGGCGCGGCCCGCCGATTCGCTGGCGGCACGACGGTACTCGGCGTTGATGCGCTGCGCTTCCTCGAGCTGGTCCTCGAGGATGACGATGCGGCACGCGGCCTCGATCGGAGTCCCCTTGTCGACGAGCTCTCGGGCGCGCGCGGCGATCCGCAGTTGGTAGCGGGAGTACCGGCGATGTCCTCCCTCCGAGCGGAGCGGAGTGATCAGACGAGCCTCACCGATGGCTCGGAGGAAGGCCGGGGTGGCGCCGAGCATCTCGGCTGCCCGGCCCATCGTGTACGCCGGGTAGTCGTCGTCGTCCAGACGATCATTCAGGGGGTTGTCCGATGTCATGTCACCTCGTTGTGCAACGCGTCGAGGGGCCCTGGTGCGTACGGCACCAGGGCCCCGAAGGAAATTGAACACCATCCGTCGGCCCACTACTGTGCCGACCTTCTGTTTCCGCTACCCGGCTCGGCAGAGGGGGGTGCGGGGGGATCGCAGCTGCTTGACCGGGGACCACCATCCATTTCCGGGGTCTTGCGGTACCCGGGCCGAACGCTTCTCGGGCCGGGCGATCCTGATGGCGTCTGCTCCTCTGTTCCTCTCTGAACCAACCACTGAGTGAACCGGTACTGCTGTTGGCAGCTCCTCGACGTGCGAGCCGCCCAGTGCGGCTCTCAGTCCCGTCACCGTTCTGGGAACACTCTGGCTTCGAGGCTCGAGAGCCGCACTGACCTGCGTACTTCGTATTCAGCCACCCGCCAGTTCGTGTCTGGCGGGTCTCGTCGACCGTGTCTACGAGAGGAAGCATACCCATGTCAGGAATGAAAATCTACTCATGCAACAGTAGATTTCACCCTTCTGGTGAAGGAAGAAGCCTGCCGCGATCGGGCCTCACCGGTTGGCGGAAGCCGCCTCCTGCCGAGCGCGCAACTGCTTCAGCCCACGGGCGGTTCCTGATACAGGTGGGCCGAATAAGCTGTGCTGTCATGTCGAACCCTGATGAGCTGCTTGTCGCCATCTCCGCCGCGGTGGAGTCCGAGCGAAGCAATCAGATGTCGCTGACCGTGGTCGTCGGTGGCGCCGTCATCACCGGCCGGCTGGCTCCGGAGGCCGTGTGGAGGGAGCGGGTGGCGGAGGTCCTGAAGGACTCGGACCGTCTCGGCCCGTTCTCGGACGTCTTTGCGCGCGGTCCGCGAGGGAACCGGCCCGGTCGCGGCGAGGCGCCCACGCATCTGCACTTTCATCTCGCACGCATCCTGCAGGGCAGCCTCGGCATCCCGGAGACGGGCGGCATGTACCGAGTCGCGATCAAGGATGTCAGCGCATGGACCGTAGGAGATCTCATCCACTTCGACCGGTGAGACGCTGCCTCCGCCCCGTTGCCCGGCCGGCGCTTTCCGAGCGGACGGCGACACAGCGGTGGGGCCCTGCCGACGCGCGTCGGCAGGACCCCACCGGGATCCTGAGGGCGGTCTCCCGCCCGTCCTTACACGGCCACGGGGCCGGTGCCGCCGAGCAGTGCGGACGCGGTTTGGAGGAGAGTGGGTCCACCCTCGCCCACGGGCGCGCCCTCGGGGCGGTCGTGGCAGGTGAAGCCGAGACGCGTCATGGCCCGCACGACCTCGCTGGCGGTGAAGTCACGGGGGTCCTGTCGCGTGATGACCTGGCCCACCTGCTTGACGGGGTAGCGGCGGCGGCCGATGGTCACGGACGCCCCCGTGACGAGCTCGGGCCTGACGCCCTTCATCGAGGCCAGCACCCCGGTTCTGGTCAGGTCGAACGGGTACCGGGCGATGACACAGCGCATGATGCCTCACAGGGGAGAAGTCGCGGGGAGAAGGAGAACGGGCCGCCCGGGGCGAGACGGATCAGCATGCGAGGGCGGGTACGCCCGGAACCCGGCCGTACTCACCGACGTCGCCCGAGCGGCCGCCGGGTGAGGGCAGTGGTACGTCGAGGACGTCCTGCAGACGGATCCGGTCCGTGTACGTGGAACTGTCGCGGAGAACGGCGAGCCGGAGCCGGGTGACCAAGCCTGTGCTCTCGTCGTCCCCGTCGCACACGGTCAGGTACTCGACCCGGGCACTCGCCATGACGGCCAGAGCCACCTCAACGGTCATGTCGTCACATACCCGAGGCCCGTGCCCTTCGCTGTCGTTCACCACGGACACGTGGGTGGGGTCCGTCCTGCGGTACTGCGTCCGCGCTGGCGTCAAGGGTGTCTCCTTCGGTAAGGGCTGGTCGGCTTGGCGGCCTTCGTCCACGGGAGACCACGGCGGCTTCCGCGAGGCCAACGGGGCTCCGGGAACTGCGCCGGCCTAAGCAGCCGAGTCGTTGCCGGGCCGCCGCTGTGCCCTGCGGCGCACCCCCGCGCCGGCGGGTCGGCCCTGGCCGGTGCGGCCCCGGCGGTCCCTGGACGGCGAAGACGCGCGGCGGGTGCGTTCCACGACAGGCGCGGTGATGACCACTGGGACCCCGGAGGGCGCTTGGGCGCCTGTGATGCGGCTCAGCTCCGCCTCGCCCGAGCGGACCGGGGTGACGCGCGGGCTGATGCCGGCCGAGGCCATCAGCCGGGTCATGCCGCGGCGTTGGCCGGGGGTCACCAGGGTGACGACGCTGCCGGACTCCCCGGCGCGGGCCGTACGGCCGCCACGGTGCAGATAGTCCTTGTGGTCGCTGGGCGGATCCACGTTGACGACCAGGTCGAGGCTGTCGAAGTGGATGCCGCGGGCCGCGACGTTGGTGGCCACCAGGACGGTGACGTGACCGTCCTTGAACCGCGCCAGGGTCCGGGTGCGCTGCGGCTGGGACCGGCCACCGTGCAGGGCCGCGGCGCGGACACCGCTTTTCAGCAGGTGCTTCGTCAGCCGGTCCACAGCGTGCTTGGTGTCCAGGAACATGATGACCCGGCCGTCCCGGGCCGCGATCTCGGTGGTCGTACGGTGCTTGTCCGCGTCGTGCACATGGAGTACGTGGTGTTCCATCGTGGTGACGGCACCGGCCGACGGGTCGGCGGAGTGCACCACCGGGTCGGTCAGGTAGCCGCGGACCAGCAGGTCGACGTTGCGGTCCAGGGTAGCCGAGAACAACATCCGCTGGCCCTCGGGGCGCACTTGGTCGAGCAGGATGGTGACCTGGGGCATGAAGCCCATGTCGGTCATCTGGTCGGCCTCGTCGAGCACCGTGACGTCGACGTCGGCGAGTCGGCACTCGCCCCGGTCGATGAGGTCCTTGAGCCGACCGGGCGTCGCGACGACCACCTCCGCGCCGGCCCGCAGCGCACCGGCCTGCCTGCCGATGGACATTCCGCCGACGACGGTGGCGAGCCGCAGGCTCACGGAGCGGGCATAGGGAGCGAGCGCGTCGGTGACCTGCTGGGCCAGCTCACGGGTGGGGACGAGAATCAGGGCCAGCGGCCGACGCGGCTCGGCACGCCGGCCCGCCGTACGGGCCAGTACTGCGAGGCCGAAGGCGAGGGTCTTGCCCGAGCCGGTGCGGCCGCGACCGAGTACGTCACGGCCGGCCAGGGAGTTCGGCAGGGTCGCCGCCTGGATCGGGAACGGTACGGTCACGCCTTCATGGCCGAGCGTGGCCAGCAACGGCGCCGGCATGGCGAGATCGGCGAACGACTCGACAGCGGGCAACGCGGGCCCGACCGTCTTCGGCAGCGCGAAATCGCCCCCCGCGGGCTCTCGGTTTCCGTAACCACTGGAGCGGTGCGGAACGCCGGAACGGCCCGCAGCGGCGCTTCCTCCGAAGCGGTCGTATGTGCGATTGGTGCGTGCGCGAGTGGTACGTGTGCGGTTCATGCGGAACCTTCCTCGATGTGGGCACGTATCAAGGAATTTCCGCAGCAGAATGAGCGGCGCAGAATCGCGAGAACGGGCCGAAAAAGACAGGGCCGAATCGCCCTGGGAATAAAGCGAGCTGGGGCCCGCACCCCAAGGTGCGGGCCCCAGCTGCGAAGTATGCGTCCGTGCCGGTGCGTCAGGCGGGAACGATGTTCTCGGCCGTCGGGCCCTTCTGGCCCTGCGCGATGTCGAACGACACCTTCTGGCCTTCCAGCAGCTCGCGGAAACCCTGGGCGGCGATGTTCGAGTAGTGGGCGAAGACGTCGGGGCCGCCGCCGTCCTGCTCGATGAAGCCGAAGCCCTTTTCCGCGTTGAACCACTTCACAGTGCCAGTAGCCATGTTGTTTCTCCTTCGGAGGCGGTGTACAGGAATACGCACTGTGCGCATTCCGTGTCGCCGTGATGATCAGCCGTCGGAAAAACCTTCTGGCAACCACACCTGCAACTGAGCTCGACAGTAGCACAGTGCGATCGGCCTTGCGCGGTGGACAATTCCGCTCCGCCGGGCGGTCGAGGAATACTCGCCGTACCCCGCACCTATATCTCATTTCACGAGCACAGATATCGCTCTCCGCAGGTGCGGTTTTCCTACCGTGCACATCCGCCTACAACCCTGTGGCCTCCCTCGACGGGGCATGTGCCGCTGCCACCGTCGTCAGCGAATGGCACAACGGCCTGCGAGATCGCGTCCGAAGCCCTCGCGGACGACGATGCGCAGTACGGCGATGTCCTCGGCGTGAGGTGGCATGGTGTAGGCGGGTACCTGCCAGCCGTGGCGGCGCAGTTCGTCGGAGACGTAGAGGACCATGAACGCGCTCGGGTCGTTGAGTTTGAACACTTCGCCACGATGTCGGAGAAGCGGGCGTCGTTGCCGCCGATCGACAGCGTCACCAGGGTGGTGTTGTCGTCGAGGTAGCCGGCCTGGATCTGAGGTACCTCGCCGGAGCCCTGCTGCTTGTCCAGGACGTTATAGGTGCGTGCCCCGGAGCAGGTGACGAAGTGGTAGTCCATCTCCGGATCGAAGCTGTCGGCCATGGATCCTATCGACTTGCCATAGCCGGGAAGCGTCGCCTGCCGCGACCATGCCAGCTTGGAGCGGTGGCACTTGTCGGTCTGGGCGTCGTTGAGCTTGTCGTGGTGGTCGGTCTCCGGGTACAGATCGGCGCCACCGGGGGCGGTGGCTCCTTCACCCGACGAGTAGGAGTCCGCCATGACCACGACCAAGTTCGCCGGCTTGGACGCGAGGGGCTGGAAGGCGACGGCACCCCAGGCGGTGTCCGCGTCGGCCCTTCCGTCGGCGGTCGCGCTCGACAGCTCGACCTGCGGCGTGCCGGTAAAGTGGAACACGCCTAGGGTCTGTTGCGAAAGTGGATCTTGTTCGTCGATGATCAGGTCCCGTGGGGCGTGGGGATCTGACCAACGGCCAGTGGGCCCGGCTTGAGCCCCTGCTGCCGACGGGACTCAAACCGGGTCGGCCGCAGGTGTGGACGCGGCGGCAGTTGATAGACGGCATACGGTGGCGGACGCGGACTGGTGCGCCTTGGCGGGACGTGCCCGAACGTTATGGGCCGTGGGACCGGGTCTATGACCTGTTCCGGCGCTGGCAGCGGGATGGCACCTGGGCGAGAATCCTCACCCAGCTCCAGGCCGAGGCGGACGCGAAGGGCCTGATCACCTGGGATGTCAACGTCGACTCCACTGTCTGCCGGGCCCACCAGCACGCTGCCGGGGCGGCGAAAAAGGGGACCTTCAGAAGGAGCCACCCGGCGGGATCTTCGTCGAGCCGGCCGACCACGGCCTCGGACGCTCGCGCGGCGGACTGACCAGCAAGATCCACCTCGCGGTCGAGCAGGGGCAGAAGCCCTTGTCCGTCGTGATCACGGCCGGGCAGCGGGGCGACTCCCCGCAGTTCGAAGCGGTCCTGGAAGCCATCCGAGTTCCGAGGCTGGGGCTTGGCAGGCCGCGCAAGCGCCCGGACCGGGTCCGGGCCGACAAGGCATACGACTCGCGCAGCAATCGCTCCTACCTGCGCAGACGCGGGATCAAGGCCACCATCCCGGTTCCGGCGGACCGAGTCCGCAACCGGCTCAAGCGCGGATCGCGTGGCGGGCGGCCGCCGAAGTTCGACAAGGACGACTACAAGCAGCGGCACGCGGTCGAGTCGGGATCAACCGGCTCAAGCGTCACCGGGCCGTTGCCACTCGGTACGACAGACTCGCCGTCCGCTACGAAGCGACAGTGCTGGTCGCAGCCATCAATGAGTGGCTGTGACCAGCGCTTCCCAGTCAGAGCCTAGGAACGGATGTGCGTGCGGGCTTGCTCGATCCACCCCAACACGGCCTTGGCACCGCAGCTCTCGGCGACCGACTGCGCCTCGTCAAGGTGGAGGAACGCCGCCGCTGGGTCCCCGGTTTCGGCCGCGAAGTAGGCCAGTGCCACCAGGCCAGCTGCTTCCCCGGGCCGGAAGCCGATCTCACGGCGCAGTGTCACCGATTCAATCAACCGCTCGCGGGCCTGATCGAAGCGGCCCGCATCCTTGTCGGTGAAGCCGAGATGCCTAATCGCATAGGACATAGTCATCCGGTCGTCGACGGATTTCGCCAGCGCGTACGACCGCTCGAAGTACGGCCTGCCAGTGACGCCGTCGCCCTTGACCACCTGGTGCCAGCAGCCGACCCAGAACAGCGCTTCCGCCTCACCCGACGCATCCCCCAGACGCTCGTACAACTCGGCCGCGCGCTCAAACAGCACCAGTTCCTGGGGGTTCTCTTCGCGGTCGTTCAGGAAGCGGACGTGCAGCACCTTGCCCCGTGCCATGGCAAGCGGCGCCTCGACTGAGTCCAGCACCTCATCCGACCGGTCCAGCGCGGACGTGTCTCCGCCGAACATCGCCGCTTCGAACAGCTCTCCCGCACGTTCGATCCAGTCTTGCCCTTGCATACCTCTACCCCTCCCCTTCGGACGTTGACAGCGCCGAGGCTATCTCCGCACTCCCGACGGCACGCGAGAATTGTGGGGCGGCGTCTCTCGAACACCCCAGTCGTCCGTGAGCTGGGAGTGCCAGCAGGCCGGCCCTGGCCCGTCAGCTCCTCCAAGGAAGCCTGGTCTGGGTCGTGGAGCCAGCCGCCTACGGCTTTCGCAACAGGCCCTAGCTCAGTCGAACAGGCCAGTGACGACGTGCGCGGTTCCCGCGCGACGGTGGCCTTGCCGCGGTCGGCGTGTCTGCCGTCGCCGACGAACTCCACTGCTGCGGCTACTCCGCAAGGCGTCAAGAACCTCGAGCGAGCTGTGGGGCCACTCCTTGGCGGCGGGGGATCGGGCGGCCTGGAGCTCTTGTTGCGCGTCGGCCGGGGGCTCCGCGCTCAGCGACGAGCAGGCCGGCACAAAGAGAGGACTGGCGGGAGGGCACAGCCGGACGAGGTCACTGCTCGTGCCGATTGCGGCCGCGGTGAACGCCAGGGCCTCCAGATCCGCAGGCCACTGCGGCGGTACGGCGTACAACAGCCGATCGCCAGTTCTTTGATCGCTGCTCAACAAGGGGGTCCCATGAAACACCGCCGACCGCGCCACCGGCGCAGAGTGATCGCCAGAGCGGTCGGTACGGCCGGTACGCTGGCCATCGCGCTGGGTGCGGGGATGACGCCGGCGATGGCCGCCGGGAAGACGGCCAACAGGCTCACCGCCACCGGGTTCTCGCCCGCCCAGCCCGAGCGGGACGACTCGCCCTGGGCCCCCGGCACGACGGGGTGCCGAAGCAGCACACGGCCGTCCGTCCGGAGGCCGTCACGCCCCGCGCGGCCACGTCCGCTCTCCAGCTCAGTCTGCCCGCACCGACCGGGCGCCACGGCGTGGGCACGTTCAGCCTGCACCTCGTCGACAAGTCCCGCACGGACCCGTACGTGCCCGGTGACAAGCCGCGCGAGCTGATGGTGTCGTTCTGGTACCCGGCCGCCTCCACCCGCGGTCACTACGAGGCGCCGTGGATGCCAGCAGTCTCCGGCGCCCACTTCCTCGCCTCCCAGGGCCTGACGCCACAACAGGTGACGTTGCCGAAGACCGCGGGCCATGTGCTCGCTCCGGTCGACACCAAGCTCGGCAAGCTGCCCGTCCTGCTGTACTC